>NC_013204.1:1952500-2252500 GCF_000024265.1 Eggerthella lenta DSM 2243 | reverse complement strand
GCAAGTGCAAGCGGGTCGTGAGTCCTCGACGCTCGAGATGTGCCGCCGTTTGGTACCGCCCTCCGTCATGGAGGACTGCTTCATGCCCGAATACGAGGTCATGTGGAAGATCCGCGGCGAATGGCGCCTGGTGAAGCGGCTGCTGTTCCCGGGGTACCTGTTCTTCGTGACCGATGACCCCGAGGCTCTCAATAGGGAGCTGTCGCGCGTGCCCATGCCCATTCGTCTGCTGGGCAACGAGGAGAACTCGTTCTTCCCGCTCACTGGTAAGGAACGCGACTGGTTCCTGTCGTTCATGGACGGCAACCATACCGTGCGCATGAGCGAGGGCTACATAAGCGGTGACAAGATCACCGTCACGCGCGGTCCGCTCATGGGCTTCGAGGGCGACATCCGCAAGATCGACCGCCACAAGCGTCGCGCCTACATCGACGTCAGCCTGTTCGGTCGTACCGTCCCCGCCAGCGTCGGTCTGGAAATCGTGAGGAAGTCCGCATGAGGCTGAATCGCTCAACGGGGGGGGGGGTGCTGACCGCAAGGGTCGTGTGCTGGTGGTTGAAACTCAAACGACAACAGAAGATTTACTCGAAGGCGGCACGCTAGCGGCGGAAGCCGGGGAAAGCGCGTTCGCTGTTTCTGAGGAGGAGCACGTCGCTGAGACCGCCGGGAACGGTCTGGTCTACCGCTTTGTTAAACGCGCTTTCGATATAGCGTTCTCGCTGTGCGTGGTCGTTGTTGGCTTGGCGCCGATCGCGCTGCTCTTACTGATCATTCGCCTCGAATCCCCCGGTTCGCCGATATACCGCCAAGAGCGCATCGGCTATCGCGGCCAACCGTTACGCATCTTCAAGCTGCGCACCATGGTGGCCGACTCCGACGATGTCGAGAAGCATCTGAGCCCTGAGCAGCTGGCGCAGTGGAGAAGCGAGCGCAAGGTGGAGGACGATCCCCGCGTCACGCGAGTCGGGCGCTTCCTGCGCAGGACCTCCCTCGACGAGCTGCCCCAGTTCCTCAACGTGCTTGCTGGCTCTATGAGCATCGTGGGCCCGCGTCCCGTGGTGGCCGACGAGCTGCCTGCGTACGGTACGGATGTGGACGCTTTCCTGAGCATGAAGCCCGGCATCACCGGCTGGTGGCAGGTTCAAGCAAGAAACGATGCAACCTACGAAGACGGCAGTCGCCAACAACTTGAGCTGTACTACGTGCGGAACGCGAATCTCAAACTGGACGTGGTTGTATTTCTCGAAACATTCAAATCCATCATCAACAAGACGGGGGTATGAGCGTTGTCTTCTGAAGTGGAGTCTTTACGCGACGATAAGACGCGCGCCTTCGAAGTGCGAAAGTTCTGCTCCATACACGCCGGCGCTGACGAGCATCTGATCGAGTTTTGGGAATTCGGCGAGGCCGACGCCCCACTCGTGAGCATCATCATTCCTCTTTACAACTGCGAGCGATATCTGGCTGAAACATTGGATTCGATCGTATCTCAAAGCCTGTCTTCCTGGGAGGCGATTCTGGTTGACGACTGCAGTTCGGATGGATCGCTTGAGATAGCCCTTCAGTTTTCGGAGCGGGATCATCGTTTCGTCGTATTGAGAAACGATTGCAACAGGGGAGCGGCTTTTTCTAGGAACAGGGCTTTAGCGGCTGCGTGCGGCAGGTTTATTGCCTATTTGGATTCCGACGACTACTGGAAGAAAGAGAAGTTGGAGAGGCAGATCACCTTCATGACCGAGAACCGTTTCGGAGCATGCATGACGTCGTACGAGACGGTGAACGAAGACGGAAGCTTTCGCAACATCGTTCATATCGATGAGCGTCTCGACTATAAAAAATTTCTGAAAAAACCTCCCACCTGCTCGCACACGATCATGTTCGATACCGAGCTCGTCGATAAAAAAGCTCTCGTCATGCCGGATATACGAAAAAGGCAGGATGCCGCAACGTGGCTCCAGGTTATAAAGCTGTACGGATGTCTTCATGGGTTCGATGAAGTGTTGGCGGCGAATAGGAAGCGAAGCGATTCGCTCAGCGCGAATAAGGTTTCGGCAGTGAAGGGAACATGGTTCCTGTATACGGAGATTGAAGGTTTGAGCAAGCCATATGCAGGCTACTGCCTGTTTTGGCAGATGTTTCATGCAGTTCTGAAGAGAATAGGAAAACGGTAAAGTGAGCGTGTACCAAGATTTGGTCGAGCGGAAGACGAAGCTATCCCTTATCGGACTGGGATATGTTGGCATGCCGATAGCGGTTGAGTTCGCTAAGCATATCGAAGTTGTCGGATTCGATGTCAACGAAGAGAAAATCCGCTTGTACCGAAAGGGGGTCGATCCGACGAAAGAAGTAGGCGACGAGGCGATCAGCTCCACAGGCGTCGACTTCACGTCGAATCCCGAACGTTTACGGGAAGCGCGTTTTCATATAGTTGCTGTTCCTACTCCGATCAATCAGGACAAGACCCCCGATCTGTCGCCGGTTGTTGGGGCGTCGACCATGCTTGGCCGTCACCTTGAATGGGGTTCGATCGTGGTTTTCGAATCTACCGTCTATCCTGGGGTCACGGAGGACGTATGCGTTCCTATCCTTGAGAGGGAATCCGGATTGCGGTGCGGCGTTGATTTCAAAGTGGGTTACAGTCCTGAGCGAATCAACCCCGGGGACAAAGTCCATACCTTGACCACTATCCGAAAAATCGTTTCGGGCATGGATGATGAGTCCCTTGAAGAAATCAAACGCGTGTACGACATCGTGATAGAGGCAGGCACCTATCCGGTCTCCTCGATCAAAACAGCTGAAGCAATTAAGGTAGTGGAGAACTCCCAGCGCGATATCAATATTGCCTTCATGAACGAGCTTGCCATGGTCTTCGACCGCATGGGTATCGATACGAGCGAAGTCGTGGAGGGCATGAACACGAAGTGGAATGCGCTCGGCTTTAAACCAGGACTGGTTGGTGGGCATTGCATCGGCGTTGATCCGTATTACTTTACCTACGAGGCCGAGAAGCTCGGTTACCACTCTCAGATCATTCTTTCGGGCAGAAGAGTGAACGATGCCATGGGAGGGTTTGTTGCCGAGACGGCCATCAGGGAGATGGTGCGAGTTGGGCTTGCTCCCAAGTCCTCGAACGTGGTCGTCTTGGGCATTACCTTCAAAGAGAACTGTCCCGATGTTCGAAATTCCAAGGTGTACGACATTGTCATGAGGCTAAAGGAATATGGAGTCGAGCCGTCGGTGGTGGATCCTTGGGCTTCGGGAGACGAGGTGAAGCAGGTTTACGGCATGCAGCTACGCGAGTCGGGTGATATTGCGAACGCAGATTGCCTGATTGTCGCGGTTGCCCATGATGAGTTCAAAGAGCTGGGCTTCGAGCGTATTGATGCTTTCTTCGGAGACAAGCCCGACGAAAGCAAGGTGCTTTTGGATGTTAAAGGAATATTGGACGCGAAGCGCTTCTCGTCTTATGGAAGCTTTTGGCGGCTATGAGTTTGTTTACGGATTTGAACGAACCGGGCGTGGCTGGAGTGGATTACGGGAACAGGGTGCTTCTCGTGCAAGCGTTTCTTGCATTTGAGAATCGCCATGATGTTTTCAGTCGAAATGTCGATGGCATGCACTATTGGCATCTTCTGAGGAAGTGGCTGTTCGACTCGGTATGCAAGCAGGTTCGACGTTTCGAATTCGGTGGGCATCCTGATTTTCATGCGCAGTTTTCAAAGGCTAATATCGCAAGAAGCCTGCCTCGTCTCCTCATGCAGCTGGGTGAATCGCGGAGCGGTATCGAGACGGGGGTAAGGGAAGGCAAGAAGGTTGTCTTTTTAGGCAATTGGAAGAAAACCGCTGGTTCGAACGGCGTTTGCAACGTGTTCCTCGAGGATCTGGCTCGAGACCTTGCAGACGACTGCTCGATTCTGGAGCGTCCCCATAAGCTTGCCCATGTAAAAGACTCCCTTGAAGATCTTACGATATACACGGATATCCTAGAGGCTAGATGGCTTGTTGCTCTTGCAACAAGAAAGTGGGAGAAAGCGTCTCGTTGCGTTTTGTCCGACCTTGCGGAATTGGTGGGGCTGCTCGAGTGTGAATTCGATGTCGAGATTGATCGGGAGGCTCTGGCTAAAAGAACCTCTTACGTGGTGACTGGCTATTACGCGCTTTCGAAATCGTTTCGTGAAATCTTCTCAAGATGGCAACCTGAATGCGTCGTCGAGGTCGAGCATTACTCGGTGTTCTGTCTCGTCTGCAACGAAGTTCTTCATGAGCTGGACATACCGGTAATCGAACTCCAGCATGGGCAAATAGGGCCTGGTCATATTGCGTACAATCTTGATGCGCCGGACTGCGGAAGATACCTTCCTGACCGTATCGCCGCATTCGGTCAGTATTGGATTGACGAATGCGTTGTGCCGGATAGGGATCGACGGATGATCGCCGTAGGATCCATTCCGCTTGAGCGAGGGTTGAAAGCGTCTTTCGACATCGAAAAAGAACAGGTAGACGAGCACGTTCCTTTCGTCTTGGTGGTGTCTCAGGGTTATGACAACGGTGCGGTTTCCTCGTTCGTGTGCGATCTTGCTCGGGATCCGCGTGCGAACGAATACCGCATTGTCGTGAAACTGCATCCTTCCGAAAGAAACTCGTGGAGGGTCGTCCATCCTGAATTGACGGAGGTCGGCACCAGGGTTGAGATCGCGGAGACCGGGGATATCGATTGGTATCTGCAAAGGGCGACAGTTGTCGTAGGGATATCGAGCACGGTGCTTTTCGAGGCTATAGCCTATAGAAAGCGCGTGTTCATCCTGGATACGGTTGACAGTGAAATTGCTCAACCGCTGATGAGGTCAGGTGCGGCCGAGCTTGTGAAGGACGCATCTGAATTTGTGGGGCGCATGAGCGTAGAGGTCGAATCCGTTTCTGACAGCTTGAAATCCTACGTCTGGCACGAGGCTGCGCTCGAGAATACGGAACGGCTCGTTAGAGGCTTTCTTGAGTCCTGATCGGGGCAAAACGGTTATTCGATGATCGTGAAACCATGAAAAAAGACTTCTTGAAAAAAGCATCGACCGATTTCGCTCTCACTATCGGTGCGACCGTGGTTCTCGTAGGGACGCTGCAGCTTCTCGTGTATCCGTTTTTGGCGTGGAAGCTTGACGGCGATCGATACGGTTTGTTCCTGGTGGCGATAGGGATCGTCAACGCGCTTGAGCCGTCGTTCGGGAGCACCTTGTGCAATACGAGGATTATTCGCAACGAACGCTATGAGAAAGCCGGAATAGGACCGGGAGACTTCAAATACCTCCTATCCATTTCTGCCCCCGTACTGGCAGTGGCGACTGCGATAGTGTGCTGGCAACTTCTATCGATGGATCTATTGATGGCGTTAGCTGTTGGGATCCTTACGGGTATGAGTATCGTGAAGGCGTATTGTCTCGTCGCGTTCAGGCTTCATTTCAATTCCAAGAAGCTGTTGCTAGTCAACCTCTTAACTGCTTTGGGTTATGTGGTAGGTATGGGCGTTGCTTTCGCAAGCGGATTCTGGCCTTTCGTGTTCATACTTGGAGAAGCATTTGCCCTCGCATGTTTTGCACGATGCTCAAACGTGTTTTCAGAACCGTATGGCAAAACAAGGCTTTTTGGGTCGTCGCTGCGCACCTATGTGTCTCTTATAGCGAGCAATCTCATCACCTATTCGTCGGTGTACGTTGATCGGTTGCTGCTGTATCCGGCCTTAGGGCCTTCGGCTGTGTCGACCTATTACGTTGCAACCTTTTTCGGCAAGACGTTCTCGTTTTTCTCCTCACCGATCAGTTCCATCATGCTCAGTTACATGAGCGACGGCGTAGTCAAGATAACCGTCCGCAGGTATCACTTAGTGAATCTGTTCATACTCGCAGTGGGGCTTTTCATGTATGCGATTGCCTTCTTCATTGGGCCGCTGTTCGCGATGATTCTCTATCCTACGCTTTATGACCAGGCCTTGTCGTTGATGCCGTTGGGAAATGCAGCATCGATATTTGCGGTTGTCAACTCGTTCAATATGGTCGTAGTTCTTAAAGTTGCCCCGCCCCGCCTTCAGGTTGTTTCGTCGCTGTTCCGTTTGGTTTTGTATGCCGCTTCGATTGCTTTCTCTTCTTGGGTCGGTAGTCTTTGGGTGCTTTGCCTTCTCATGCTCATTTCTAACGCGGTGTCCTACCTATTCACGTATTCAGTGGGGCTTTTCTATATGAAACGTTCAGGAGCTATGGTTCGTACAGGAGCAAATTCGTGATTGCGCAAAAAACTGATACTACAGCGCCGAGCGCGAGAAAAAGTCACATTGGCATTGTGTACTCAATCTTGATGGTTCTTTTGCTGCTTGTTCTTTTTCTCTTGTCGCCGGCAAACAAAGTTTATGCATCGGTGGTTCTTACCGCAGTATTGGTGATTGCGACCGGTCTCTTTGGAAGAGAAGAGCTGGACGAGACAAAGATGTCGTTGCCGATGATCCTTTGCCTTTTCGGCCTTGCTGGTTCGATTCTCCTCACGATGGCGATTTCTCCCTATTCCATGCGGGATTTGTTCATCGACACGAGTTTTCTCCTGCTAACGGTTCTTTTCTTCTATTGCATACGACCGTCCTCGTTCGAGATTAGTCCCTTCATGAAACGCGTCTTTTATTGCCTTGCCCTTGCGGTTGTGCTGGTTTCCGTTTTTCGCCGCGACGCGGAAACTCCTTATTATGTTTTTGGTTCGTACGACAAGAACTATTTTGGCGTGGTGCTGTTCCTGTTTTTCTGCTGGTGCTGGTACGAGAAGCGAAAGCTTGGCGTAGCGGTATGTGTAGTTGCGGCTCTCGTCCTCAACAGCAGGGGATATCAAATGATGCTTCTATGCTTTGCTTTAATAAATGCTGTGATATGGATCAGAGCGCGACGAAAGGGGTCGGTTTCTCAGCCTTCGAGATCCGTGCATCCTGTCGTGTTGTTTTTGCTCTTCGCTCTCATGTTCTTTTCAATCGTGACGTTTAGCTGGTGGTGGAGTACGGCTGTCGTCGGAGGCGATACCGTTTCGGCCTCTTTAGCATCGCGAGGTTTGAATGATACCTCTAATGCTATCAGGTTCAATTCCAATCTTTATGCTATCGAGCAGATTTCCAAGGATCCGCTTTTGATTTTTCGTGGATACGATATCGACATCCGGCGCGTCATGAACATTGGAAACCCTTTTGGCGATAAAGACACTTTGCTCGCGAGTGCTTCGTTGCATGGGTACAGGGTTGTGCAGCCGCACCACGCGGTCATCAACTTGCTTCTTAAGCACGGGGTTCTCTATACAATTTTTTACTTTGCTGTGTTCAGCATTGTCATCGCCCCTTATGCCAGAAAAGAGACGGCTGGCGTTTGGGTTCCGTTTTTTCTTGTCGGCATGGTGATGCATTCGACCATGACGAGTCATTACTTGCTGTTCTTTGTGTTCGTTCTAGCCACGTCGGCACATGATCAAGGTTTTTGTTGTGCGGATGCGAGTAGGGCTGCGAAGAAGTTGGAAAAGTCGCCGAATCAAAGGGTTGTTCGTCGACGTGTCGTCTCCAGGAAAGGTGCCTTCATTTGATGAATGTGGAGAGGAACGTGCTCGCTGTCATTCCTGCTCGAGGAGGCTCGAAAGGGATACCACGAAAGAATATGCGCCTTATGCACGGCAGGCCGTTGATTGACTATGCGATTTCATGTGCAGCAGAGAGCAGCTGTATCACCGATGTTGCCGTTAGCACTGATTCGAGAGAGATACTGGATTTCGTAGAACAGATCGATGGCGTTGTTGCTCTTGAGCGCAGCCCGGAACTTTCCGGAGACGATATTACGCTCGATCCGGTAGTGAATGACGCAGTGGTTCGTGTGGAAGCGTTGCGGGGTGTGCGATACGACATCGTCATCACGATGCAGCCTACCTCGCCTTTGCTAACAGTGCGCACTCTCGATACGGCGATTGAGCGGTTTTTGAATTCCGATTCGGATACGATGGTGAGTGCGACAAACGCTCCTCATTTGAGCTGGGGCAAAGACGGTCGGAATCGTTTTGTTCCGAATTACGAACGACGTCTCAATCGACAGGAGCTTCCGCCGAACTATGTTGAAACCGGTGCATTTTTGGTTTCGAAGCGTTCGTGTATCGGGCCTTCGTCTCGCATAGGGGACAACGTTACGGTTTTTGAGGTCCCTGCTGACGAAGCGGTCGACATCGACACGATGCAAGATTGGATCGTGTGCGAAGCCATGCTCTCTCGAAGGCTCATCGTGTTTCGGGTCGACGGGCATAAGGAGCTTGGCCTTGGGCATGTGTACCGTGCATTAACGCTTGGGTACGAACTGATAGAGCATGACGTCGTATTCGTATGCAATGCACGTCATAGAGAAGGAATCGCCAAGTTGAAATCGGCGAATATGCCGGTTTTAGAGGTGGAGGACGACGAAGAGATGCTCCGATGGCTGGAGGAGCGCCGTCCCGATGTATTCGTATACGATTGCCTTGATAGCGATGCCAGTCTTATGGCTGATGTGAAGAGGTATGTTAAGCGCTTGGTGACGTTCGAGGATTTGGGTGAAGGCGCAAGGTTGGCCGATGCTGTTGTCAACGCCATTTACGAAGGGGCGTCTCCGCATGGAAACGTGTATTCGGGTAAGGGGTACGTCTGCTTGCGGGACGAGTTCCTTATAACGCAGCCTTCGGAAGATTCGGATGAGGTGCGCCGGATTCTCGTCACGTTTGGAGGAACGGATCCGCTCGATTTGACGGCGCGGGTGTACGAACTGGCAAAAAGGCATAATGCAGAGGCAGTGGACGTGACGTTTGATTTCGTTCTCGGCTCGGGATACGACAATCCTGCGGTGCAAAGCGTTCCTGAGTGCGGGATAGAGGTGAGTCGCAACGTGTTGCGCATGAGCGACCATATGCGTAAGGCCGACATGGCTCTTTCCTCCCAAGGGCGCACCACGTTCGAGCTTGCCTGCATGGGCGTGCCTACAATTGTTCTCGCGGAGAACGAACGCGAGCAGCTCCACACGTTTGCTCAAATGGATAACGGGTTCATCAACCTGGGGCTCGGAAGCGAGGTTTCCGACGAAGACCTCGCTTCAACAATAGCGTGGCTTGCGGGGGCGAGGTCCGTACGGCGAGAGATGCGCAAGCTGATGCTTGAGAACGATTTGAGATTAGGGATACGAAGAGTAAAGAGGATCGTTTTGGGAGACGTACTATGAACTTAGAGGATAGGATTGCAAGCGGGGCGTTTACACTCATAGCTGAGATCGGCGTCAATTATTACGATATCGCTCGGCAGCGTGGCATCAGCCCTATGGAGGCGGCAAAGCTCATGTGCAAAGAAGCGAGCGAAGCTGGCGTTCATGCGGTGAAATTTCAGACGTACAAGGCCGAATCGCTCGCTTCCCGACATTCTCCTTCGTATTGGGATACGAGCGAGGAATCCTCAACGAGCCAATACGAGCTTTTCAAGCGATACGACTCGTTTGGAGAGAGGGAGTATCGAGAACTTTCCGTCTATTGCGACTCGATCGGGATAGGTTTCTGCTCGACCCCCTTTGATTTCGAGTCGGCTGATTATCTAGAACCCCTGATGGGGGTATACAAAGTGTCTTCATCCGACCTGACGAACATCCCTTTCATCGAGCATCAGGCTCGAAAAGGCAAGCCTATGATTCTTTCGGTTGGGGCTGGCGACTTGACCGAGATGCGTTCTGCCGTTCAGGCGGTACGCGCCGTGAACGACAGTCCGCTCGCTCTGCTGCATTGCGTGCTCGAATATCCAACGCCGTACGAGCATGCTAATTTGAGCAGGATTGCATCGATCACCCGGGAATTTCCAGACGTAATTGTGGGGTATTCGGACCATTGTAAGCCCGACCCCTCTGCCGAGGTTGTCAAGACGGCTTACGTGCTTGGAGCTCGCATTGTGGAGAAGCACTTCACGCTCGATAAGACGCTTCCAGGAAATGACCATTACCACGCCATGGATCCCTCTGATGCCCGAACGATCCTCGAAGGCGTGTGCTTCGTTGAAACACTACTTGGCGATTCCTCGTTACGACATAGCGAATCGGAAACTGCTGCAAGGGCCAATGCTCGTCGGTCTCTTGTCGCGGCGGCGGATATACCCGCTGGAAGCGTGATAGATAAGGGGATGCTCACGTTTAAGAGACCGGGCACGGGCATCTCGCCCTCGTTGGTGGGGGAAGTCGTGGGAAGGGTTGCTCGCGTGGATATTCCTGCGGATGTCTTGATAGACATGACAATGCTCTCGGATTCTCGTTATTTGAACGGTGCGAGTGACCAATAGATTTGAGAGAGGATGCTGAGTGAAACGGTTGATTTCGAAAGTAAAGCAGGTGCTTTTCGGTGCGGTCGTGAGAACCCGTGCGCGTACGGTGGGCAAAGGTCTCAAAGTGAATCGCTATTCATGGGTATCGAAAAGCGTCGTTCTGGGAGACAACGTTAACTTTAACGGTATGAGAATTGTTGGCGAAGGAGAAATTCGGATCGGGAGCAATTTTCATTCGGGAAGAGGGTGTTCGATAATTGGTTCGTTTCATGACTTCGACTACGGTGATGCCGTTCCGTATGGTATGGCGAAGATTGATAAAGATGTGGTGATTGAAGACAACGTATGGCTTGGGGATCAAGTCATCGTTCTTGGAGGGGCTCATATCGGAGAGGGCGCTGTTATACAGGCTGGGAGTGTCGTCGTCGATCATGTTCCAAAGGGTGCTGTTGCCGGAGGTCATCCTGCCAAAATGTTCAAGATGCGAGATATGGATCATTACGAAGCTCTGAAAGCACAAGGTCGGTTCTTTTGATTTTTCGACAAAGAGCAGGAAAAAAGGGTTGGATCGCGTCTGATAACGAGGTGAACTCATGGAGATATCACGCAGGCGTGATGCTTCGATAGCTTTTTTCTCGGTTATGAAAGGCGATCTGGTCGAGTCGTATCACGGGGAGCTTCGTCGAATTTATCGGAGGCGGCTTCGGTCGTGAGCGCGCAGTAGTCTAGCAGGCAGGAGATCAGCCTTATGGTGTCGGGCTCGTGCATGCCGCTGTTCGCAAGCGCCAGGGTTAAAGAGGCTAGGCCGCTGAGCGTCATGCGCACGTCGGTGAGTTCGTCGACGGCATCGGCTATAGTTTCGATGATCGGTAACTGTCGGAACATCTTAACCTCAAATCCGAATCTAATGAAATAAATCTGTATATTCGGATATTCTAATCCAGAGCTGATGAAAAGGAAATAGTGCTTTTAATCCTCGGCTTTTCGACGCTGCGGTTTGCTGGTAGTCTGTCAGCAGCGAGGAGGAACAATGATGGCTTCCATTAGGTTTTTCAAGCTTTTCGATATGCTTGCGCGGATGGGGTATAAAAAGACCGATCTCAAAACAGAGATAGGGCTTTCGTCAACTACCATCGCCAAGCTCTCCAAAGGGGAGTCCGTCACCACGGACACCATCCTTCGCATCTGCGAGCGATTCGACGTGCAGCCGGGCGACATCATGGAGTACGTCCCCGACGAGGATCAATCCTAGAAGTTCGCTACCCACCTTCAATGCTTTCTTTGTGAGTTGCGTCCGTCACTATCGCTATCCTTCGACTTGCCGCACTCGCTCAGGACGACGGGGGATGGATGGGGCGCTGACCCCGTTCTCTTGTCTTGTTCGGCATCGCGCGGTATTTCGTCCGGCGTTTTTCCAGATCGTGCGATTTGGGAACCGTTTTCGGCACGGTTGACGAGGCTAACATTGTCATGGAAGTTGATTCGCGTCCGCCTCCGCACGGTTTCGCTTGTCGAGGTGCAGCAAAATCGTCGGTTTGGCACATCTCGACGAACTTCGGCCTCGTTTCCCGAAAAAGGCCGAAGCGAAACCCCAGATCGTGTTCGGCGGCCTCCTGGGAATATGGCATCCGGGCGGGTCTGGCGTGCCAAACCGGCGATTTTGCTGCACGCAGGCACTCCGAAACCGTGCGTCGGCCCGGCTCGACCGCGAACCCGCTCATCGGCTCGGCTCGGCCGCGCTTCCGTGCGCCCGGGCTTAGCTTCAGAGTCTGGTAGGGGGCGGCTCTCGAACCAGCCCTCGAATTCAACAGCTTGCGGAAATTACCTGCACGTGAGCTTGTTTTTCGGCAACTTTGCTATAATGACTGATCGTGTGCATGTATTGCGCGTTTTCCATACCTGTGCACCAGTCGCTGAATATACAAGAAAACGAGGTTGAAATGAGCGAACTGCTTAACCAGCTGTGGACTCCTGAACTGCAAGCCGCGTTCACCGTGGTTGTGGTGCTGCTGGTCATCCTGTATGTGCTGTCCATCGTCTGGGTGGTGCGCGATGCGTACCTGCGCGGTTCCTACTGGTACGTGTGGGCTATCGTGGCGCTCGTCCCGTTGCTCGGCATCATCGCGTACTGCTTGCTGCGCCCGCCGCTGCTGCAGATCGACCGCGACGAGCAGGAGCTGGAGATCGCGCTGAAGCAGCGCGAGCTCATGAAGTACGGCGAGTGCGCGAACTGCGGCTACCCGGTGGAAGCCGACTTCGTGCTGTGCCCGAACTGCCACCAGCGTCTCAAGAACCTTTGCGGCACCTGCAACCACGCGCTCGACCCCACCTGGACCGTGTGCCCGTACTGCGCCACGCCCGTTGCCGGTGGTCCGCGCACGCGTCGTGCCCCGCAGCAGCGCGGCGCTCGAACGCAGCAGCCGCAGCAGGCGGCGACCCAGCAGCAGACGAGGCAGGCGCGCCCCGCTCAGTCCGAGCACGGCGTGCAGTAACCACTTCGCAATGCAATCGAAGCCGCCTCGCGAACAACGGGGCGGCTTCGTTGTTTTGTCGCAAAGGCGGGCGCAAGGCGCGCTCGCTGCGAACCGATCGTGCAGGCGCTTTGTGCGCGCCCGGCACAGGAAAGGAACAGATATGAACATCGTACTTCCCGACGGCTCGAACAAGGGGCTCGCAGACGGCTCCACCGTCGCCGACGTGGCCGCGTCCATCGGCGCCGGCCTGGCGAAGGCCGCGCTCGCGGGCATCGTGAACGACCAGCCGGTCGATCTCTCGGCTCCCGTGGCCGAAGGCGACTCGGTTGCCATCGTCACGGCCAAGAGCGACGAGGGGCTGGAGCTTCTGCGCCACTCCACCGCGCACGTCATGGCCGCCGCGCTCGTCGACCTCTACGGCGACGTGCAGTTCGGTGTGGGGCCGGCCATCGAGGACGGTTTCTACTACGACGTGAAGCTCGACCGCGCGCTGTCGCCGGACGACTTTGCCGCCATCGAGGCCCGCATGGCCGAGATCGTGAAGGCCGACGAAGCCTTCGAGCGCCGCGTGGTCACGCGCGCCGAGGCCGAGGAGATCTTCGCGAGCCAGCCGTTCAAGCTGGAGCTCATCGCCGAGCTGCCGGAGGACGCCGTCATCACCACGTACACCATCGGCAAGTTCACCGACCTGTGCCGCGGCCCGCACCTGCCCTCTACCGGCAAGCTGGGCGCGTTCAAGTTGACCAAGCTGGCCGGCGCGTACTGGCGCGGCGATGCCGAGCGCGAGATGCTCACCCGCATCTACGGCACCGCCTTCTTCAAGCAGAAGGAGCTGGACGAGCACCTGCGCAACCTGGAGGAGGCCGAGAAGCGCGACCATCGCAAGCTGGGCCGTGAACTGGGGATCTACACCATGGACCCGCTGGCCGGCGTGGGTCTGCCCATGTACCTGCCCAAGGGCGCGCGCGTGATCCGCACCATGCAGGAGTGGCTGCGCCGCGACCTGTACGAGCGCGGCTACGAGGAGGTCATCACGCCGCACGTGTACAACGCCGACGTGTGGAAGACCTCGGGCCACTACGGCTTCTACAAAGAGAACATGTACTTCTTCAACATCAACGAGGGCACCGACGAGGATCCGCGCCTCACCGAGTACGCCGTGAAGCCCATGAACTGCCCGGGCCACGTGATGCTGTACAAGAGCGAGCTGCATTCCTACCGCGACCTGCCGCTGCGCTACTTCGAGTTCGGCACCGTGTACCGCCACGAGATGAGCGGCGTCGTGCACGGCCTGCTGCGCGCCCGCGGCTTCACTCAGGACGACGCGCACGTGTTCTGCACGCGCGACCAGGTAGTGGACGAGGTGGTGGCCATCCTCGACCTCGTGGACCACATCATGTCCACGTTCGGGTTCCAGTACGAGGCCGAGATCTCCACGCGCCCGGAGAAGAGCATCGGAACCGACGACATGTGGGAGCACGCCACCAACGCGCTCAAGGAAGCCTGCGCGCGCCACGAGCTGGCCTACGACATCAACGAGGGCGACGGCGCGTTCTACGGCCCGAAGATCGACATCAAGGTGAAGGACGCCATCGGGCGCACCTGGCAGTGCTCCACCGTGCAGGTGGACTTCAACATGCCCGAGCGCTTCGAACTGACCTACCGCACCGAGGACAACACCGAGGAGCGCCCCTGGATGCTCCATCGCGCCATCTTCGGCTCCATCGAGCGCTTCCTCGGCATCCTCATCGAGCACTACGCCGGGGCGCTGCCGCTGTGGCTGGCCCCCGTGCAGGTGGCCGTGCTGCCGCTGGCCGACCGTCACAACGAGGCCGCGGCCGAGCTGGCGAAGCAGCTGAAGGCCGCGGGCGGCCGCATCGAGGTGTACGACCAGAACGAGCCCATGCGCGTGAAGATCGCGAAGGCGCAAAGCCAGAAGATCCCGTACATGGTGGTGCTGGGCGACAAGGAGATCGAGAACGGCACGGTCAGCGTGCGCGAGCGCCACGAGGGCGACCTCGGCGCGTGGCCGGTCGAGCAGCTGGTGGAGAAGCTGCGCGAGGCCGCGCTGTAGACGCTTGCTCCCCATCCTCCGCGTGACAGCGACCTCGGCAGCGTGCCGGGGTCGCTTTCTTTTTCACGGTTGCGTACTATATCGGCTTCCGATATACTGACTATATCGGAAGCCGATATAGTTTTGGAACGGAGGGAACCGTGGAATCGATCGCGCTGACCGAGGCGGTGTTCTACATCCTGCTCTCGCTCGACGAGCCGCTGCACGGCTACGGCATCATGCAAAACGCCGAGCGCCTGAGCAACGGCCGCGTGCGCCTGGCGGCGGGCACCCTGTACGGCGCGCTCGACACGCTGCAGAAACGGCGCTGGATCGAGCCGGCGCCCGGCGCAGGGTCGGGGCGCAAGAAGGAGTACCGGTTGACGGGCGCCGGCCGCGATGCGGTGCGGGTCGAGCTCGACCGGCTGCGCGAGCTGGTGGGAAACGGCGAGGAGATCGTGGGGAGGTGGTCGGCATGAAGCGGGTCATGCACCGGCTGTTCTGGGCATGGGATTTCGACCGCGAGGAGGACTGGCTGAACGCCTGGGCCGCGCGCGGGCTGGCCCTCGTCGACGTATGCGGGATCCGCTACGTGTTCGAGGAGGGAGCGCCGGGGGAGTACGAGTACCGTCTGGAGCTGCTGGAGCATACGGCGGGCAGCTCCGAGGGCCGCTGTTATCTGGACTTCCTGCGCGATCTGGACATCGAGTGCGTCGGAACGTACGGCCGCTGGGCGTACCTGCGCCGCCCGCGCGATGGCGCGCCCTTCGACCTGTTCTCCGACATCGACTCCAAGATCGCGCATCTGCGCCGCATCGAGGTGCTGGTGCTGGCCGTGCTCCTCGTCCAGGTGACGACAGCGGCGAGCCTGCTGCATAGAGACAGTTTCCTGCCGGAAATGCTGCCGATCGCCGTGCTGTGGGCGGCGATCATGATCCTCATGGCGTGCGGGTTCGTCCGCATCGCCCGCAAGCTTCGCCGGTTGAAGCGCGAGCGCGCCGTGCGCGAGTAACTACGCCCTAGGTTGTCATCCTGAGCGCAGCGCTGCAAGGCGCGGAGTCGAAGGATCCCATGCGGCGACAGCGGAAAGCGCCACGGCTGGCGCCGCATGGGATCCTTCGCGTCCCCGCTGCGCGGGGCCTCCCTGCGCTCGCTTCGCGTGCTCGGGAGCTTGACAGTCCGCTGGACTGTCAAATGCTGCGCTCGCTCAGGATGACGAAGGGGGCGCTGGTTCAGCCCAGCCAGAGGCGATAGATGGTGGGCGGGTCGTAGTCGGCCAAAGCTACGCAGAAGCGGGACGGGTCGATGTTCTCGTAGGCCGCCGGATCGCGGAACGTGTTCTCGTAGATGAGGGACGGTACGGTCCAACTGCGCGTTTCTCCGGGCTCGAGCACGTTCCAGCCATCGGGTAGGTGCTTTTCCACGAGGCCGCGGTCGGAGGATTCGCCGTACATTTCTTCGAACAGGTATTTGTCGCTGCCCATCCCATTTTCCAGCGTGTCGTTCGCTCCGTTGGCGTCCTCGCTCCATAGAACGAAACGGGGGAGCGTTTGGGCATGATCGCTTGTGTTCGTCATCGCGATATCGACGAGCAGTACCTTGCATGCGTGCTTGCGTGCCTCGGTGTAGCCCGTCGTCTCCGCATAATGAGGGTACCACTCCGCGAAAGCCTCCAGCGAGACCGTCTTGAGTCCCTGTGCGGCGAACTCGATGCCGCTGGAGTCGTAGAGGTACGATTCAGACGCGAGGCGTTGCTCGCGCTCCTCGTCGGACCAGGAGCTCCGTTCATCCTCGCTGACGCTGAACCATTTACCCCAGGTCAATCCATCGGTTTTGTAAGTTTGCCCGAAGGGGATGTCGACAATCCCTTCTGCGACGTATCGGCTGTTTCCGCTGGCTTCGATGGACGACGCGTAGCTCTCGTCTCCGACGGTCAGCTCGCGCGGCTCGCCGGGGGCGAACTGGAAGGCGAACCAGACGAACGCGCAGGTGGCCGCCCCGATGCAGGCGGCGCCGATCAGGGTCCGTGCGATTCTGCTGCGTGCTGCGCTCATAAGGCTCTCCTTCTTCGTGTTCTTCTGCATCCAACCTAGCACGACCCTCGGCGATGCGGCAATGATGAAGTTTTTCATCACCGGTTCTGCCGGCCGCGCCGGGCGGCTTGCGCTATGCTGGGACGATCCAAGCGGCAAAAGGGAAGGGGCGGCGATGGTTTCGTGGTTGACGGTGGCGGTGCTGGCGCTGACGTGCGTCGTGTACGCCGCGTTCTGCGCGGCGGTGGTGCGGGCGTTTTTCCGCACGCGCGTCAACCGCACGGCGTATCGGGCGGCGGGCGCGTGGGCTGCCTGCTTCGGCGTGACCCTTGTCGGATCGCTTATGGCGCTCGATACGCGGGGCGTCGATGCGGCCGCGACGTTCGCCGCCTGCGCGTGTCTCTTGTCGTTCCCGTCGTGCCTGCTGCTCGAGCGCCGCTGGCGCAACCGCGACATGGCCGCTGCCGTGGCTTATCTGCAGCTCCATCGGCCGGCTCCCCGACCTGCAACGCCGGCTGCCGCGCCGGGGTCGGAATGGGGCACCGGCCTCGACGCCACTTGCGCGCGCCTCGCGCGCTCCTACGACCTGACGCGCCGCGAGGAGGACGTGCTGCGCCTGCTCATGGAGGGCCGCACGTTCGCCGAGGCCGCCGACGAGTTGGTGGTGTCGCTCAACACGGTGAAGAGCCACGTGCGCCGCATCTACGCGAAGATGGGCGTCAACGGCAAAGCCGATTTGCTGGAAAAGGTGTCATCGGCCATCTAGCCCCAACTGGGGCGCGCGGGACGGCTGCGCTTGGTGTACCATACGTTGGACGAAACGGCGCGGCGACGGCGGGGAGGTGCGCGCATGGCGCAGAGGGAACTTGCGAGCTATCGGGATAAGCTCGCTCAGACGAACAGGGAGGCGAAGGCCACGGCGGCAGCGCTGGCCGTCATCGTGGCGGTGTGGCTCGTGGGCGGGTTCGGGCTCGCAGGCTTCGACGTCCAGCTGTTCGGCACGCCTTTGTGGATAATCGCGGGGTGCATGGGCACATGGGTCGCCGCGGTCATCGCCGCCATCGTGCTGGCGCGGTTCGTGTTCGCCGACTTCCCGCTGGACGACGAGGAGGGCCTCGATGGGTAACCTCGCCGCGCTCGTCCCCGTCGCGCTGTTCCTCGCGTTCGCCGTAGGGCTCAGCGTGGTCGTGCGCCACCGCACGCAGAGCGCGTCGGACGACGGCGGCTTCGTGAAGGAGTACTTCATCGGCAACCGCGGCCTGGGCGGCTTCGTGCTGGCCATGACCACCATCGCCACGTACGGGTCGGTGAGCTCGTTCGTGGGCGGTCCGGGCCAGGCGTGGAGCATCGGCTTCGGCTGGGTGTACATGGCCGTGGTGCAGGTGACGGCGCTCGTTCTGCTGTACGGCATCGTGGGCAAGAAGATGGCGCTCATCGCGCGCAAGCTCGATGCGATCACGGTGGCCGACGTCATCCGGGCTCGCTACGGATCGAACGCGCTCGCGAACTTGTCGGCCGCCATCGTCGTCGTGTTCTTCGGCGCCACCATGATCGCGCAGTTCGTGGGCGGTGCGAAGCTGTTCGAGGCCGTGACCGGCTACTCCTACGTGTTCGGCCTCGTGCTCTTCGGCGTTGCCGTGATCCTGTTCACCACCATCGGCGGCTTCCGCGGCGTGGCGCTGACCGATGCGCTCTGCGGCATCGCCATGCTCGTGGGCATCGTGGTCCTGGCCGCGGGCATCCTGGACGCCGGCGGCGGCTACGAGGCCATCATGGGCTCGATCGCGCAGAATCACCCCGAGATGCTGGAGCCCACGTCCGGCGGCAACATGCCGCCGTCGCTGTACCTTACCCAGTGGCTACTCGTGGGCGTGTTCACGTTCGTCCTGCCGCAGTCGGTGGTGCGCACGATGGGGTACAAGGACGTGAAATCGCTCCACCGCGCCATGATCGTGGGCACCGTCATCATCGGCGCCATGATGATCGGCGTCACGGCGCTCGGCGTGTTGGCCGCCGGCGTGCTCACCGAGGATCTGGCGGCCTACGGCGGCAGCGTGGACAACATCATCCCGCTGGCCATCTCGCGGACGTTGCCGCCGGTGCTGGCGGGCATCGCCATCATAGGGCCGGTGGCCGCCTCCATCTCCACCGTGTCCTCGCTGCTTATCTCGTCATCCTCGGCGCTGGTCAAGGACGTGTGGATGCATTACGCCGAAGCGCGCGGCCGCCGCATGGGGGAGCGTGCGCTGTCCGTGTCGAGCCAGGCGGTTACGCTGGGGCTGGGCGCGGTGGTGTTCGTGCTGGCCGTCGTGCCGCCCGACGTCATATGGAAGATCAACATGTTCGCCTTCGGCGGCCTTGAGACGGCGTTTTTCTGGGTGATGGTGTGCGGCCTGTTCTGGAGGCGGGCGAACCGGACGGGTGCGCTGTGGTCGATGGCGGGCGGTACGCTGGCGTATTGCGCAACGATGGCGCTCGGCTTCAAAGTGGCCGATCTGCATCAGATCGTCATAGGCATCGTCGTGGCTGGCGTGTGCATGGTCGCAGGCTCGCTGGCCGGCAAGCAGGCGCCGGCCAGCCGCATGGAGGTGTTCTTCCCTGATTGCGACAGCGGCGCGGAGGCTGCGAACGGGTCCTCGGCCCGCCGCGCGGGCTAGCGCCGCCGGCCGTCGCGTTCGTCGGGGTGCTCGTCGCGACGTTGTCGCGCGTCCTCGAACATCTGCCTGACGTCGTCTTCGCTCAGTCCCATCCGCTCTGCCGCACGACCCATCTCGTCCATGCGCCGACGGTACTCGCGCACAACGCGCTCGGCCATGCGACGCCGCCGCTCTTCGCGATGCTGCAGAGCCTGCGCCAGCAGCGGGTCGTCTCCGTCGGGACGGGCATCGGGTGCCAGCTCGCGACGCGCTATCTCCTGCGCGGCCAGGTCGAGCGCCTCGTCGATGGCGCGCTTGCGGGCCGAGCGACGTTGCAGCAGCGCCGCTTGCTCCTCCCAGGACTCGCCGTCTCGGCCGCGCTCCTCGCGCCGTGCCGCCAGCCGCTCGAGCGCCTCCTTGCGTGCCAGCATGCGCTCCAGCTCCCAGTGCTCGCGCAGGATGTCGCCGATGTCGCGCGGGTTGCGGCTGATCTCCTTCACGGCCTCGATGGGCTTCGCGTCGGCCACGCGATAAGTGAGCATGCCCATCAGCGGCATGAGGAACACGGTGATGGCTCCGGCGGCCACCAGCACGCTGGCCGTCTCCTGCGACATGGCGTTTGCGCTCACGGCTACCGAGGTCACTGCCACGATGATGGGCAGCGCCGTGGTGCAGTACAGGGCGATGGTCAAGCGGTTGTGCGTGGAGATGCTGCGCGTGTCCTTGCCGGTGGCGAGTGCGACGAATATGGGCACGGTGCGGATGAGCAGGAGCAGCACGATGAACCCGACCAGCATCACAGGCTGTTGGAACACGGCCATGAGGTCGATCTTCGCGCCCGAGGCGACGAAGAACACGGGAATGAGGAAGCCGTACGCCACGCCGTCCAGCTTATGCTCCAGCGCGTGATCGCCCTCGGGAATGATGTAGCGCAGCACGAACCCGGCGGCGAACGCGCCCAGCACGATGTCGAGGTCGAACGCCGCGGAGAGCGCCACCAGCCCCACCAGCAGCAGCACGGTGACGCGCATCATGGTCTGGGAGGTGCCTTCCGCGTTCTCGGTGAGGAAGTTGAACAGCTTGTGCCCGGCCTTCTTCGCCTTCGCGGGAACGACGGCCGCCACCACGCACAAGGCGACGAACGCGAGCAGGATGAGAACGGTCTTCCATTCCGCGCGCGTGGACAAGAGCAGCGCCATGGCCAGCACCGGGCCCAGCTCGCCCCAGGTGCCGTAAGCGAGGACGGATTCGCCCACCTGCGTTCCCATGAGCCCGCGCTCCTTCAGGATGGGCATGAGCGTGCCCAACGCCGTCGTGGTCAACGCGATGGCGATGGCAACCGACTCGAGCTCGTTGGAAAACAGGCCGCTGGCGAAATGCACGAAGAGGAACGCCAGGACGATGGATACGCACCAGGTTGCCAGCCCGCGCTTGCCCTGGCTCCCGGTGAGGCTCTTCGGATTGATCTCGTAGCCGGCTAGCAGGAACAAAAACGCCAGGCCGAGGTCGGACAGCAGCCCTACCGCGTCGGTGAGCACGATGGCGCCCGTCATGTTCGGCCCCAGCAACGCTCCGGCGATGAGCAGGAACACCGTCTCGGGAACCAGCTTGTTGGGGATGAGTTTGGCGACGATCGGGCAGGCTGCCGCGACGAGCGCGATGATGGCGAGCGAAACGAGGTCGACGGTCATAGGTTGCCTTTCGTGCATGTTTGGCATAGGTGCAGGTAAACGTTGCTATTGTACACCCTCGGCTCCGCGCTGATCGTGGTATGCTAACGGACACGCAAAGCGCATCGGTTCGCTCGTCCGTTGAAAGGAACGCCCATGATCGTGACCACTACCCCCTCCGTCGAAGGCTACCGCATCACCGGCTACTACGGCATCGTGTTCGGCGAGGTTATCACCGGCATCAACTTCCTGCGCGATTTCGGCGCGGGCATCCGCAACATCGTGGGCGGCCGCAGCGAGGGCTACGAGCAGGAGCTTCTGCAGACCCGCAACGAGGCTCTGCAGGAGCTGGAGCAGCGTGCGGCCTCCATGGGCGCGCACGCCGTGGTGGGCGTGGACATGGATTACGAGGTGCTGGGTCAAGGCAACATGCTTATGGTGACCGCCTCCGGCACCGCCGTGACCCTCGAGCAGGCGTAAGGGGCCGACGCGATGGGCGCAGCGAGGCGAAACGCAGGGCACGCGGGGGGTGCGCGGGATGCGAAGCGCGCGCCCCGCCGCGCCCCCTCGGCGTTCAAGCGGCAGGCGTACTTTGCGCTCGAGGACGTGCGGCGCGGCAACGCCGTCGCGCGCATCGTGGGCATCGCGCTGTTCGCGCTCATCGTCGCGAACGCGATCCTCGTGTTCGCCGAGACGCAGCCCGGCATCCCGGCCGGGGTGTCGGCGGCGCTTCTGGCCTTCGGGCTGGCGTCCAGCGTGTGCTTCGGCTTGGAGTACGCTGCGCGCCTGTGGACTGCCGACCTCGTCCATCCCGACGCATCGCCCGCTCGCGCACGCATGCGCTACGCGCTGTCGCCGATGGGGATCATCGACCTGCTGGCCTTCGCGCCCGGTTTGCTCGTGCTGTTCGTGCCCGTGTCGTCCCCCATGCTGAACGCGGCTCGCATCGTCCGCCTCGTGCGCCTTATCAAGCTGTCGCGCTACATGCGCGGTCTGCGCTCCATCGCGTGCGTGTTCCGAAAGCGCCGCCCGGAGATCGTGGCGGCATTCATGGTGCTCGCCCTGCTCACCGTAACGGCCAGCGTGCTCATGTACGAAATCGAGCATCCCGTGCAGCCCGAGAAGTTCGACAGCGTGTTCACGGGCATGTACTGGGCGATGACCACCATCACCACCACGGGCTACGGCGACCTCGTGCCCGTCACGGCCGCCGGGCGCCTCGTCGGCTTCTGCACGATGCTCCTGTCAATCGGCGTGGTGGCCATTCCGGCCGGCATCTTCTCAGCTGGGTTCGTGTCCGAGTTCCGGGCTCAGGATGCGCGCGACCGGCTCGATGCCGACGCGTTGCAAGGAGGCTTCGACGAGCGCGCTGCGGAAGGCGGGCCGGCCGAAGGCGGGGAAGCGGACCGCGACGCCTAGGGAGCCTGCGTTCCCGTCAGGCCCTCTGGAGCGCCGCACCCGCGCGCCTGGTCCCCGCGCGCCTGGTCCGTCCGCGTGTGATTTTTCGGCACGCGGCACCTGCGCGCGGCCAAGATGCTTCGCGTGAAACATTTGCTCTCAAGCGCCCGATTGCTTCACGTGAAATAATCGGGCGCGTCGAAGCGGGGTGCAGGGTGGAGCCCGTGTTGGCATAGGCTCTACGGCGGGTCGCCCGTGCCCCCGCTCGCGTCGCCTCTGCATGCCTCTGCATGGCAGAGATTGCACGCTATGCACGATTCGCCGCCATCGCCGTTTCTTCCGACCTGGGTTTTCTTCCTACGCCTTTGACGACGGACCCAAATAATCGTGCATAGCGTGCAATCTCTGCCATCCCGCTTGCCAGCCCGTCGTCAGGCCGATGCTGAAGCGAGCCCATTCGCGTCGGACGCGACGGCTTGCCCTCCCGCCCCGCGCGCCCCGCGCTCCGCCCGCGAGTCCCGCGCGCCCTGCGCTTTGCCTGCCCGTCCCGCGCGCCTCGCGCTCCGCCCGCGAGTCCCGCCCCCGCATGCCGCGAAAGAGGGGGCACCGGGATCGAGCCGCCCTTGGCGAACCGCTAGAAACGGCGAAGGATCCGAGTGTTTCACGTGAAACATCTGTTCTCAAGCACCAGATTGTTTCACGTGAAACATTTGAGCGCATCAGGGTGCCTCGAGGCGAGGAGGGGTCGGAGCCGGATCGCGTCGCCCGCGCGGGCTCCGCCGGTTCTGCGCATCCGTGGTGCGGTGGGGGCGCGGGCGCGGTTCTACACGGGCGCGAGCGCGACGCGACGTCCTGCGGCTTCTACACGGGTGCGTGAGCGGCGCGACGCCCTGCGGCTTCGATGCGGGCGAGAGCGTGGCGCGACGTCCTGCGGCTTCGGCGCGGGCGCGCCGCTGTGCGCCGGACAACTGCGCGGGAAGAGGGCCACATGCGCAGGCCGTTCGTGCGAACGGGACGCCTTGCGATGCGGGTGCGCTGAGCCGGCCTTTACGCCTCCAGGTACGCCTGGAGCGCGGGCCAGCGACGGGCCGCTTCGGCGTAGCCCTGCTCGTAGAGCGCGAACAGCTTGTCGGCGTCGCGCTCCATGCTGCCCACGGTAACCGGCTCGGGAGGCCTGATGAGGAACAGCTTTCCGGCATCGTGCAGGCGAGGCAGCGCGCGGTACGTGCGGTTGTACTCGTAGTGGCGGTGCTGCAGGCGCTCGAGGTAGTGGGGGTACAGTCCATAGCGCTGGCGCAGGATGGCCATGAGCTTGTTCGGTCCTTTCACGTAGTCGGCCGCCTGCGTGAGCACCACGATGTGCTTGCGCGCGCCCGTCAGCATCGAGTACATAATGGGCACGCTGTCGCAGGTGCCGCCGTCCAGCAGCAGCTTGCCGTCGACGTCCACGATCTGGCTGACCAGCGGCATGGACGACGACGCGATGAGGTAGGGCAGGTCGGCCAGCGAGTCGGCGAAGGGGTGGTAGTCCGCCTCGCCGGTGACGAGGTCGCTGGAAACGGCGATCAGCTGCATGGGCGACTGGTCGAACCCGGCGTAGTCGAACGGCTCCAGGCGGTTGGGGATCTCGTCGAAGGCGAACTCGCGCCCGCAGGCGTTGCCGGTGCGCACGAAGCTCTTCATGGACAGATAACGCCAGTCGTCGCAGTACTTCGTGTTGAGGTAGCACGTGCGGCCGTCTTCGCCGGCCACGTAGTTGTAGCCGCACAGCGCACCCGCCGACACGCCGATGACGCGCTCGCAGAACAGCTTCTGATCCATGAAGAAGTCCAGCACGCCGGCCGTGAACTGGCCGCGCATGGCGCCGCCTTCCAGCACGAGGTTCACCGGGACGGTGCCGTGTCCGCGCCAAGCGGGCACGTGCGACGATGCGGGCGAGGAGGCGGGTGCTGCGGAGGCGTGCTCGGTCGTTTCGCTCATGCGGGTTCCTTTCTGTGGGTCGTCTCCGATTATATCTCAGCGCGCCCGCCCCTCGAGCATTCGCAGGCAAGACGTGCAACAAGGCCGCCGTCTGTGGAGCAACGATGGAGGAGACCGTCCTCGACGACCGTTCACCGGGCGAAAATGTCGGGAATGTCGAGATTCATGCTCCGAACCGTAACAATTTGATGCACAGTTGAGCAAACGCGTTTACAATACGATGCGAACAAGAATTGCCGCGGGTGAGAGATGCGCGCGGCCCCTACAAAGGAGGCTTTAACATGAGCGAGGTCGTTTCTTCTTCCGATTTCCAGTCCAAGGTGCTTGATGCGCAGGGTCCCGTTCTCGTGGACTTCTTCGCCACGTGGTGCGGTCCGTGCAAGATGCTCGCGCCCACGCTCGACGAGGTTGCCGCCGAGACGGCCGGCAAGGCAGCCGTCTACAAGCTCGACATCGACCAGAGCCCCGACATCGCGCAGAAGTACGGCGTCATGAGCGTGCCCACTCTCATGGTGTTCGAAAACGGCCAGGTGAAGAACCAGGCCGTGGGCGTGCAGCCCAAGCAGAACATCCTCTCGATGATCGGCTAGCTTCTTCCTCGGCCTGAGGCGGCGAAGCCCTCTCCGCTCGGAGGGGGCTTTTTTGCGCCCGCATGCCGGATGTCGCCCGGGCTTACCGGTCGTCTGCGGGATCGCGCGGCGTTTCCCCCACCACCCAGGCGCGATGGCAGTCCCAGCGTCCTGTTTCGTCCGATGCCGTCAGAAGGTAGTTTCCCACCACCGCCTGAGGCTCGATGCCTTGGCGGGAGGCTTCGGCGAACAGCGCGGCGGCGTTGCTGGCGTCGGCAGTGGGGGACACTTTGAGCAGGCACTCCCGGCAGGTCGTCTCGTCGTGAGCGCTCGATCGGCGCCAAAGCACGGCACCGTCCTGCGCGCCTGCGTCCACGGCCGACTCGTAAACCTCGTCAGGCTTGTCCGCAAAGACGACCACCCCGTAGCGCCAGGGCTCCTCCACGAGCAGCTTCCAGGGAGCCGCGGCATCGTAGTCGATGGCGCTCAGGCTGCCGATGGCCGGGGAGCCGGGCTGCATGCCCGCCCGTCGCAGCTCCTCGGCTTTCGCGTTGAGCGCGCGCTGGCGGGCGAGGCGCGCCTTCGTGGCTTCCAGCTCGGCGATGCGCTGCTCGACGCCGTCCTCGGTGCGCGCGAGGGCCTCGTCCAGGCTGCGCGCCGAAAGCGCTCGGTACCCCCGCAGCTCCTTGACCGGCACGCCCAGTTTGCGGTAGAACGCGATCTCGCTGGCCTCGATGAGATCGTGCAGCGAATACTGGCGGTAGCCGTTCGCTTCGCCCCGTCCGGCCTGCACGAGGCCCTCGCTTTCCCAATAGCGCAGCGTGGAGGAGGCGACGCCCAGGTAGCGGGCTGCTTCTTTGATGTCGTAGAGGCGGGGCAAGGTCATGGGCGCGTTCCTTATCGATGGTCTGAAGATTCGGCGAATCCCGCACATTGCGGGCTTTACCTTAAAGCAGCTTTAAGGTTTAGAGTACCATGCGGAAAAAATCTCAGCAAATTGCATATCGGAGCGACATGACATGATTACTAGAGGCATGCTCAAAGAGTATTTGAAATACATCGTCCCCACGATGATCACGTTCACGCTGGGCGGCGTGTACAGCATCATCGACGGCGTGTTCGTGGGACACGCGGTAGGAGACGCGGGCCTGGCCGGCATCAACGTAGCCTTCCCGCTGGTGGCGTTCATCATGGCCGTGGGCACGGGCGTCGGCATGGGCGGCGGCGTGATCTCGTCCATCGCGCGCGGCGCCGGAAACGAGGCGAAGGCGCGGCGCGCCATGGGCACCACGCTCACGATGCTCGCGCTGTCCGCCGTGCCCATCATGGCGCTGCTGTTCACGCTGGCGACGCCCATTTGCGAGCTTTTAGGAGGCCAGGGCGAGACGCTGGCGCAGGCGGCGGCGTACACGGGCGTCATCGCCTGGGGCGTCCCGTTCCAGATCCTCGTGACCGGCTGCACGCCGCTTATCCGCAACCAGGGGAAAGTGGCCTACGCGATGGCCGTGCAGGTGTTCGCCGGCTTGATGAACGTGGCGCTTGACTACGTGTTCGTCATCTTGCTGGGCATGGGCACCGCCGGTGCGGCGGCGGCCACCGTGGTCTCGCAGGTTTCGGCGTTTCTGCTGGTGCTGGGCTTTTTCCTGAAAAGGGAGAACCGCATCGCCGTGGCCGACTTGCGTCCCGACCGGCATATCGCGCTGCATGCGCTGCGGTTGGGGCTGGCGCCGTTCGGGCTGACCCTTTTGCCCGAGGCCACGGTGGTGGCCATCAACGTGAACCTGTCGATGTACGGCGGCGAGCAGGCGCTGGCGGCCTACGCAGTGGTGTCGTACACCGCCTGCGTCATCCAGATGCTCATCCAGGGCGTGGGCGACGGCTCGCAGCCGCTCATCTCCAAGCACTACGGCGCGGGCGACGCCGACGGCGTGCGCCGCTTCCGCAACACGAACTACCTGATCACCATCAGCCTGGGCGTGTTGGGGTTGGCGGCCATGTACCTGCTGCGGAATCAGGTGCCGCTGCTGTTCGGGGCGTCCGACGAGACG
The DNA here is from genome assembly GCF_000024265.1 of Eggerthella lenta DSM 2243. Lineage (NCBI taxonomy): Bacteria > Bacillati > Actinomycetota > Coriobacteriia > Eggerthellales > Eggerthellaceae > Eggerthella > Eggerthella lenta. Next base: position 2,225,324 of record NC_013204.1, on the reverse strand, counting down.
GCAGGGCTCATCGCGTACGCGCTGCCCGTCTTCTCCACCGCGTACGTGTTCTACGGGTTCACCCATGCGTCCACTTCGTATTTCTACGCGGTGGACGACGCGAAGGCGTCGAGCGCCATCGTGTACGGCGAGGCGCTGCTGGTCGTCCTCATCGTGTTCGGCGCGGCGCGCCTGTTCGGGCTCGACGGCATCTGGCTGTCGGTGACCGCCGTGCAGATGGTGCTGTCCGTGGCGGCCGCCGCTCTGCTGCGCTACCGTCATCGCGCGCGTCGGCCCGATCGCGCGGCAGAGCCCGCGGCAAGCGAGGCCTGCTAGCGGGCGCCCTGTCATCCTGAGCGAGCGCAGGGAGGCCCCGCGCAGCGGGGACGCGAAGGATCCCGTGCGGCGCCAGCCGTGAGATTCCCCGCTGGCGCCGCACGGGATCCTTCGACTTCGCGGCTTCCGCTGCTTCGCTCAGGATGATGCGGGGTCGAGCTCTTGCTCGACGAGGGGCTTGAGGTAGCCGTAGCCTTCGGCGTCCATGCGCGCGTAGGGCACGAAGCGCAGCGCTGCGCTGTTGATGCAGTAGCGCAACCCGCCCGTCTCGGCCGGGCCGTCGGTGAACACGTGGCCGAGATGAGCATCGCCCGCACGGCTGCGGACCTCGGTTCGATAGGTGCCCAGCGTCCGGTCGAGGCGCTCGGTGACCACCTCGCGCGCGATGGGGCGCGAGAAGGCGGGCCAGCCGCATCCGGCATCGAACTTGTCGGACGAGGCGAACAGCGGCTCGCCGCTGGTCACGTCCACGTAGATGCCCGGTTCGAACGTGCGGTCGTAGGCGTTGCGGAAGGGCGGCTCGGTAGCGTTCATGCGCGTAACGCGGTACTGGTCGGCCGACAGCATGCGGCGCAGCTCGTCGTCGGAGGGGGCGGCGTAGCCCGCCTCGCGGATGAGCGCGTCCACGTCCGCATCTGCAAGGCCGTCTTCGTTGCGCGGCCCGTCTGCGCGACGCGACACGGACGGCGCGGGGATGTCCTCGCGCTCGACCGCGCCCGCCGTCGCGGCGCCCTCGCCCAACGCGAGCGGTTCGCACAGCCCGTCCACCTGCACGCAGGCCCGGCCTTCCTCGAGTCCCATGCGCTCGGCGAACGCGTCGGCGCTGCGAACGTCGATGTGGCAGTAGCCGCCCGGGTTCTTCTCGAGGTAGTTCTGGTGGTACTCCTCGGCGGGGTAGAAGCCGTCGAGCGGCTCCACCTCGGTGACGATGGGGCTCGTATAGCGCGCCTGCTGGCGCAGCAGCGACGCCTCGATGGCGGGCAGGTCGGCCTCGTCGGTCCAATAGATGCCCGAGCGGTACTGGGTGCCGCGGTCGTTTCCCTGACGGTCAACCGACGTGGGGTCGATGGCCTCGAAGAAGGCGTCCAGCAGCACGTCGGTGGGCAGCACGCGCGGGTCGTAGGTTACGGCCACGGTTTCGGCGTGACCCGTGTTCCAGCGACATACGTCGTGATAGCTGGGGTTCTCGGTGGAACCGTTCGCGTAGCCGACGACGGTTCCGCGAACGCCCGGCAGTCGTTTCAGATAGGCTTCGAGCCCCCAGAAGCATCCTCCGGCAAGATACAGGGTGCGTAGCTCGGCGGGGGTTTCGCTCCCTGCCGAATCCGCGTTCGTCATGTTGCTCGCGTGATTCATGCCCGGTCCTTTCGATAGCGATCGCATTCATGGTAGTGCGGAGGGGGCGGACGCGGGGCGCATGCTGGAATCCGTCACGCATGCGTTGCCGGTCGCGCTCCGTTCCTGCCGTTTTAGCGCATATTGGTGCCAAGTTTGTGACATTTAGGCGACGTACCTTATACTTACACTCGGAAAACACGGATACACGCGAAACCAGGAGGCATGCATGACCGAGGAAACCGCGAGCAACGAAACATCTGCCGCGTGCAAGGCGGCATCGACGAACGACGTCATCGACGTCGCCGTCATCGGAGCCGGTCCGGCCGGGCTCACGGCGGGACTGTACGCCGCGCGCGCAGGCTTGAACGTGGTGCTGTTCGAGCGCATCTCGCCGGGCGGACAGCTTGCTCAGACCGAGCACATGGAGAACTACCCGGGCTTTCCCGAGGGAACGGGAGGCTTCGAACTGGCCTTCGCCATGAAGCAGCAGGCCGATCGTTTCGGCGCGAGCAACGTCGGCGAAGAGGTGGTGTCGGTCGACTTCACCCAGAACCCGAAGGTTCTGACCACCGCGTTCAACGAGTACCGCGCCAAGAGCGTGATCATCGCCACGGGCGCGCGCCCGCGCAAGCTGGGACTCGAGCTGGAGGAGGACCTGCAAGGGCGCGGCGTGTCGTACTGCGCCACGTGCGACGGCAACTTCTTCCGCGACAAGGAGGTCATGGTGGTGGGCGGCGGCAACACGGCCGCGGGCGACGCCATCTATCTGTCGCGCATTTGCAAGAAAGTGTACCTCGTGCACCGGCGCGACAAGCTGCGCGCCACGGCCATCTACCACAAGCGCCTGGAGGACCTGCCGAACCTCGAGTTCGTGTGGAACGCCGTGCCCCGCAAGCTCGTGGCCGACGAGGGCAAGCTGGCCGGCGTGCGCCTCGAGATGCTCGAGACGGGCGAGGAGCGCGACATCGCCGTGGACGGCCTGTTCGTGGCCGTTGGCACCGAGCCCAACACCGAGTTTCTGGGCGGCGCGCTGCAGTGCGACGAAACGGGATACATCGTGGCCGATGAGTCGTGCGCGACCGAGGTGCCCGGCGTGTTCGCCGCGGGCGACGTGCGCACGAAGTTCCTGCACCAGGTGGTGACCGCCGTGTCCGACGGCGCCGTCTGCGCCGAAGAGGCCGCAGAGTATCTGGCGATCTAGGATAAGATGCGGATCGACGGTCGATCTGCTATCATAAACCAGTTACAGCATAGGCGCCCGCTCCGCATGCTTGGAGCGGGCGTTCTTGGCGCGCGGGGCGCGCGAGCACGGGAACCACGTCGAAAAGGACAGCACCCATCATGCAGGATAACGATATGCGCGAGAAGCTGACGAAGATCATCGAAGCCTACGAGGATGTGCAGGCGAAGATGGGCGATCCGGCAGTCCTCGCAGATCAGAAGGAATACAACCGCCTGGCCAAAGAGTACGCCAACCAGGGTCCTCTGGCGAAGAAGGCGCGCGAGTACGTGCAGGCGGCCGACGATCTGGCCGAAGCCAGGGAGATGCTGGCCGATCCGGACATGAAGGAATTCGCGTTGGAGGAAATCGCCGGCATCGAGGCGAAGCTGCCGGCGCTCGAAGAGGATATCAAGTTCATGCTGATCCCGGCCGACCCGGCCGACGACAAGGACATCATCGTAGAGATCCGCGCAGCTGCCGGCGGCGACGAGGCGGCCATCTTCGCGGGCGAGCTGTACAAGATGTACGAGCGGTTCGCGAGCGCGCAAGGCTGGAAGACCGAGACGATGGACATGTCGGCCTCCGAAGCCGGCGGCTTCAAGGAGATCCAGTTCAAGGTCAAAGGCGACCACGTGTACTCGGTCATGAAGTTCGAGAGCGGCGTGCACCGCGTGCAACGCGTTCCGAAGACCGAGAGCCAGGGCCGCATCCACACCTCCACGGCCACCGTGGCCGTGCTGCCCGAGGCCGACGAGGTGGAGGTCGAGATCAACGAGAACGATCTGCGCATCGACGTGTACCGCGCCGGCGGCCCGGGCGGCCAGTGCGTGAACACCACCGACTCGGCCGTGCGCATCACGCACCTGCCTTCGGGCCTCGTGGTGCAGTCGCAGGATCAGAAGTCGCAGCTGCAGAACAAGATCGCGGCCATGGCCGTGCTGCGCGCCCGTCTGTACGAGAAGATGTTGGCCGAGCAGCAGGCCGCCGAGGGCGCGAAGCGCCTCGCGCAGATCGGATCGGGCGACCGCTCCGAGAAGATCCGCACGTACAACGGCCCGCAGGACCGCGTGACCGACCACCGCATCGGCTTCAACGGCACGTACAACGGCGTGCTTCTGGGCGACGGCCTGGGAGACGTGATCACCGCTCTGCAGGCCGCCGACCGCGCGCAGAAGCTGGAAGCCGCGGTCTAGATTGAACGACATCTGGACCATTCAGGCCGCCCTTGATTGGACGGTGGGCTACCTCGAGCGCAAGGGCGACGAGAACCCGCGGCTGTCCGCGCAGTGGCTGCTGTCCGAAGCGACCGGCCTTTCCCGCATCGAGCTGTACGCGAATTTCGAGCAGCCGCTGTCGATGGAGGAGCGCGATGTGCTGCGCGCCTACGTCACGCGCCGCGGCAAGGGCGAGCCTCTGCAGTACATCACGGGCGAGGTCGGATTTCGCCATATCACGGTGAAGGTTCGCCCCGGCGTGCTGATCCCGCGCCCCGAGACCGAGGTGCTGGTCAGTGAAGCCTTGGCGCTGCTGCCGGCGGCGCCGAAGCGGGTGGCGCAGCATGCATGGCCGGAAGACGACCTTCCCCCTGTCCCTTGGCCGGAAGGCGAAGCCGGGGAGCAACGCCCCGAGCGAACGGCCGACCAGGGCGTCGCCGAGGATGAATCGACGCCGGCCGTCGCCTCGGGTGAACCCGCTCCCGAGCCCCCCGAGCTGCTCGTGGCCGACCTCTGCACCGGTTCCGGCTGCATCGCCTGCTCCGTCGCCTACGAGCATCCGCTCGCGCGCGTGGTGGCGACCGACATCGTGCCCGAGGCCGTCGCGCTCGCTCGCGACAACGTGGCTGCCCTCGAGCTGGGCGACCGCGTCGAGGTGCTGTCGTGCGATCTGGGCGAGGGCGTCGATCCTACGCTCATGGGCGCGTTCGACCTCGTGGTGTCCAACCCGCCGTACGTGCCCACGGCCGTCATGGACGATATCCCCCGCGAGGTGGCCGAATTCGAGCCCGCGCTCGCGCTCGACGGCGGCGCCGACGGGCTTGACGTGCTGCGCCGCCTGCTTCCCTGGTGCCGCCGAGCCCTCAAGGAGGGCGGCGGCTTCGCCTTCGAGCTGCACGAGACCTGCCTGGACGAGGCCGCCCGCCTTGCCGAAGAGGCCGGCTTCTCCGATGTTCGCGTCACGGCCGATCTCGCCGGGCGCCCCCGCGTTCTCACCGCCCGAAAGCGCGCCGTGTAGGACGGATCTTCGGGGCGGCGCGGTTTCCGTGCGAGCCCCGGCGCTTCCGGCAGGACGCGGCATCCCGCGCGGGCGGGACAGGCTTATGCGCTGCCGGTTGCACGGTTTCGCTCTCGGATGTGCGGCAAAAACGAGGTTTTGGCAGTCATCGGCCGGTTCCCAGCTCCTTCTTCGAAGGATGCCGAAGCGAAACCCCAGGTCGCGGTTCGCGATCCCTGCAAAACGCGGTGCCCGAGCGGGTCGTCGGTGCCAAAACCTCGATTTTGCCGCACGTGACCCCAGCGAAACGGTGCGCGAGGCCCGTCAGCGCCGCCTCCGCGCAAGATCGGCGCTCGTGGAACCCGCCGAGCCTGCCGAACCCGCGCCGAACCCGCCGAGATCGCTGCTGCGAGCGTCCGTCCGTCCCGGACGCTCGCGCGTGGACGGCTATAATAGGACGGAACCTACGAACGGAGGGCTTCCATGCTTGAACGCAACATCCTCGACGACAACCTGACGCTTTCGGCCTACGTGCTGCGCCAGCGGCTGGAGGGCCGCGAACCGACGATCGGCCTCGTGCTGGGCTCGGGCCTGAATCCGCTGGCGAACGAGATCGCCGATGCGGCGAGCATCCCCTACGCGGAGGTGCCGCGCATGAAGACGAGTACGGCCGAAAGCCATGTGGGCCGCTTCGTCTGCGGCACGCTGGGCGGCAAGTGCGTGCTGGCCATGCAGGGTCGTCTGCACGCCTACGAGGGGAACAGCGCCCAGGAGGTGGCCTACCCGGTGTGGCTCATGGAGCGCCTGGGCGTGCGCACGCTTATCACCACGAACGCGGCCGGTGCGCTCAACCCGAACTACGAGGTGGGCGATTTCTGTATCATGGCCGATCAGATCAATTTCACGGGGCGCAATCCCATCGCCGCGCCCGACCCGGCGAACTTGTCGGACCGCTTCTTCTCCATGCTGGACGCGTTCGACCCCGAGCTGCGCGCCATCGCCCACGACGTGGCGGCCGAGCGCGGCGTGCGGGTGCGAGAGGGCGTGTACCTGGGCGCGCTCGGACCCAGCTTCGAGACGCCGGCCGAGATCCGCATGTTCCGTTCGTGGGGCGCCGATACGGTGGCGATGAGCGTGTGCGAGGAAGTCATCGCCGCGCGGCACGTGGGGATGCGCGTGCTGGGCATCTCGCTGGTGTCGAACATGGGCTGCGGCATCGAGGGCGCAAGCCCCACGGGACTCGAGGTGCTGGACGTGGCGAAGACGCGCGAGGGCGATTTCTCGCGCCTGATCACGGGCATCGTCGAGCAGCTGTAGTAGGAGAGGGGGAGCCGCTGCGAAGGAAGCGGCTGTGAAGGGAGCGCCGGCGCGAGCGGCTGCGCATGCGCCGGCGCTCCGTGCTGGCGCCTTACGCCTCCAGCAGTAGATCCCCTTCGGCGATGAGGCCGGCCTTGCGCATGAGCGCGCCCACGGCCCAGGCGATAAGCGCCGGCAGAACGAAGCAGACCAGCGCGAGGCCGATCCAGTCGAACGCGCCGGGCGCGGCCGCCCCGGCCTCCATGCCCGATATCCAGCCGGTGTACACGCCGATGGGGCCTACGAGCCCGCACGTTCCCATGCCCGATGCCACGGCGGGTCCGTTCTGGCTCAGCTGGAACACGCACGTGGCCACCGGCCCGGTGACGGCCGAGGCGACGATGGCCGGCACCCAGATCAGCGGCTTCTTCACGATGTTTCCCATCTGCAGCATGGAGGTTCCCAGACCCTGCGACAGCAGGCCGCCCCAGCGATTCTCGCGGAAGCTCAGCACGGCGAAGCCCACCATCTGGGCACAGCACCCTGCCAGCGCCGCGCCGCCCGCGAGCCCCGTCAGCCCGAGAGCGGCGCAGATGGCCGCCGACGAGATGGGCAGCGTCAGCGCGATGCCGATGACAACCGACACGATGACGCCCATGAAGAAGGGCTGCAGCTCGGTGGCCCACATGATGAACCCGCCCACCGACGAGGCCAGCGCGCCGATCCACGGTGCAGCCATCAGAGCCAGCCCGCAGCCTCCTAGGATGGTGACGGCGGGCGTGACGATGATGTCCACTTTCGTCTCCTTGGACACGGCCTTGCCCAGCTCGGAGGCGACCACGGCGACGACCAGCACGGCCAAGGGGCCGCCCGCGCCGCCTGCGTCGTTGGCGGCGAAGCCCACAGCGGCCAGCGAGAACAGCACGAGCGGCGGGGTGTGCAGCGCGTATCCGATGGCGATGGCCATGGCCGGCCCCGCCACGCTTTTGGCGAACGTGCCGATTTGGTTGAAGAACGCCAAGCCCGAAAGATCGCCCACGGTGCTCAGGATGGTGCCGATGAGAAGCGAAGCGAACAGACCCTGCGCCATGGCCGACAACGCGTCGATGGCGTAGCGTTGGAAAGTGACCTCGATATCCTTGCGCTCTAGAAACGCTGCGACAGTTGATGCCATGATACCCCGTCCCCCTTGGTTCGACCTGCATGTTCGTATGAGGAACCATAGTAGGCGAAACGGGCGGCGCGGGGAACCGTTGATTCCCGATCGGCGGCAATTCCGCCCGCGCGCGGCGCGTTTTGAAAGGAAAAACCCGGGCAGGAACCGTGCCATTCGGGACGCCCTTTTGAGCGTTTGGGGATGCGGGGCGCGAGGGGCGCGCATTCGGGTACAATCGGAGGCCGACTGAGACACCGAGAAGAGATGCGGGAAGCGAACCCTATGAACCAACGACTTGCATTGCACGTGCTGGCCAGCGGAAGCCGCGGCAACGCGGCCGTAGTCGAGGATACCGCCACGGGCAAGGGCGTGCTCGTGGATTGCGGCATCTGCAAGCGCGATTTCTTCGCGCGTTGCGACGAGGCCGGGTTCGATCCGGCGAACCTCGAGGCCGTCCTCATCACGCACGACCATACCGACCATACGAAGGGCCTCGGCGTGGTGCTGCGCGGCCTGGCGAAGCTGGGCATCGAGCCCGCGGTGTTCGCCGACGACGCCGTGCGCGCGGCCAGCAAGGAGATCATCGTGCTGGAGGGCGCATGCGACCTACGGGCGTTCTCCTCGGGCGACGCGCTGTCGCTGGCGGGCATGCAGGTGCACGCCTTCCGCACGTCTCACGACGCGGCATCGTCGTGCGGGTTCCGGGTCGAGGCCGACGGAGACGCGGTAGGGTTCATGACCGACACGGGTATCGTCACCGGCGAGGCCGACGAGGCGTTGCGCGATGTGCGCATCCTCGCACTGGAGAGCAACCACGATGTGCAGATGCTCAAAGACGGGCCCTACCCGTATCCGGTGAAGCGGCGCGTGGGCTCGGATACGGGCCACTTGTCGAACGTGCAGGCCGCAGACGAGCTGGAGGCGCTGTTGAGCGACGCGCTCGAGCAGGTGGTGGCCATGCATATCTCGCAGAACAACAACACGTACCGTCTGCCAGGCGAGGCGCTGACCGCCGTGGTTCGGCGCGCCGGGCATCCGGCAACGGTGCAGGTCGCGTATCAGACCATGCTGGTGAGCGCGCGCTGAGGCGCGCTCCGCTCAGGATGACAGGAGGGCCGGATCCTGAGCCAGCGCTACATGATCCGCTGCATGCGGGCGATCTGCGCGAAATAGACGATCGAGGCTACGACCTCGACGGCGATGATCGTGAGCACGCCGGCCGTGCTGATCTGCTCGAAGGCGTACAGCGCGAGCGCCGCCAAAGGCGCAAGCATGGAGAACGCCTCGAAGGCGCACAGTCCCGCTTTCCCGTTGATGGCCGCATTGCGCTCGTCGCCCTGCTCGATGATCTGCTGCGGCGTGGGCTTGTGGGCCAGCGCGAAGGCGCCGCAAACGAGCAGCGCGGCCGCGCATCCGGCGAAGCCCCACACGCCCTTCGCGGCGATGGGCAGGACCGAGGAGATCCCGCCGAGGTCGAGAGCCAGCGCGACGGCGACGATCGCGCAGGCGATTCCGATGGACAGCGTGAGGACAGCGGACTTCCTATTCATGGTCTTCCTCCTGGTAGATGAACACGTCTTCGATCTGCAAGCCGAAGCGGCGGGCTATTTTGAACGCGAGCAGGATGGAAGGGTTGTAGCGCCCCTTCTCGAGCGAGCTGATGGTCTGGCGCGACACGCCCAGCTCCAACGCGAGATCCTCTTGCTTGATGCCGCGCGCCTTGCGGATCTCCTCCAACCGGTTCTCCATGGCGCTCCTCTCCGATGCGAATATGTAAAGCTAGCTTTCCATCAAGTATAGACCCCTGCGCCAGCAATGTAAAGCATGCTTTCCATAAAAGAAAAGCGCGCCCATCGGGCGCGCTGAATGGCGGGGAGAGCGGCGGACTTTACGCGGCCGCCGTGTAGGACCAGAGGCCGGTGGCTTGCGAGATGATCTCGTCGAACGTCCAATGGCGGCTTGTCCGATCGCGGCTGAGCGGATCGACCACCGCCAGTTCGCCGTGCTCGTCGATGCCGGTGACCACGATGTAGGTGTCCGACGATCCGAACGAGCCTGCTTTCATGGAGGCGATGATGGGACGGTCTCCCACGAGCTCGCGTCGCATGGCCAACTCGTTCGCATCGATCTCTCGCGATGCGAGCCCTAGTTGGGCTGCGCCGTCGGTCAGGAGCCCGGTGGCTTCAACGGTGTCGGCATAGCCGCTGCTCTGCGAGAGGGAGGCCACTTCGACGGGCCCCATGCTGGCGTCCCCGGTGGCTTCGATGCGCACCATGGCCAGGCACAGCGGGGCGGCGCCCGCATCGCCGACGGTCCTCGATCCGTAGGGGCGATCGGCCCATTGCGGGTCGTCCTGATACAGGGTGGGCACGACGCCTTGTTCCCATGACGATCGAGGGGTGCTGAAGCCGTCTTCGGCGGTGGCGGCGTCGGCCGATCCTATGAGGGGAAAGGCTCCGTCGTCGATCGCGGCGGACAGGGCGTGCGCGGCGAAGATTCCGAGAAACGCAGACAGGACGGCGACGAGCACCATGGCGAACACCGCTTTGAGCATGCGCTGCGGCTCGACGCTTCGGCTTGCTTGGCTGGCGGCGGTGGTTGAGCTTGCGCATACGGGGCGCACCGTCTCGGAGGGAGCGTAGGTCCTGATGCAGGTGGAACGTTTCGGCGCGGATGCGTAGCGGATGCCGTGCGTGCGGTTCGGGAGGCTGCGGCGTTCCGTCGCGTACGGGTCGGAGCGGTAATCGGAGCTGGCGCTTTGGGAAACGAAATAGAGTAAGCCTCGATACGGCATGAACGCCTCCTTTCGGATAGAGGGGTGAAGATAGGTCGAACCGCTCCTCGCGCTCGGCGGGAAGCGGTTCTCGGGTTCGTTCGCGTGAGGCGAGTCTAGTCGCCGTATGGGGTTTCTCGTGCGAGCTGGGACGATCGTTTCCCCTCTATGGGCGATCGGTCAGCAATCCGACAAGTTATCGGCTGGGATGCAAAGGTATTCGAAATGATGGAGGTGCGCCGGGGAGGACGAGTTTCCGGCTTCGGTTACTCGATCACCCAGGTTCCGAGGAGGGCGAAGTGGTCCGAGCCCTGCACGTTGACGGTCTCGAGATCGCCGACGGACATACCGCTGTTCTTCGAGTACACGATGTGGTCGATCTCGATCATGGGCGGCACGGGAACCATGGCATAGTGGGGTTCCGACGGATACGTCATGTGGAAGCCTTCGCCCGCTTGCTCGGAGGCGTCCACCAGCGTGTCTCCCAGCATCTTGCGGTAGCGGGAGTGATCCCAGGTGGAGTTGAAGTCTCCCATGATCAGGTATTCATCGCTGTATCGGCGCAAGGTTCCCAAGTTGGTGAGGCTCTCGTTCCAGAAGCCGAGCGTGCCCGTCTTGGGCGATGTGGGATGCGCGCTGACGAGGCGCACCTCGTGGGATCCGGCGGTTATCGTGCAGGCCGGCACGGCAGATCCGGTGAGGGGCAAGATGCTTTCCGAAGCGTTGCGCATGGGCGCGAGCGTGTAGATGACGTTGACGCCGCCGTTGTCGCCCGCTCCTGCCAAGCCGATGACGCGCGAGGGCAAAAGCTCGTCCAGTCCGGCGGCGGAAAGCCGTTCGATCAGCGAGCCGCTGACCTCTTGCATGGCGAGTACTTCCACGTGCTGGTCGCGGACGATCGAGACGATCTGCTCGGCATCGGCGTTTCCGTTCTTCGTGTTGAGCGTCATCACGCGCATGACGGTGTCTCGCGGGGTGGTCTGCTCCGGGACGGCTTCGACCGCCTCCTCGGCGATGCGGGGCGCGGGCAAGAAGAAGCCGACATGCCACACGATCTGGCAGACAAGGCAGAGAACGGTGACGGCGGAAAGTACTTTCCGCCTGGTCAACGCTGCGATTATGAGAACGAGGACGCTGAGAAGGGCCAGCCACGGGATGAATGCTGCCGCCTCCGGGATGAGCCTGCCGTTGCTCAGGGCTGAAGGTGCGAAGCGTGCGGCCATGATGACGACAACGCATGCCGTGACCGCCCATAGCAGCGTCGATATCGCTATGCGGACGGGGGAGCGTCGGGGCCGCTGCGTCGAGGTCGTTTTGCTATGCGCCGGTGCCGGGTTCATAATCGCTCCTGCTTTGTTTTCGGATATTTGCAGATACCAATTTATCATCCGAATCGTCATCGTGTGACGGAAAATCGCCGCTCATCTTTCAAATGGCCATGAACGCTCGTTTCGGGCGCACGAACGCCTTTTCCGTCTGAGCGAGATGCGTCGGAAAGACGAGCGGCTGGCCGCATGCCTTGCAAAGCGACATCGAGACCTCGCGGCGTCCGTCAAGATTGAGATGATGGAGAAGCTTATAAATTATGGAGAACTCGGGGGGGGGGGGGGCTGTTCACTGTTGCACTTCCGGCGCTCTGCCGTTATCATCTTGTAAAACAACGCTGCGCGCCGAACGGGTTTTTGTTACATGTTACCGGTCTTTTGTGTCGAGGCGTCTTGCAATGACGTGAGCCTATGGTTAAATAGAGCGCGCTTTACAAACGAGTAACGGTTAGGGTACAAGTTTATGGGCTTTCCGGCTTCAACATATCGCTTCATCGATGAGCATGCAAGCTCGTCGACGGAGCAGTGCGCCCTGGCTCGCCCTGCTTCTGCAATCTGCGATGACATGCTGACCCAAAAACCGTCCGGGGGGGGGGCAGTCTGAGAAAGACTGTCGCGAGCCGCATCGAATAGGCGGCGTCGCTCGCGCCGCGTCCGTCGGATGCGTCGTTCGAGAACCCCGCGTCATCAGGATCTCTCCAACTGAATCGATCGAGCCGCCCGTGCCTTCGCGCGGTCGGGCTCGCTATGTGCTGCAGGTGGTGCCGGGCAGGGAGCGCGCCGTGGCCGAGCGCGTCAAGGCGCTTGCCGGTCCGGAGCTGGTGCGCGACTGCTTCGCGCTGAGCTACTGCATCCTCAAGAAGAACCAGGGCGTTTGGCGTCTGCTCACGGAGACCATGTTCCCGGGTTACCTGTTCGTAGCTTCCGACGACATCGAGGCTTTCGAGAAAACCATCAAACGTTCCACTGCGTTCGCGCGCCTTCTGGGCGCCGAGCGGCGCGCTTTCGCGCTGCGGCCCGAGGAGGCCTCGTTCGTGCATGATTTCGGCGGGCCGAGCCACGTGGTGGGCTTTTCCCGCGGCACGATAGACAACGGCCGCACCATCATCGACGAAGGGCCGCTACGCGGTCACGTCGACCGCATCAAGAAGATCGACCGTCACAAGCGCATCGCCTACCTGGACATCGGCCTGCTCGATCAGAAGCAGGTGAGGGTGGGACTTGAGATCGTGCGCAAAACCTGACCTCGCCCTTCGCAGCTTGAACCAGCTTGCTGCGAGGAGCTCGACGGATAGGCGCCGACGGCGAAACCCCTCCTTCGATCTCCCCGCAGGAAACTGCATGCGCCTTTACGGGCGCGACCGAACATACTTCGATGCGCGAAAACGATGCCGCGTGTGCGTTTCGCCAGCTTCGAAGGGATGAATACCCCCGTCATACGTGCGCGTCGGCGGCGCAGCCGAAGGGCGAAGCCATGCCGTCGCGCGTTGAGGAGCCGTGCATGTGGTACGTGGTGCAGACGGTGGCAGGGCGCGAGTTCGCCGTATGCCGCCTGATAGAGAGCTTGGTCGAGGACGATGTGCTGCAGGAGTGCTTCGTGCCGCGCTACGAGGTGCAAAAGCAGTTCCGCGGCCAGTGGCGCACCTGTACGGCCACGCTGTTCCCCGGCTACCTGATCGTGGTGACCGACCGCGTGGACGAGCTGGAATCGCAGCTTCGGCGCGTGCCGGCGTTCGCCTGGGTGCTGAGCAACGACGGGGGTTTCGTTCCTTTGGAGCGCGACGAGGTGGCGTGGATCGACGCGTTCACCGAGAAGGGGCATCGGACGGTGGGCGTGTCCGAGGGTGTGATCGAGGGCGACCGGATCATCGTGCTGAAGGGCCCGCTGGTGGGCCGCGAGGGCTGGATCAGGAAGATCAACCGTCGCAAGCGCACCGCGTATCTGGAGATCGATATGTTCGGGCGAACCATCCAAACGAAAATCGGATTGGGAATTGTCAGAAAACGAACTTGAAAACGGAATAACGGCAGTGGACGCCGGGGGAGCGGTTGCCCTGGACGACGGCTGCTGCCCTGAGCGTGGAGCTGCCGCCCCCGGTCATCCTAAAAAAGCGACCGGAGGGGTCCGCCAGGCTGTCATCCTGAGCGAAGCGACCGTAGGGAGCGAAGTCGAAGGATCCCGAGCGGCGCCGGCCGAAAGCGTACGCGAGTACGAACCGCTGGCTGTCGAGGGGCGGCTGGGGTACCACTTCGTGAAGCGGGCGTTCGATATCGTGTTCTCGGCGTGCGCGACGATCGTAGGGTTGATTCCGGTCGCTCTTCTTTGCCTGGTTATCCGCCTGGAATCCCCCGGCTCCCCAATATACCTCCAAGAGCGCGTCGGCTATCGCGGCAAGCCGCTTCGCATCCTCAAGCTGCGCACCATGGTGGCCGACTCCGACGACGTGGAGAAGCACCTGAGTCCCGAGCAGCTAACGCAATGGGAGCGCGAGCGCAAGGTGGACGACGACCCCCGCGTCACGCGTGTCGGGCGCTTTCTGCGCAAGACCTCCCTCGACGAGCTCCCTCAGTTTCTGAACGTACTCGCCGGCCAGATGAGCGTGATCGGCCCGCGCCCTGTCGTCGAGGAGGAGCTCGCGGCCTACGGCGACGATGCGGGCGAGCTCCTCTCCGCGAAGCCCGGCATCACCGGCTGGTGGCAGGTGCAGGCCCGAAACGACGCGACCTACGGGGACGGCAGCCGCCAGGAGCTGGAGCTGTCGCGAGGAGGGGTTTCCGGCGCTCCGCGACGTTTCGCCCAACCGCTCCGCGGGGAGGGGCTACCAGCACCTCGCCTAGCGGGAGCCTCCGGCACCTCGCGGCGCCTCGCAGCTCCTCCGGCGCCCCGAACCCCCGTCTCCTCAATCCCCACCGCCTCCATGTGGATTTACCGCGCAATCGCTTCGATCGTCAAAGTTTTACTTGCGACGTCGTGAAGCTGGAGTATACTTACCCGCAACAAGTTCATAGACGAAATGCGTTGACGAGGACAGTAGGGACGAACCCATCTTCAGAGAGCCGGCGGATGCTGCGAGCCGGCGGTGGGCGGCCTGAACGCCACCTCCGAGCAGTTCGGCTCGAACGCGACGGCACGCAGCGGACGACCTCCGCGTGCAGCCGGGGCAAGTAGGCTGAACCGGCGACTCCGTTATCAGTCCGATCGAGAGCGACCGCGGCGCGCAGGGATGCGTGCAGCCGGGCGCATCTCCCTTCCTTCTGAGGTCCTGGTGCAGCTTGCTTGCAACGGGATTTTTTTATGCCACGAAACCGGCAACGCCAGGAAGGAAGGGATCGGACATGCAGCTACGCAGCGATGCCGTGCGGTGCGGCACGGCGCGCGCCCCGCACCGCAGCCTGCTCAAGGCCGACGGCATCACCGACGAGGAGATGGAGCGGCCGCTCGTCGCCGTCTTCAACTCCCGCAACGACATCATCCCCGGCCACAACAACCTCGACAAGATCGCCGAAGCCGTGAAGGCGGGCATCTACATGGCCGGCGGCGTGCCGTTCGAGATATCCACCATCGGCGTGTGCGACGGCATCGCCATGAACCACGACGGCATGCACTACTCGCTCGTGTCGCGCGAAGCCATCGCCGACTCGCTGGAATGCGCGGTGCAGGGCCATGCCTTCGACGCGCTCGTGTGCATCCCGAACTGCGACAAGATCGTGCCGGGCATGCTGCTGGGCGCGCTGCGCGTGAACATCCCCACGGTGTTCGTGTCGGGCGGCCCCATGCTTCCCGGCAAGCAGCCGGGCGGGTGCGGGCCCACCACCGACCTCAACACGCTGTTCGACGGCGCGGCGCAGGTGATGAACGGCGACATGTCCGAGGCCGAGCTCAAGTACTACGAGGACACCGCGTGCCCCACCTGCGGCAGCTGCTCGGGCATGTTCACGGCGAACTCGATGAACTGCCTGTGCGAGGCCCTCGGCATCGCGCTTCCCGGCAACGGCACCGTCCCCGCGGTGTACTCCGAGCGCATCCGCCTGGCGAAGCACGCGGGCATGAAGGTGATGGAGCTGCTGGAGCAGGGGATCTGCGCGCGCGACATCGTGAGCGAGGCCGCCATCCACAACGCCATGGAATGCGACATGGCCTTCGGCGGCTCCACGAACACGGTGCTGCACCTCACGGCCGTCGCCCGCGAGGCGGGCCATCCCATCACGATGGACGACTGGGACGCCGCGAGCGCGCGCACGCCGCACCTCGTGAAGCTGCAGCCCTCGGGCCCGCGCCCGCTGTCCGACCTGTACGAGGTGGGCGGCGTGCCCGTGGTCATGCACGAGCTGGCCGAGCTCGACCTGCTCGACCGGCGCGCGATCACCTGCATGGGCCCGCTCGACGAGTACCTGCGGACGTGCACGAAGCCGGCCGACGGCGAGGTATGCCGCACGCACGACAACCCGTTCTCCCCGGTGGGCGCGCTCAAGGTGCTGCACGGCAACATCGCGCCCGACGGCGCCATCGTGAAGAAGTCGGCCGTCGACCCCTCGATGCTCACCCACACGGGCCCCGCGCGCTGCTTCGACAGCGAGGAGGAGGCCTGCGCCGCCATCAACGGCGGGCGGGTCGAGGCGGGCGACGTGGTGGTCATCCGCTACGAGGGCCCCAAGGGCGGCCCGGGCATGCGCGAGATGCTCACGCCCACGTCGTCCATCGTGGGGATGGGCCTGTCCACGAGCGTCGCGCTCATCACCGACGGGCGCTTCTCGGGCGCCACGAAGGGCCCGGCCGTGGGGCACGTGAGCCCCGAGGCGGCCGCGGGCGGCCCCATCGCGCTCATCGAGGAAGGTGACACGGTGACGGTGGACATCGAGGGCGGCGCGCTCACGCTGGGCGTGGACGATGCCGAGCTCGAACGCCGCCGCGCGGCATGGACGCCGCCGGCGCCGAAGCACGACCACGGCGTGCTCGCGAAGTACGCGAAGCTCGTCTCATCCGCAGACAAGGGGGCGTATGTGTCATGACCAACGCACGCAGCACCTCAACCGACGACGCCGCGCCGCGTCCGACGCAGGCCAACGCCACGGCCGCCGGCGCGTCGCGCGGCCTGGGCAGCAGGACGCCCAAGCAAGGCGCTACCATGATCGGCGCCGAGGCCGTCGTGGCCTCGCTCGAGGCCGAGGGCGTCGACCTCGTGTTCGGCTACCCGGGCGGCCAAGCCATCAAGATATACGACGCGCTGTACGACTCCGCCCAGATCAAGCACGTGCTGGCGCGCCACGAGCAGGGCGCCGTGCACGAGGCCGACGGCTATGCGCGCGCCACGGGCAACGTGGGCGTGGCCATCGTCACGAGCGGCCCGGGCGCCACGAACACGGTGACGGGCATCGCGACGGCCTACATGGACAGCGTGCCGCTCGTGGTGATCACGGGCCAGGTGCCGCGCGGCGTCATCGGCACCGACTCGTTCCAGGAGTCCGACATCGTGGGCATCACCATGCCGGTGGTCAAGCACAGCTACCTGCTGCAATCGACCGACGAGCTCACACGGACGTTCCGCGAGGCGTTCCACATCGCCAAGACCGGGCGCCCCGGCCCCGTGCTCATCGACATCCCGTCCGACCTGGCCAGCGAACGCATGGTGTTCGACTACCCCGACGACGTGAACCTGCCGTCGTACAAGCCCACCTACCGCGGCAACGCCAAGCAGATCAAGCAGGCCGTCGCGCGCATCGCCCGGGCCGAGCGCCCCGTGCTGTACGTGGGCGGCGGCACCGTGTCGTCGGGCGCGTCCGAGGAGCTGAGGGAGCTCGCCGAGCTCATGCAGATCCCCGTGGTCACCACGCTCATGGGCAAGGGCGCGTTCCCCGCGTCGCACCAGCTGAACCTGGGACCCGTGGGCATGCACGGCTCGAAGTACGCGAACCTCGCCATGACCGAGAGCGACCTCCTCATCGCGGCGGGCGCGCGCTTCTCCGACCGCGTGACGGGCAAGCTCGACGAGTTCGCGCCGCACGCCGACGTCATCCACATCGACATCGACCCGGCCGAGATCGGCAAGGTGCGCGAGGTGCAGGTGCCCATCGTCGGCGACCTCAAGGGCGTGCTCGGCGGCATCGTGGCGAGCCTCCGGAAGGAGGGCGCCCGTCCGAACACGGGCGACTGGGTGGCGCAGATATCCGCGTGGCGCACGCGCTACCCGTTCTACCATCCCGGCGTGGGCGACGATCCGGACGAGATCGTGCCCGAAGTGGTGCTGAAGAAGCTCTCCGAGCTGCTCGACCCGCAGAAGAGCGTCGTCGTGACCGAGGTGGGGCAGCACCAGATGTGGGCCGCCCAGAGCGTGGACCGCGAGGCGCCGCGCAGCTTCATCTCCTCGGGCGGCCTCGGCACGATGGGCTTCGGCTTCCCGGCCGCCATCGGCGCCGCCATCGGGTGCCCCGACAAGCAGGTGGTGTGCGTGGCGGGCGACGGGTCGTTCCAGATGAACAGCCAGGAGATGGCCACGGCGGGCATCCACCGCGTGCCGGTGAAGGTGCTCATCCTGGACAACCGCTGCCTCGGCATGGTGCATCAGTGGCAGAAGTTGTTCTACGACGAGCGCTATTCCTCGACGCTGCTCGACGCGAACCCCGACTTCGTGAAGCTGGCCGACGCGTACGGCTGGCAGGCCGAGCGCGTGGAGAAGCCCGCCGACGTGGAGGCCGCGCTCGAGCGCATGCTGGCCAGCGACGGCCCGTACCTGCTGGACGTGGCCATCTCGCGCGATCAGAACGTGTATCCCATGGTGGCGCCGGGCCGCGCGCTCGACGAGGTGATCGGCGCCATCGACGTGGCCGTGGGCGCCGTGCGCACCGACGTGCCCGAAGGCGACGAGATCGATGCGGCCGACGAGGTCGACGAGAACGACGAGAAGGGGGGCGCGCGATGAAGCACATCCTGTCCGTCCTGGTGGAGAACAAGCCCGGCGTGCTGTCGCGCGTGACCGGCCTCATCTCGCGGCGCGGCTTCAACATCGAGTCGCTGTCGGTGGGCCCCACCGAAGACCCCACCATGTCGCGCGTCACGGCCATCGTGAAGGCCGACGACGTGGCCTACGAGCAGATCACGAAGCAGCTGCACAAGCTGATCAGCGTGCACAAGATCACCGACCTCACCAACGACGCCGCCATCGAGCGCGAGCTCGTGCTGTTCAAGGTGAACGCCCAGCCCGACCGCCGCAACGAGATCATCGAGATCGCCAACGTGTTCCGCGCGAAGATCGTGGACGTGGGCAGAAGCTCGCTGACCATCGAGGCCACGGGCGACGAGAGCAAGCTCAAGGGCATGGAGGACCTCTTCCGCGCCTATGGCATCAAGGAGATCACCCGCACCGGCAAGATCGCCATGTCCCGCAACAGCAAGGACGTGTAAGGCGCGCGGACGCACGCCGCATCAGGTACAACCAGCCTCAAGAAAGGAAACCAACCATGGCTGTTACGATCTATCATGAGAACGACGCGAACCCCCAGCTCATCCAGGACAAGAAAGTGGCCATCATCGGGTACGGCAGCCAGGGCCACGCCCATGCGCTCAACCTGAAAGACTCGGGGGTCGACGTGCGCGTGGGCCTGCGCGAGGACTCGAAGTCGCGGGTCAAGGCCGAGGAGGCGGGCCTCAAGGTGATGAGCGTCGCCGACGCCGCCGAGGAAGCCGACTTCATCATGATCCTCACGCCCGACGAGACGCAGGCCGCAACCTACGAGGCCGAGATCGCCCCGCATCTCAAGCCCGGCGACACCCTCGCGTTCGCGCACGGCTTCAACATCCACTTCGGCTACATCACGCCGCCCGAGGACGTGGACGTCGTCATGATCGCGCCGAAGGGCCCGGGCCACATGGTGCGCCGCGTATTCACCGAGGGCGCGGGCGTGCCGTGTCTCATCTGCGTCCAGCAGGACGCGTCGGGCCGGGCTAAGGACGTGGCGCTGTCCTACGCGTGGGGCATCGGCGGCGCGCGCGCCGGCGTCATCGAGACCACGTTCAAGAACGAGACGGAAACCGACCTGTTCGGCGAGCAGGCCGTGCTGTGCGGCGGCGTGACGGCCCTCATCAACGCCGGGTTCGAGACGCTCGTCGAGGCGGGCTACCCGCCCGAGATGGCCTACTTCGAGTGCTTCCACGAGATGAAGCTCATCGTGGACCTCATGTACGAAGGCGGCATGTCGAACATGCGCTACTCCATCTCGAACACGGCCGAGTACGGCGACTACTACGCCGGCCCCCAGGTGATCACCGACGACGCGAAGGCCGCGATGAAGACCATCCTCGAGCGCATCCAGGACGGCAGCTTCGCCCACGAGTTCATGGAGGACTCCAAGAACGGCCAGGCGTGGCTGAAGGAGCAGCGCATGGAGCACGGCAACGCCCAGATCGAGGAAGTGGGCGCCAGCATCCGCTCGATGTTCAGCTTCGTGAGGAGGTAGGACTGCGGTCCGTCGCCCGCGCAGACGGAGAAGCGCGGGCAGACGGGTTCGATTCGCCGGAGACGGCTTCGCACAAAGAAGGGGCCCGACGTCGGGCCCCTTCTTTCACGTGCGGGAACGAACCTGCGGGCCGCTACAGGTGGTTCTCCTTCTTGATGTTGTAGGCCAAAAGCACGCAGACGAGGGGCAGGACGAGGCCGAAGAGGGCGCTGGCGATGTCGCCGCCGTCCGCGCTGCCGCCGAAGAAGGTGCCGAGCGCGCTCAGCACGGCGAACGCGAGCCCGATGATGGCCAGCACGTAGAACGCGCCGATCTTGCGCGGGTCGTTGGCGCCGCGCAGGCCGAAGATGCCGATGGCCAGGTTGATGGCGCCTCCGAGGAGGATGACGAAGCCGGCGACGGCTGCCACGCCTCCGACGAGGGCGGCGCTTCCGGCGTCGCCGCTGCCCGCGCCCAGGATGCCGAGGGCTCCGCCGGTGACGATGCCGCCGATGCCGAGGAGCAGCGTGAGCGCCGCGAACACGATCATGATGATGGAGATGACCTTGAGGGCTTTCTGCGAGGTGGTCTTCTGCATGGCGTTCCCTTCTCTTTTCGGTACGTCGGAATAGGATACCCGACGGGAGGTGCGAGAACGTCTACAATACCGCACCAAAGCAGCCGCGCGGTCGCTTTTCGCCGTGCTTGCCGAGTCGGACGCGCGTTTTCGCAATTCATCGGGAATTTCGCAGCCCGTGCATCTATCCATGGGGTTTTTCCGTATCATAAGGACGTTTGCTCGATCGGCGTGAACGCGTGCGGCCGGCGCCGGGCGGGACTGTTTCCCTGACATCCATAAGGCAAGAGGTGGTTTTCGTTATGACGAAGAAGGTGCTGGTTACCGAGAGGCTGGCCGAGGCGGGTCTCGCAGTGCTCCGCGACAAGGGTTGCGAGGTCGACGTCAAGCTGAAGATGACGCCCGAGGAGCTGATCGAGACCGTTCCCGGCTACGATGCGCTCATCGTGCGCTCGGCCACGAAGGTCACGGCCGAGGTCGTCGAAGCCGCCGATCGCCTGCGCATCATCGGGCGCGCCGGCGTGGGCGTGGACAACGTGGACGTCGAAGCGGCCACCGAGCACGGCATCATCGTGTGCAACGCGCCCACGTCCAACATCGTGTCCGCCGCCGAGCACGCCATCGGCCTCATGCTTGCCTGCGCGCGCAAGGTTCCGCAGGCGAACGCGTCCATGCACGAGGGCGTCTGGGAGCGCGGGAAGTACACCGGCGTGGAGCTGTACGAGAAGACGCTCGCCATCTTCGGCCTCGGCCGCATCGGCGGCCTCGTGGCCGAGCGGGCACGCGCCTTCGGCATGAAACTGATCGGCTACGACCCGTACTGCAGCCCCGAGCGCGCCGAGCAGCTGGGCGTGACGCTGTACGACGACGTGGACGCCCTTGTGCCGTTGGCCGACTTCATCACCGTCCACCTTCCCAAGACGAAGGAGACCATCGGGATGTTCGGGCCCGACCAGTACGCGCGAATGAAGGACGGCGTGATCCTGGTGAACGCCGCGCGCGGCGGCATCTTCGACGAGAAGTCGCTCGCCGACTTCCTGGCCGCCGGCAAGATCGGCGCGGTCGGCATCGACGTGCACGAAAGCGAGCCCTGCACGGACAGCCCCCTGCGCGAGTTCGACAACGCCATCCTCACGCCGCATATCGCGGCGTCCACGCAGGAGGCGCAGCTGCGAGCCGGCGTGCAGACGGCCGAGTACGTGGCGGCGGGTCTCGAGGGATCCATCGTGCCCACGGCCTTGAACATGGCGCCCGTGCCGCCCGAGGTGATGGACGCGGTGGGACCGTACGTGCCCGCTTGCCAGATGATGGGCAGCATGCTCGCGCAGATCGACGGCGAGATCCCCCAGTTCCTGAAGCTGACGACGGCCGGTGCGCTGGCGCACGCCGACGCGTCCATCCTCGTTGCCGGCACGCTCAAGGGCATCCTGTCCTACCAGAGCACGGCCACGGTGACGCCGGTGAACGCCGACGCGGTGGCGAAGCGCCACGGCATCAAGGTGGAGACGCTTTCGTCGCCCGACGCCGGGGGCTACGCTTCCACCGTGTCGGTGGTGGCCGACGGCACCGAAGTGGCCTGCACGCTGGCGGGCGAAGCGCAGGCTGCGCGCCTCGTGTCGCTGTTCGGCTACCAGCTGGACATCGCTCCGGCCGGTCAGTCGCTCGTGTTCGAGTACGTGGACGCGCCGGGGCGCGTGGGCACCATCGGCACCATCCTGGGGGAGGCGGGCATCAACATCACCACGATGCAGATCGCCACGTTGCCCGGCGAGCAATGCGCGCTCGTGTACATGAACGTGGAGGGCGACGTCGACGACGACGTGCTGTCCAAGCTGCGCGCGGGGCTGGGCGACCTCAAAAACCTCTGGTACGTGAAGCTGTAGCGGCGGCGCGATGTTCGGCCCGCTCATCGTCATCTACCTGTTCTTGGCGGGCGCGGGCTGCGGCACGTTCGTCGCGGCCGTGTACCTGTCGCAGCGGGCGCGCTCGTCCGCTGCGCTGAGGCGCTCGCTCGGGCGGGTGGCCTTGCCGTCGCTCGTCATCTCGTGCGGCATGGTCGCAGTGGGCGCCGCGTGCCTCATGCTGGACCTGGGGCGGCCCGAGCTCGCGCTCGACGTGTTGGCGAACCCGGCTGGCAGCGTGCTGTCGGTCGGGGCGTGGGCGCTCGTGGCGTTCATGGCCGCCGTGGCGGCGCTCCTCGCGTGCAACCTGCGCGTGCTCGGGCTCGGCCGCGGCGCCGTGCTGGCCGTGCAGGCTCTCGGCTGCGCGAGCGCGCTCGTGGTGATGGTGTACTCGGGGCTGTTCCTCTCCACCATCTGGACGCTGCCGCTTCTGGCGTCGCCGCTCGTGCCGGTGCTGTTCACCTGCTCGTCGCTGTCGTGCGGCGCGGCGGTGATGCTCGTGCTGCCGCTTCTGTGCGACGCCGATCCGCAGCCGTTGTTCGCGCGGCTCTCCCGCATCGACGGCGCGCTGCTGGCGCTCGAGGCCGTCGTGCTGACGGCCTTCATGGTTGCGGCGGCCGGTGACGTGCTGTCGAGCGCGGCCGCGCAGCGCCTGCTGACGGGCGATATGGCGCCCGCGTTCTGGGGCGCGCTCGCGGCGGTGGGCATCGCGGCCCCCTTCGCGCTGGAGGCGGCGCTGCGGCGTCCCGACGCGCGCGCCTGCGCCTGCATCGGCGTGCTGGTGCTGATAGGCGGCTTCTTCCTGCGGTACTGCCTGTGCACGGCTCCCTTCATGGACATCGCGTCGTACCTGTGAGACGAAGGGGCGGGGTCGGTGTCCCGCTTCGATCGCAGAATGAGGCAACAACCTCGTCCCCTCGTCTCGCTCCCTCGTCTCGTCGTCTCGCCCTGTCGTCGTTTCGTGCTTGCGAATGCGCGATTCTCGCCGGCGATGCCGACGAAGCGCGCTAGAATATACACGGTTGTATTTGGCTAGAGATGTAGGAAAATCCGCGCCAGCCGACGACGGCGCGAGGAAGCTCGGGGCATGGAGAATTTCAGCATAGACGAACGCAGCGGCGTGCCCATCTGGGTGCAGCTTCGCAACCGCCTCGTCTACCTTATCCAGACCGGGCGCTACCAGCCCGGCGACCAGCTTCCCACCGTGCACGAGATGGCCGTCAACCTCAACATCAACTACAACACCGTGAACAAGGTGTACCGCAGCATGGAGACGTCGGGTCTCATCATGTCGAAGCGCGGGCGCGGAACCTTCGTCGCCGAGAATCCCGCGTTCGACGACGAGGATTCCCTGGAGTCAACCATCGATGCGATGATGGGCGATTTCATCCGCCAGTGCGAGGAGCTGGGCATGACGCGCGAAGAGATAGCGGGTCGCCTTCAGGACAAGATTTCCCGGATGGGATAGGAGCGAGCTATGGTCAAGTTCGGCAAACGCGGCAACGAGCGTGCGAACGACGTGCTGTCAGGCGGGGAGGAGAGCGTCTCCGGCAGGCGCAAGGCATCGCGCCGCGGTGCGGTGGTGCTGGCCGTGACGCTGTTCCTCGTTGCGTTCGCCCTTGTCCTGGCTGCGACGTTCCCCTTCCGCTCGGCGTTCACCGTGGCGCTCGCCGTGGTCGCCGGCCTGGCGCTGGCAGGCAGCGTGCACATCGCCTACGAATGGGAGCGTGCTGTGGTGCTGCGCTTCGGCCGGTTCCACCGCCTCGCCGGGCCGGGTCTGTACGTCACCGTCCCCGTGGTGGATTCGGTGACCATCGTCATCGACCAGCGCATCTCGTCCATCTCGTGTTCGGCCGAGCAGGTGCTCACGGCCGATCTCGTGCCGGTGGATCTCGACGCCGTCGTGTTCTGGATGGTGTGGGATCCGAAGAAGGCGTGCCTGGCTGTGGAAGACTACGAGCACTCGGCGTCGCTCGTGGCGCAGACGGCGCTGCGCGACGCCATCGGCCAGGTGGAGATCGCCGAGCTGTCCATGCAGCGCGCGCATATCGACCACCAACTGAAGAAGAGCATCGAGGAGAAGACTGAGCAGTGGGGCGTCACCATCAACGACGTGGAGATCCGCGACATCCGCATGCCCCAGGAGCTGCAGAACGCCATGAGCGCCGAGGCCCAGGCGCAGCAGGAGCGCAACGCCCGCGTCGTGCTGGCCGAGGTTGAGAAGGACATCTCCGACATGTTCATCGAGGCCGCGCATGCCTACCGCGAGGACGACCTGGCGCTGCAGCTGCGCATGATGAGCCTCGTGAACGAGAGCGTGAAGGAGGGCGGCAACATGGTGGTGGTGCCGAGCCCCTACGCCCAGGGCTTCACAGGCGACATAGCCTCCGCCCTCAAGGGGAAGAAGTAGCCCCTTCTGCGGCAAGCAAGGGCGCCATCCTCTCGGCAGTGCCCGTAAACGTACAAATGTTTCACGTGAAACATCAGGGCCGTCGGATGCGGGTCGCCGGCTTGCTGACGGTCCGGCTCTGCCCGCCGCAGGCGCCGCCGCTCTCCTGAATCCGTATCTCGCCGATAGCCCGATCGAGCGTCTTCGCCTGTCCGACACCGTCGGCCGCTCGTTCGCGAACGGTTGGTTGCGGGATCGGAAAGGCCAACTACGCGACGGCGGATTCTGCTATGGTGCGATAGGGGAGCGGACGCTTCCAATGACGGCGCGGCTGCGCTCGGTAAAACATTTTCCAAAAGGTAATATATGATAACTGACATGGGCATACGATGTCGACAAGGCGTTGCTCCCGCAAGGCGAAGGTCGCAAGGGCATCCCGCTCTCGCGACCTTCGCCGCGTTTTCCGCACCGTTCGCAGACGTCTAAATTATTCTTGAAATGAACATATTCAATTTCCTATTTAACTATATTACTATGAAAACAGTTAATTAGAGGTCGAGGAAACGGTCATGAGTCACTGAGAAAGGGGATGCAATGACCACAGACGAGATGAGCGTGACGCGTCGGGGTTTCGTCAAGGGAACCGCCGTCGCGGGCGCCGGCCTGGCGATGTTGGGCGCGGCGGGGGCGATGACCTCCGCTGACGGATGGCTGGTTCCGGCGCATGCCGAGACCGCCGAGGAGTACACGGCGTTCACCTACCACCAGTCCCACTGCGGCGGCATGTGCCCGCTGGCGTGCACGGTGCGCGACGGGCGCATGGTGTCGGTTCAGCCGAACCACTGCTGCGACGACCGGTACGAAACCATCTGCGTGAAGGGCATTTCCGAGGTCCAGCACATCTACGGCGACCATCGCGTGCAGACCCCGCTTCGACGCACCGGAGAGCGCGGCGCGGGCGAGTTCGAGCCTATCTCGTGGGACGAAGCGCTCGACGAGGTGTGCGACAAGCTCAAGGAGCTCCAGGGCAAGTACGGAAACGACTGCGTGGTCATCTCGACGGGCGCCGAAGCGAACTTCCCGTGGCTGGCCGCCGTGCTGGGCGCGCAGGTGGATGCCAGCTCCGGCATCGACGTGGGCATCGGCAACGGTTTGGATCCTGCCATCGGTTTCGGCGGCGGCTACGCGATGGCCACCTGCGAGGCTCGCGACTGGGTGAATTCCAAGCTCGTGCTCAACGTGGGCAGCAACTTCCTGGAGTCCAGCCTGCCCAACGTGCGCCTGTTCTTCGAGGCGAAGGAAGCTGGCACCCGCATGGTGACGGTGGATCCCCACTTCTCCACGACGGCCGGCAAATCGGATCAGTGGGTGCCCATCACGCCGGGCACCGATGCCGCATTCTTCCTCGGCATGGCCAGCGTCATCCTCGACGAGCAGCTCTACGACGAGGACTTCGTGCTGAACCACACCTCGCTTCCGTTCCTCGTGGACGTCGCGACGGGCAAGCTCGTGCGCGACCACGCGGAGGATCCTGACGCCGAAGAGCCCGAGACCGGCGAGCAGAACCCCTTCTTCGTGTGGGACACGGCGACGAACGCGAAGGCGGCCTACGACGTCGCGGCCGTGAAGCCCGCTCTCGAGGGCACCTTCGACGTGGACGGCGCATCCTGCACCACGGTGTTCTCGCTCCTCAAGCAGAAGCAGGTCGAGTACACTCCCGAGTGGGCTGAAAGCGTAAGCGGCGTGCCCGCCGCCACCATCCGCCAACTTGCCCGCGAGTACGCCGAGGGTCCTGCCTGCCTGGCGCTGGGCTGGGGCGGCAACGACAAGATGGGCAACGCCGACATCGCCGGCCACGCTGCCGCAACGCTCGTGGCCCTCACGGGCAACGTGGGCAAGGTGGGCGCCGGCGTGGGCGTGTTCGTGGGCGGCAGCTACAACGGCCATGCGGGCACGCTGGGCGCCTGGGAGCTTCCCGAGGACATGACGGCCGGCACGCTGGAGATGCCGCTGTACGATGCCCGCGAGGGTAACGCCAAGGTGCGCGCCTGCATCTTCTGCGGCGATGTGCTCCAGCAGCACATCGGCAACATGAACAAGACCACCGAGTTCGCGCGCGGCCTCGACTTCATCGTCACCATCGACCCGTACTTCACCGAGGGCGCGAAGTGGGCCGACGTCATCCTGCCCGCCACCACGCGCTTCGAGAACGACGCGGAGGTGGGGAGCGTGAAGATCGGCTACAGCAACATCGTGCTGCAGAACAAGATCATCGAGCCGTTGTTCGAGGCTCGCACCGACTTCTGGATCGGCAAGGAAATCGCCAAGCGTTTCGGCAAAGACCAGTACCTGCCCGCCACGTCCGAGGAATGGGTGGCGAAGGTGCTGTCCTCCTCCGAGGACCCGTACGTCTCCGCGCTCACCATCGACAAGATCAACGCTGCGAACGGCGTGTATCCCCTCGAGGGCATCGAGGAGCCGCGCCGAGAGTTCATGGACCGCGTGTTCGCCACCCCCTCCACGCGCATGGACGTCTACTACGACGCTCTTGTGGAATACGGTCAGGCGCTTCCCGCCTACGAGCCGCCGCTTGAGGCGCACGCCGGCAACAAGCTGGCCGAAACCTACCCGCTGCAGCTGGCGAACGTGCGCACGCGCTACCGCATCCACAACCAGTTCAACGATGCCAAGTGGATCCAGCAGTTCGCCGAGCCGCGCATCGAGCTGAACCCCTCTGAAATGGAGAAGCGCGGCCTGGCCACGGGAGATGCGGTGGAAGTGTTCAACGACCGCGGCTCCTTCAAGTGCCGCGTGAAGGCCAACGAGTCCATCCGCCCCGGCAGCGCGCGCATGTTCGAGGGGCAGACGGCCGACTTCCTCATCGAAGGCAACGTCCAGAACGTCACGAACGACGGCTACGTCGAGCGAGGCGCCGAGCTCATGTGCGGCCCGGTCATCCCGTTCTCCGATACCCTCGTCGAAATCAAGAAAGCGTAGGTGAGCGATCATGACCAAGCTTGGCATCGCCATCAACCTTGAGCGTTGCGTCGGGTGCAACACCTGCGCGAACGCCTGCAAGATGCAGAACAACATACCCATGAACATGCTGTACATCCGCGTGGAGACCGACGGCGTGGATACCGCCGACGGCGCGCAGGGGACGTACCCCGACCTCAGCCGCACCTACATCCCCGTGGCGTGCCAGCACTGCGAAAACCCCGCCTGTCTGAAGGTGTGCCCCGTGGGCGCCACGTACAAAGACGATATGGGTCGCGTGGAAATCCACTACGACAAGTGCATCGGCTGCCGCATCTGCATGGCCGCTTGCCCCTACAACGCCCGCGTGTTCAACTGGAACGAGCCCGAGCGCGACCCCAACTGGAACTACGGCGACAAGGACGTGCCGGTGCGCCCGAAGGGCGTGGCCGAGAAGTGCACGCTGTGCAAGGAGCGCACCGATCGCGGCGACATCCCGATGTGCGTGCGCGTGTGCCCGGGCCGCGCCCGCGTCTACGGCGACCTGGACGATCCCGAGTCCGAGATCTCGAAGGTCGTGCGCGAGAACAAGGCCTATCAGCTTCTCGAGGAGTTCGGTACCCGCCCGCAGCTCCGCTACTACAACGCGTAAGGGGGCCCAGATGGAAACGAAGCGAATCTCCCGTCCGGTCATGGTGGTTCTGGCCGTGATCGCCGCCGCGGGGGCGGCCGCCTGGATCTACCAGACCATGTTCGGTTTGGGCGTGACCGGCATGAACAACGGCACCTCCTGGGGCCTGTACATCGCCGCGTTCATGTTCTTCGTCGGCTTGTCCGCCGGCGGTTTGATCGTGGCCTCATCGGCATCGATCTTCCACGTCACCGAGTTCAAGAAGGTGGCGCTGCCGGCCGTGTGCGTGTCCACGGTGTGCATCTGCTGCGCGGGCCTGCTGGTCATCCTCGACCTCGGCGGCGTGGCGCGCATCTTCAACCTGATCATTTCCCCGAACTTCATCTCGCCTCTGTTCTGGGACATCTGCGTCATCTCGTGCTACCTGGTCATCAACCTGGTCTACCTGTACTTCATGACCTCGAAGAGAGCCGACAAGTCCAAGATCGCCATCGTGTCGCGTTTCGCCCTGCCCATCGCCATCCTCGTGCACACGGTGACGGCGTGGATATTCGGCCTGCAGATCGCCCGCGAGGGCTGGCATTCGGCCATCATGGGCCCCTTGTTCGTGGCCTCGACCATGGATTCCGGCCTGGCGCTTCTGCTCATCGCGCTGGCGTGGATGAACCGCCGCGGCATCTGGGAGACGTCGAAGAAGCTCATGGGCATGCTGGCGGGCCTTCTGGCCACCTGCATCGCCGTCGACGGCTACATGGTGGGTTGCGAGCTTCTGACCACGGGCTATCCCGGTTCCGAGGGCGGCTGGCACGTGCTGTCCCAGATGTTCTTCGGCGCCACGGCCCCGTACTTCTGGATCGAGATCATCGTGGGCGTGCTCATCCCGTTCACCATCCTCGTGTTCGCGAAGAACCGCCAGAAGACCGGCCTCATCGTGTTCTCCTCGGCGTGCGTGGTGGTGGGCGTGTTCTGCAAGCGCGTGTGGCTGCTGTTCAGCTCGTTCATCACGCCGAACACCTTCGGCGGCCCGGGTCTCATCGACGGCACGTCGGCCGCTACCTCCGGCATGGACGTGTGGGCGGCGACCAGCTGGTACGCGCCCTCCTGGGTGGAGTATGCGGTGCTTCTCGGCGTCATCGCGCTGGGCGCGCTGGCCTTCCTCATCCTCGTCGAGCGCTTCATCATGAAGGCGAAGCCGACCGACCTCATCGACGCCGACGCGGCTGCCCACGGCGTGGCCGACGCGAAAGCGAGCTCACCCTCCTGCTAGCGTGCGCGACCTCCTCTCCGAGCACGCTGCGGCATCACGGCTCGGCAAGCGATCCCCGCGCTTGCCGAGCCTTTTTCGGGTCAGGCGTCTTCCCGTCGTTTTCCCGCTTTTGTTGGTGCGTTCGGGGCGAATTCCGAGAAGAGCGCTTGGGATATTTGCTATGATAGTCAAACTATATCGAGCCGAGAAGGAAGGAACACGCATATGACGCGCAAGATCAACATCTTCGATACGACGCTTCGCGACGGCGAGCAGTCGCCGGGCGCCTCCATGAACACCGAGGAGAAGCTGGTCGTGGCGCGTCAACTTCTCCGGCTCAACGTGGACGTCATCGAGGCGGGCTTCCCCATCTCGAGCCCCGGCGACTTCGAGTCCGTCCGCCGCATCGCGGAGCTCGCAGGCGACCAGGCAACGGTGTGCGGCCTCACGCGCGCGGTGGAGAAGGACATCGACGCCGCGGCCGACGCGCTCAAGTACGCCAAGCGTCCGCGCATCCATACCGGCATCGGCGTGAGCCCGAGCCACCTGCGCGACAAGCTGCGCATTACCGAGGACGAGTGCGTCGAGCGTGCGGTCAAGTGCGTGAAGTACGCCCGCAACTTCGTCGAGGACGTGCAGTTCTACGCCGAGGACGCGGGCCGCTCCGACTACGACTTCCTCGTGCGCGTCATCGAAGCCGTCATCAAGGCCGGCGCCACGGTGGTGAACATCCCCGACACCACGGGCTACTCGCTGCCCGAGGAGTTCGGCGCGCGCATCAAGTACCTCATGGACCACGTGGACGGCATCGAGAAGGCCACGGTGTCGGTGCACTGCCACAACGACCTCGGCATGGCCACCGCGCTGTCGCTGGCTGGCGTGAAGAACGGTGCAACCCAAGTGGAATGCACTATCAACGGCTTGGGCGAGCGCGCGGGCAATACGGCCATGGAAGAAGTGGTCATGGGCATCAAGATGCACGGCGACGAGCTGGACGCCTGCACCGAGATCAACACGCGCGAGTTCATTAAGGCGAGCCGCCTCGTGTCGTCCATCACCGGCATGAACGTGCAGGCCAACAAGGCCATCGTGGGCGCGAACGCCTTCGCGCACTCCTCCGGCATCCATCAGGACGGCGTGCTGAAGAAGCGCGACACCTACGAGATCATCGACCCGGCCGACGTGGGCGCGGGCACGAGCCAGATCGTGCTCACGGCGCGCTCGGGGCATGCGGCCTTGAAGCACCGTCTGGAGGAGCTGGGCTACGAGCTGGAGGGCGAGGCGCTCGACCAGGTGTACGAGGCGTTCCTCAACCTGGCCGACAAGAAGAAGGAAGTGTACGACGAGGACCTCGAGAGCCTCGTGAACGAGCGCGACCGCAACGAGAGCGCCCTCTACGCGCTTGAGGGCGTGCAGGTGAGCACGGGCTTCCCGCTGACCCCGACGGCCACGGTCACGCTGCGCAACGCGGCCGACCAGGTGGTCACTGCCTGCGAGTACGGCACGGGTCCGATCGACGCGGTGTACAAGGCCGTGAACAAGATCGTGCAGGTGGACAACGAGCTGACCGAGTTCTCGGTGCAGTCCGTCACGCGCGGCATCGACGCGCTGGGCGAGGTGACCATCCGCGTGACCGCGCCCGACGGCGGCGTGTACACGGGCCGCGGCGCGGACAACGACATCATCGTCTCGTCCACGAAGGCCTACCTCAACGCGCTGAACCGCCTGCTCAACGATAAGCAGGAGCATCGTCGCTAGCGCGCGAAGCGAACCGGCAGCGGCGGCCCGTCTTCGGACGGGCCGCCGTCGTTTTCGGGAGGGGGCAGGCCGGCGCGCCCGAGGTGCTGCGATCCGCGGGCGTTCGACAACGACTCGAACGGCGGGGTTTGCCCATGTCGCTGCATCTTCTCGCTTGCTACCATGAAAGAAAGTCCGCGCAAGCGCAGCGACGCAGGGCGTCGAGGGAAGGACGTGATATGGCGCAGGTGAATCCGAGGCACGTGGATGCGGTGATGGAGCTGATCAACCGTTCGCCGTACTTCGAGCTGCTGGGCATCAGGTTGACGGCGCTCTCGGAGGGGGCGTGCACGGTCGAGGCCGTGTTGGAGCGCAAGCACCTCAACGCGTTCGGCGGCGCGCACGGCGGCGCGTACGCGTCGCTTCTCGATTGCGCTGCGTACTGGGCGCTGTACTGCTCGCTCGACGAGGACGAAGGCTTTACCACAGTCGATTTGAACGCGTCCAACCTGCGTGCGTCGGGGCCGGGACTGGTCGTCGTGGAGGGTCGGGTCGTCAAGCGCGGGCGCACCATGTGCCTATGTGAAGCGGAGCTGCGCGACGCCGAAGGCAGGCTCTTGGCGCACGCGACGTCGAAGATGCTCGTGGGGGCGCACCTGCAGCCGATGAGCGCTGCCGTGCGCGAGCTGGGAGCGGGCGCGCTGCCGCCGAAGTTCCTCGCCTGAATGCGCGCCGCACCCTGCCATCCTGAGCGCAGCACCGAAGGTGCGGAGCCGAAGGAGCTCGTGCGGCGCTAGCCGCGAGTCTTCCCGCTAGCGCCGCTCAGGATGGCAGGGTGCGAATGAATTACAGGTTGCGGCGAAGCTGGGCTTCCTTGATCTGCGCCTCGAGGGAGCTGTGGATGATGTTGGCGAAGGGGCCGGCCTGCCCGGTCAGCCGATCGGCGCCGGGCTGGTCGCACTTGCGGATGAAGTAGTACAGAAACGCGCAGGTGTAGAACTCGGCCAAGAACTGGATGTTCTCCTGGGGCAGGTAGCGGTTCGCCAAGATGAGGTCGATGTCGTTGCGCAGCGCGGGCAGGTACAGGTGGTACAGGTAGTTGCGCAGCGAGTAGGGGTTCGTGTCGGCGAGAGCCTGGGTGTAGAAGTTGCGCTTCGCTTCCAGCACATGGGCGAAGCAGTCGAAGAACTCGGCGTGATCGAGCGAGCGCACGCCCGACTTCTGCAGGATGTAGAAGGGGAACTGCGCGGAGGAGTCGGTCGCACCGGTCTCGTACACGAGCGTGCTTTCGGGGAAGCGGCGTTTGAGCTCCTGACCGAGGTCGTAGCGGAAGATCCACGTGATAAGGCAGTCCTTGTTCTCGAAGTGGTAGTAGAACGTCTTGCGGTTCTTTCCCGTTCGCTCGATGATGTCGCTGATGGACACCTTCTTGAGCGGCATCTCGTCGCATAGCGCGACGAAGGTGTCGGCGATGAGGAGCATCGTGCTGAGCGCGTTCATGGAGTCGGGCCTCGCTCTCGGTAATGATGATTGTGCCACGGCTATTATACGTCGCGTTTTCGTACATTTCTAGGACAAACTTCAAAATATGTGCAGTGATAAACTTCGACTCTTCCGGTCGAGAAGGGGCGATTTGGGGATATTCCTGGTAAAAAGAGACTCATCCTAAGCAATATTGGGAGACTTTTTTCACGATGACTTACCAATATGGAAATTCTGTCCATCGTATCGTCCTTTTGCGGAGCCTACAATGATGGCAACGAGGAAACCGTGCTCTTCGAGAGGGATAGTTCGCACGGATCGACCTCGCGCCAATCGCGCAGAGAGACGCTTGGCACTGTTCAAAAGCGGAAAGGGGTTTGCATCGTGGCAAAGTATCAGAAGCTGCTGGAACCGTTCAGCATCGGCGGGGTGGAGATCAGGAACCGGTTCGTCATGCTGCCCATGACGATCGAGAAGGTCGACAACTATCATATTTCGGACGACTTGGTGGACTTCTACGAGCAGCGCGCCAAGGGCGGCGTGGGCCTGATCGAGGTCGGCAGCGCGTACATCTGCGATTGCTTCGATACCGAGCCGAAGTATCACACCACCACCGGAGCCTGCGGCATTTGGTCCGACGAGTTCAACCCGGGTTGGCAGCGCGTCGCCGAGGCGTGCCATAAGCATGGCGCGAAGGTGGCCGCGCAGCTGCAGCTGTGCTACGAGTGGCGTGCGAGCGGCTCCGACCCGCTGCTGTCCTACGCTCCGTCCAAAGACGTTCCCAGCGGCCCGTTCGTGGGCATGCCCGAGCGCGAATACACCAAAGAAGAGATCGCCGTCGTGGTGAAGCAGTACGGCGAAGCGGCCAAGCGCGCCAAGGACAGCGGCATCGACATCATCGAGATCCATGCCGGCATCGGCTACATGGTGATGCGCTTCCTGTCCAAGTACTCCAACCATCGCACCGACGAGTACGGCGGAAGCGCCGAGAACCGCGCCCGCTTCCTGTGCGAGATCGTCGACGAGATCCACAAGACCTGCGGCGACGACATGCCCATCCTGGTGCGCATCTCCGCCGACGACCTCATGCCGAACGGCAACCGCATCGAGGACACCCTCGAGATCATCCCGATCGTCGAGAAGCACGGCGTGGACGCTTGGAGCGTGCAGGCCGGCTTCCACGAGGCTCCGCGTCCCGTGGCGAACCAGATCGTTCCCGAAGGCGAGTTCATCGACCTCGCCAAGCAGGTGAAGACCGTCACCGACAAACCGGTGTTCCCCGGAACCCGCATCAACACGCTCGACATGTGCGACAAGGTGGTCACCCAGGGTTACGGCGACGCGGTGGGCATGGCTCGCCAGTTCATCGCCGATCCCGACACGGCCGCCAAGGTGGCCGCGGGCCATCCCGAGCAGGTTCGCCCCTGCATCGTGTGCAGCCGCTGCCTGGACAACATCTTCATCGGCAAGCCCTGCCAGTGCTCCGTCAACGCCAACGTGTGGGAAGGCGTCGAGGTGGGTCTGCCCGAGGACAAGCCGGCCGAGGCGAAAAAGCACGTCGTGGTGGTGGGCGCCGGCCCCGGCGGCCTGGAAGCCGCTCGCGTCGCAGCCGTGCGCGGCCACAAGGTGACCGTGCTCGACAAGTCCGACCGCGTCGCCGGCCTGCTGGGCATGGCGCAGGTGCTGAACGCCAAGATCGAGCCGCTCGTGTCCTACTGGAACGAGGAGATGAAGCTGCACCCGAACATCGAGCTGAAGCTGAACACCTACGTCGACGTCGACACGGTGAAGGCGCTCAACCCCGACGAGGTCATCGTCTCGCCCGGCGGCGGCATCATCTCGCTGGACGTGCCCGGCATCGACGGCAAGAACGTGGTGAAGTCCGAGGACATCAAGGAGATGTGCGCGGGCAAGGTGCCCGAGGGCAAGGGCATGCTGTGGAAGGCGGCCGTGGCGGCCATCAAGGCGCAGGGCGGCACCGTCGGCTTCATGCGCATGGGCCTGAACATGGCATCCGGCCCCACCGCCATCGTGGGCAAGCGCGTCGTGGTCGTGGGCGGCGGCTTCGCCGGCTTGGAAGTTGCCGAGGCCATGTGCGAGAACCGTGAGATCACGGTCATCGAAGAGGCCAAGAAGATGGGCAACGGCATCGGCATCATCGACAAGAACCCCACCATCAACCTGGTGAAGTCCAAGGGCGTGAAACTCATGCCGCTGACCAAGCTCGTCGAGGTCACGAAGAAGGGCGCGAAGGTTCAGAACGTGGAGACCGGCGAAGAGCAGCTCATCGAGTGCGACACCGTGCTCACGTCGCTGGGCGTCGAGCAGAACACCAAGCTCTACGACGAGATCGCGAAGGCGTTCCCGAACGCCAAGCTCATCGGCGACGCGACCACGCCGGCCGGCAAGGTCTACCGCACTCTTGAGGCCGTCAAGGGCGGCTACCAGGCTTCGATGGCGCTGTAGGCGCGAACGATCGGGCACTGCCGGGAGCGCGCTTGACCGCGTGCTCCCGGATCGAAGCGGAGATGCCGCATCGCTGCAAGGTCGGCATCCCGCATAAGGGTTCAAACACGCTTGCGTGTTTCGAATATAGGGAAAACGTTAAGGAGGAAGCATGGATTTCGCATACACCGAGGAACAGCTCCGCATCAAGAAGGGCATCCGCGAGTGGGCCAAGGAGAACCTGACGGAGGAGGTCATCGCGGCCGGCTACAAGAACCGCGGCATCGCTCCCGAAGTGGCGAAGGCGTGGGTCGATTCGGGTTGGGGCATGTACGGCCTGCCCGAGGAACACGGTGGAAAGCCCGTCGACCATCAGACGATGGCCATGATCATCGAAGAGCTCAACCATGCCGGCGGCAACATCCCCATGGCTCCCAACCTGCTCATCATGTTCGACGTGTGCGAATTCGGCACGCCGGAGCAGATCAAGTTCGCGATGGACTACTACAAGGAGAACGGCTACCCGCCGTACTGCCTGGCCATCTCCGAGCCCGAAGCGGGCTCTGACAACCAGGGCATGGAGTGCTTGGCCACCCGCACGGGCGACGGCAAGGTGCACATCAACGGCGTGAAGACCTGGGTGACCCAGGGCGAGCACGTTGACGGCTTCATCGTGGTGTGCAAGGACGAGGATCCGTCTCGCGAGAACAAGAACATGTCCATGTACCTGGTGCCGGCGAACGCGCCGGGCGTCACCATCGAGCCGCTCAACAAGATCGGCATGCAGATCATGCCCTTCGCGATGATCCACTTCGACGACGTGGTCATCGACGAGACCGACCTCCTGGGCATCCAGGGCAAGGGCTTCTACCAGCTCATGAAGAACTTCGAGTGGGAGCGCTGCGTGCTTCTGGCCGAGCTGCTCGGCGAGGCGCAGGCCGCCATGGAGGACGCGTGCGCCTGGACCAACGAGCGCATGCAGTTCGGCAAGGGCATCAAGACCTACCAGCTCGTGCAGGAGCACATCGTCGAGATGCAGATCGAGCTCTCGAACACGCGTAACTTCCTGTATCGCACCTGCTGGAAGATGGACAACGGCATCCCGGTGAACAACGACGCCGCCATGCTCAAGCGCTACGGCGCTCCGGCGCTCACCGACTGCTGCTCGCGCGCGCTGCAGCTCATGGGCGGCCTCGGCTTCACCGACGAGACCCGCGTGTCCCGCCTCATGCTGGACTGCCGCGGCTTCCAGATCGGCGGCGGCACGGTGGAGATCATGGTGCACATCTCCGGTCGCGGCATCCTCAAGGAGTACGCGAAGGTCGTCGAGGATCCCGATTACCTGTACACGATCTAACCCGACGCTGCAACAAGCAAGAAAGAACGCCCCGGCTTCGGCCGGGGCGTTTTGCGTGTCGTCCCGAGCGGAGCGCCCGCTCGGGATATCGGGCTGGGCCGGCAGGTTCTACTTGAACGAGCCCTTGCCGCCGTGGCAAGTCATGCCGATGGCGCGGATGGAGCAGTACGAGCGGTACTTGCAGCGCCCGCAGGCGCGCTTGCGGCCCTTGTGCGACGGGTCGTAGAGCCCGATGACGCCCACCGTGCTGTAGCGCGGCTCGAAGACGCCGTCCTTGCCCAGCTTCAGACCCAGGCGCTTCTCGGATTGCGTGTAGAACACGAACTGCGAGCGCGTGTCCAGCGGGAAGTCGCCCATGCCGGGGCTCAGGCGATCGTCGGTGTAGAGGCCCTCTTCCATAGCCGCGGCCACGATGGCGGCGTTCACGTGGTCGGCCGCGCTTTCCACGAGCGCTCGGGCGCAGGCGTCGGCCAGCGCGCGGTCGAGCTCGTCGGCGTCGGCGGGCAGCGCGGCGGGGTTGTCGGGGCCGATGGTCACGGCCATGAGCGCGCAGTGCGCAGCGCGGCGCAGGCGCTCGTAGACGCTTTGGCCGTGGAACATCATCATGGTGCCCACCAGCTTGATGGCCGGCTCCGAGTACTCGGGCGGCAGCGTGCAGATGGCGGGGTTGAACAGCTTGTACACGCCCCGAGGGTCGTAGGCCGCCAGGCACGCCTCGATTGCGGCGTCCACGCGGGCCGCCGCCTCGACGCCGAGGGCGTCGCCGTCGATCGATTCCGCGCCGAGCGCGGTCAACGCTTCGGGTGCGAGCTGCGAAAGCGCCTCCGAGCGCTCGAGCGCCTCGACGGTGCAGGGGACTTCTATGATCTGCCGTACCGATCCGGCCATGGGATGCTCCTTCGCGCGGGGTTTCTTGCTGTAAAGATCATAGAGCAGCGTCGGCGCGGATTGACCGGCTATTTTGCCGCGAGTGTGCGGTTTTGAATTCCGCAGGTGTGATGAACCGTCGAGTTCTTGCGAAATCGACGAGTTGGATGACATGAAGGCCAACAAACAAACTCGTTTGACCAGTCTATATGCCCAGGGAGGTCGTTTTGACCGTAGGCAAGCGATAGACGGAACCTATTATTTAAAGGGGAATCAATAGGAAATAGGAATGGATCGCCGCCCCTTCCGGGTGCGGCGGCCGTTTCGCGCGGGGAAGGGGCTGCATGTACGAGCTGACGCAAGAGGAACGCATGATCCTTTCTATGGTGGACGACCTGTGCGTCGACGTGGTGGCCGAGCGTGCGGCTGCCATCGACGAAGAGGACGAGTTTCCCCAGGACATCTACGAGCTGTTCGTGGAGCAGGGGCTGTTCGCGCTCGCCTACGGCGAGGAGCACGGCGGCGTGGAAGTGAGCATGCACTGCTGGGTGCAGGTGATCGAGCGCATCGCGCGCGAATCGCCGGCCGTGGCGCTCATGATCCTCATATCGGCCATCGGGTCCGACGCGCTCGTGTTCTCGGGATCCGCCGAGCAGCAACGTGCCATCCTTCCCGCGCTGGCGGCTGGCGAGGCGAAGATCTGCTTCGCGCTGACCGAGCCGAACGCCGGCTCGGACATCTCCGCCATCTCCACGACGGCGTTGCCCGACGGCGATGGCTACACCATCAACGGCGGCAAGATATTCATCACGAACGGAGCGGTGGGCGACTGGTTCACCGTGTTCGCGCGCGTGGTGGAGGACGGGCAGTCGAAGCCGTCGTGCTTCATCGTGCACCGCTACACGCCCGGCCTCGTGATCGGCCGCAAGGAGGACAAGATGGGCTTGCGCGGCTCAGTGACCTCCCAGCTGTACTTCGAGAACATGCACGTGGGACCCGAAGCCGTGGTGGGCGAGGTGGGCGACGGGTTCGCCATCGCGCACCACACGCTGAACCGCGGCCGCTTGGCCGTGGCGGCGCTGGCCACCGGCGTGACGGCCGCCTCGCTCGCGGCCGCGGCCGCCTATGCGAAGGAGCGCATCCAGTTCGGAAAGCATATCGCGGACTTGCAGGCCATCCGCTTCATGCTGGCCGATATGGAGATCACGCTGGAAGCGTCCCGCTTGCTGTTGGACCAGGCGGCATCGGCGTTCGGCGGCGACATCCAGACGATGATGAAGACGGCGTCGGTGGCGAAGGTGTACTGCTCGGAGGCGGCGGTGAAAGCGGCTGAGACGGCCGTGCAGATATTCGGCGGCTACGGCCTGTGCAAGGATTATCCGGTGGAGCGCTACTACCGCGACGCGAAGTCGTTCACCATCGTCGAGGGCACGAGCCAGGTGCAGCGCTCGCTTATCGCGAAATCGGTGCTGAAGGAATACTAGGAGGAGTGCGGCGTCGCAGGGCGGCGCACGCGAAAGCGAGGAGGGCAGCGGCTATGGACATCGCAGTCTGCATCAAGCAAACCGTCGACACCGAAGCGGAGGTGGGCGTCGACGCCGAAGGGCGGGCGCTCACGGAGGGGCAGACGCTCGTCATCGACCCGTACAGCGAGTTCGCCGTGGAGCGGGCCGTGCAGCTGGCGGAGGAGCACGGCGGCGACGTGTCCGTCGTGTGCGTCGGCGGCGACGAGGCCGTGCCGGCGGTGCGCCATGCGCTGTCGATGGGGGCGTCGGCGGGTTACCTGGTCGACGACGCGGCGCTCGCCGAGGCGGACGCTGCCGTCAAGGCGCGCGTGCTGGCCGCCGCGCTGGAACGCGTGCCGGCCGATCTCGTGCTGGGCG
This sequence comes from Eggerthella lenta DSM 2243, assembly GCF_000024265.1. NCBI lineage: Bacteria > Bacillati > Actinomycetota > Coriobacteriia > Eggerthellales > Eggerthellaceae > Eggerthella > Eggerthella lenta. The sequence goes on along the minus strand of NC_013204.1, from coordinate 2,185,767 downwards.
GCTGCAAGTCGGCCGACACGGCGGGCGCGCAGACGATGCCGCGCTTGTCGGAACTGCGCGGCCTGCCGTGCGTGCAGGTGGTCACGGCGCTCGACGTCGACCCTGCGGCGGGCGTCGCGCACGCCACCCGCGAGATCGACGACGGGGTGGCCGTGGTGGACGTTGCATTGCCGGCCGTGATCACGGCGCAGCAGGGGCTGGCCGAGCCTCGCTATCCCAATGTGCGCGCCATCATGCAGTCGAAGAAGAAGCCCGTCACCGTATGGACGTTGGCCGACCTCGGCATAGAGGACGCGCTCGTCGATCCTCGGGCGCGCCGCACGCGCGTGGTGCGCTACCGCCCCAAGCCCGCGCGCCAGGGCGGTCGCATCGTGGAAGGCGAGACGGTCGCCGAAGCGGTGGCCGCCACGGTGGAGCTGCTGGAAACCGAAGCCAAGGTCTGGTAGGACGGGAAGGGAGAGCATCCATGGCAGAAGTATGGGTATACGCGGAGCCGAAGCACGGGACGTTTCCGCGCGTGACGTTCGAGATGTTGGCTGCCGCCCGCCGAATGGCGGAAGAGGCCGGAGGGGACGTGTCGGCCGTCGTGCTGGGCAGCGGGCTGGGCGAGGTCGATCTCGACCCGCTCGGCGCGGCGGGAGCCGACGCCGTGCTCGTGCTGGACGATCCGGCGCTGGATCCCTACACCACCGACGCCTACGCCGCAGCGCTGGAGACGCTGATCACGCAACGGCAGCCCGAGGCGCTGCTGCTCGCCGACGGAGCCACCGGGCTCGACGTGGCTCCCGTGCTCGCGCAGCGCCTGGGCACCGGCTTCGTCGCCGACGTGGTGGGCATCGAGGCCGACGCGCAGGAAGGCTTCGTGTTCACGCGCGAGCCGTACTCGGGCAAGGTGCTCGCGGACGTGGCGTTCGCCGCCGATGCGCGGCCAATGGTGGTCACCGTGCGCCCGAAGGCGTTCGAACCGGACGCGCCCGTCGAGGGTCGCACGGCTCCGGTGCTCATGCAGCACGTCGACGGGTTCGGCGACGTGCGCCAGACGGTGGCCGACGTGGTGCGCCGGGCGTCGGGCCGCGTGGAGCTGACCGAGGCCGACATCGTGGTGTCGGGCGGGCGCGGCACGAAGGGCGCGGAGGGATTCGCGCTCGTGGAGGAGCTGGCCGACGTGCTGGGCGCCGCCGTAGGCGCTTCGCGCCCCGCGGTGGACGAGGGCTGGACCGATATCCAGTTCCAAGTGGGACAGACGGGCAAGACCGTCGCGCCTTCGCTCTACATAGCCTGCGGCATCTCGGGCTCCATCCAGCATATGGCGGGCGCGGCGGCGTCGAAGTGCATCGTGGCCGTGAACAACGACCCGCAGGCCGACATCTTCAAGGTGGCCGACTACGGCATCGTGGCCGACCTGTTCGAGGCGGTGCCTCTTCTGACCGAGGCCTTCCGCGCGGGCAAGGCGTCCTAGCATGGATGCGGCGACGCCTTCGCGCGAGGCGCTGTGGAACATCGAGGGGTCGTGGCTCGTGTACCCCTGCTTCCTGTTGGTGCTGGTCGTCGCCGCGTACTTCTTCTGGCGGCGCTACCGCCTGTGGAAGATCGGCCGACCGCTTGAGCGCGGCGATCGCCCGCTCGAGCGCTTGAAGGGCGCGTTCGTGGACGCGCTCTTGCAGGTCACCGTCGTGAAGGAGCGGGGCGTCGGCATCGCGCACCTCGGGATGTACGTGGGCATGGCCGTCATGGTGGTGGCCACGGCGAGCTATGCGGTGCAGGTGGACCTGGGGCTCGACATCGCCAAGGGCGACTACTACCTGTACGTGCTGGCGCTCGGCACCGATATCGCGGGGTTGGCGTTCTGCATCGCGATGGTCGCCTGCATCGTGCGGCGGGCGGCCGGCAGGAACCCGTCGCTCGAGACGAAGCCGGCCGACATCGTTGTGCTGGCATGGCTGCTGGTCATCGGCGTCACGGGCTTCGTCGTGGAGGGGCTGCGCATCGTGGGTACGAACGATCCGTGGGCCGCGTGGTCGCCCATCGGCAATCTGTTCGCGCCGCTGTTCGCAGGCTTGAGCGCCGCCCAGGTGTCGACGGCGCACCAGGTTCTATGGTGGTTCCATATGGCCATCGCCTTCGGGATCCTGGCGTACTGGATGTACTCGAAGCTCGTGCACGTGCTGCTGGTCCCGGCCACCGTGTACTGCCGTCCGCTTGAGCCGAAGGGGACGCTGTCCTACGTCGACCTCGAGGACGAGGAGCTGGAAGAGTTCGGCGTGGGAAAGCTGGAGGACTTCACATGGAAGGACCTGCTGGACGCCGAGGCGTGCGTGCGCTGCGGCCGCTGCGAAACGGTGTGCCCTGCGCACGGAAGCGGCAAGCCGCTGTCGCCGAAGGACCTGATGCAGGCGCTCGACGCCCATCTGGGGGAGCGCGGGCCGCTCGTGCGCGCCGAGCGTCGGGCCGAAGCGGCGGGCGAAGCGTTCGAGCCGACCGAGGAGCAGCGGGCCGTGCTGGACAAGGCGCTCGTGGGCGACGTGGTCGCGCCCGAGGCGCTGTGGTCGTGCACTACGTGCGGCGCGTGCATGGAGGCGTGCCCGGCGCTGCTGGAGCACGTGCCGAAGGTGGTGGGCATGCGCACCTACCAGGTGTCGATGGAAAGCGCGTTCCCGTCGGAGGCTAAGGCGGCCTTCCGCAACCTCGAGACGAACGGCAACCCGTGGGGCTTGGGGTGGCAGAGCCGCATGGCATGGGCGGAGGGGCTCGACGTGCCCACGCTGGCCGACCGTCCGCAGGCGGAGTACGTGTACTGGCCTGGCTGCTCGGGAGCGTACGACGCGCGCAACCGCAAGGTGTCGCGCGCCCTCGTGGCGCTGCTGAGGCATGCGGGCGTGGACTTCGCCGTCATCGGCCCGGAGGAGAAGTGCTGCGGCGACGCGGCGCGGCGCATGGGCAACGAGTTTCTGTACTACCAGCTTGCCACCGAGAACATCGAGACGCTGAACGCCTACGGCGCGAAGAAGATCATCGTGCAGTGCCCGCACTGCGCCCAGGCGCTGGAGCGCGATTACCCGCAGCTTGGCGGCCGGTTCGAAGTGGTGCGGCACGCGCAGCTGCTCGAGAGGCTCGTGGCCGAAGGGAGGCTGCCGGGCGCGGAGCGGGCGGGCGCGCAGGCGGCGTTCGAGCGCGTCACGTACCACGACTCGTGCTACCTGGGACGCTACGCCGACGTGTACGACGAGCCGCGTGCGGTGGTGAAGGCGTGCGGCGCCCAGGTGGTGGAGATGGAGCGGACGCGCGAGAAGAGCTTCTGCTGCGGCGCGGGCGGCGGGCGCATGTGGCTCGAGGAGCGCGAGGGGCGGCGCATGAACGTCCTGCGCGCCGAGCAGGCGCGCGACACCGGTGCGGACGCCGTGGCCACCGCCTGCCCGTTCTGCCTGTCCATGCTGGAAGACGGCCTGGCGTCCCAGGACGATGCCCTGCCGGTACGGGACATCGCCGAGCTGTTGTCCGACGCGCTGGCTCTGTCGCGGTGATACCATGAGGAAAACTCCTTCCGCGCGTCGCGCGGAAGGGGCGAACCGAGCTGGATGGTATGCATGCGCAAGGAGGCGGGGCTATGAACGCGTGGAGGTCGGGCGAGATGCTCGAAGTGCCGATGAGCGAGCAGCTGGCCCGCGCCTACGAGGGGTTCTGCGCCGCAGGGACGGCTCCGGCCGTGCCGCGGCTGGCGGCCACGGTAATGCTGGTGCGCAGCCCGCGCGAGGTGTTCATGCTGCGCCGGGCGGCGACGATGGCGTTCGTGCCGGAGGCCGTGGTGTTCCCGGGCGGGGGCGTGGATCCCGCCGACGACGGCGCGCGGTGCTCGTGGATCGGCCCCGACGAGGAGGTTTGGGCGCGTCGCATGGGCACCAGCGCCGACGTGGCGCGCCGCGTGGTGACGGCGGCCGCCCGCGAGCTGTTCGAGGAGTGCGGCGTGCTGCTGGCCGGCGACGAGCGCGGCGTCTGCTCGCTGGACGCCTCCGAGCCCGCATGGGCCGAGGAGCGCCGCCGGCTCGTATCCCACGAGACCTCGCTCGCCGACGTGCTGAAGCGCCACGGCCTCGCCTTGCGCGCCGATCTGCTGGGCTTGCGTTCGCATTGGCTGACGCCGGAGTTCGAGCCGCGCCGCTACGACACCTACTTTTTCGCCGCGCTCGCGCCCACAGGGCAGGAGCCCGACAGCCGCACCAGCGAGGCCGATCGTGCCGGATGGGTGGATCCGCAGGCCATGTTCGACCGCGCCGCGCAGGGTTTAGTGCGCCTCGTGCCGCCGACGGCCTACAACCTGGCGCACCTCCTGCATGCGCCCGGCGTGGAGTCGTTCGCGGCAGGCGTGGAGGAGACGGGCCGCGTGATGCTGGAACCCGCCGTGCGCGAAGGGGGAAGGGCGGTGCTGACATGCAGGCTGCCGTGATGCAGCGCCCCGTCGTCGCGACGGGTCGGGCTTCGTGGGGAAGCCGGCGCGTGTCGGCTCATGCGCGCGTGATCCTCGCCGACAACCCGTCGCCTCTCACGTACCTCGGCACGAACACCTGGATCCTGGCCGATCCGGGCTCGCCCGCGTGCGTCGTGGTGGATCCCGGCCCTGACAGCGCGCCGCATCTGCGCGCCGTGCAGCGCGCCTGCGCCGAGGACGGGCACGAGGTGGCCGCCGTCCTGCTGACGCACGACCATGCCGACCATGCGGAAGGCGCCGAGCGCTTCGCGGCGATGACGGGAGCGCCGGTGCTGTCGCGCCGGAGCGGCACGCTGCCCGACGGGCCGCTCGATCTCGGTGCCGGCGCGCCGCGCCTCGAAGCGGTTCCGTTGCCGGGGCATGCGAGCGATCTCGTGGGCTTCCTCATGCCCTCCGACGCGTCCGTCATGACGGGGGATATGCTGTTCAAGCAAAGCTCCACGCTCATCTGCTGGCCCGATGGCAGCCTGGCGGCGTACCTGGAAAGCCTCGAGCGTCTGCGCGCCACGGTCGTCGAGCGCAACGTCGCGCGCCTGCTGACGGCCCATGGGCCGCTTATCGATCATCCGCTCGAAGCCATCGACCGGGTCTACCGTCATCGCCTCGATCGCTTGGAGCGCGTGCGCGCCGCCTCGGAGGCGGGCGCCGGGCTCGACGTCGACCGCATCATCGAGGCCGTGTACCAGGACGTGGACGCGCGCCTCGATCCGGCCGCGCGCATCAACATCCAAGCCCAGCTGGAATACCTCGCGCAGTCCGGCAAGCTGCCGTCCTGAGCGCAGGAGGCGCGACAGGGTGTCATCCTTCGATTCGCTCGCGCTCCGCTCAGGATGACACCCTGTCGATGCCTCTGCATGCGAGAAGGCCGGGGCGCTTGCCCCGGCCTTCTTCGGATCGTCTGCGGTTTCTCTGTTTCCCTACTCGTTCTCCATGCGCTTCGCCAGCTCCTTGGCCAGCTCGAAGCGCTTCACCTTGCCGGTGGCCGTCTTCGGGATCTCGTCGATGTACTCCATGCGCTCGGGCCACAGGCGCTTGGCCACGTGCTTCTCGGCCAGGTAGGCCGTCACGTCCTCCACGGTGGGGCGACGCTCGTCGACGGGCACCGCGAAGGTGCAGATGCGCTCGCCCAGGCGCTCGTCGGGCATGCCGATGGTGGCCGTCTCGCCCACGCCGGGGCACCCCATCAGATCGTCGTCGATCTCGCGCGCGCAGATGTTCTCGCCGCCGCGGATGATGATCTCCTTCTTGCGCCCGTTGATGCGGATGCGCCCCTCTTCGTCCATGTAGCCGAGGTCGCCGCTGTAGAACCAGCCGTCGTCGTCGAGCGCGCGATCGGTGCGCTCCTTGGCGTTGAGGTAGCCCACGAACTGGTGCGGCCCGCGCGAGATCTCCTCGCCCTGCTCGCCGCGCGGCACGTCGTTGCGGTCGCCGTCCACGATGCGCACCTCGATGCCGGGGAAGGGGATGCCCGACCAGGCTCCGTTCCATTCGAGGCATTTCGCGGGGGGCACGAAGATGTGGGGGCAGCTTTCCGTCGACCCGTATATCTCGGCGAGCATGACCCCGTGGCCGTGCGCGCACTGCACGAGGTTGCCGGGCACCGGTGCGCCGCCGCAGAGGAACAGCTGCAGTGTTTCGAACCGCGGGCCGTCCTCGAACTCGATGCACTTGAGCATGTCGTAGATGAACGGCGTCGCACCCATCGACCAGGTGCAGCCCTCGCGGTTCATCTGCTCGATGGCTTGCGCGGGACGGAAGTCCTGCTGCAGCACCGTGCGCCCGCCCAGGATCATGGGGGAGATGAGGCCGTGGAAGAACCCGGTGGCGTGGTTGAGCGGGGATGCCATGAACATGACGTCGTCCGCCGTTCGCTCGGTACCCTTTACGAACGACCGCTCGGAGAAGATGAGGTTGTTATGCGTGAACAGCACCGCTTTGGGCTTGCCCGTGGTGCCGGACGTGGACAGGATGCAGGCTACGTCGTCAGACGTGATGGGGGGGGGGTATTCAATTGGCTCATAGCGCGCGCATATCTCCGCGACCGTGGGCAGCTCGGAGTGCTTCGGCGCCGCCTTGTCCACGAGCGCCACAGGTCCCAGCGTCGGTATCTGGTCGACGATGCTCAAAATCTGGCTCTCGAAGTCGACCTTCGCCACTTTGGTGGGGCAGATGAACGCCCTCGAGCCCACGAGGTTCATGCCGTAGACGAGGTCGGCGTCGTTGAAGTTGCGCGGAAGAGGGTGCATGACCGCGCCGGCCTTGAGGGCTGCCACATAGACGATGCAGAACTCCGCCCACGTAGGCATTTGGAACGTGACCACGTCCCCGGGGGCCACCCCTTGCTCGACGAGCCATGCTGCCAGGCGCGCCGCCTTGTCGTCTATCTCGCCGTACGTGTAGGACGATCCCTGGTCGTCGCTGACGTACGTGCGCTCCGGATGGGAGGCGACGCGGTCGGCCCATACGTCGCCGAGGGTCTTCTCGGTCCAGTATCCTTTCTCGTAGTAGAATTGCTTTCTCTCCGCATTGATTTTGAGATCGGTAATCATCGCCCCTGAGTCCTCTCTTGATGACAGCTCGCTTCTCTCACCCGACGTCCCCCGCCGGATGTTCCGCATGAACTCGATCTGCTGCCCGCTTCGACGGGCCCCCTCGTGTCCGGCTCAGCGCGTTGACGCGATGCGCCGGGCGACATGCTCTATGCTCGCACGTCGTGGTTCGTGCCATTTATTGTAAACCCGAAGATGATGGTCGATGATCGGTATTTGTGGGTATACCGATAGGAACTTCCTATGCGTCGATAGCCAAAGTCTATCGATAGAAAAAAAGCCTGATCATAGAATATATTTCATTATGGACAGCGCAGGACTGGATGAGGTTATCTTTTTGATCGGAACATGAGTCTCAAAGGTTCTCGTTCCCGTTTTCTGCAATTAATAGGACAAAATTAAGGATATGTTGGCTGAGCATTTCATATCTTAGACAGTATCAGTCTATTGTCCGTAGATTAATCGCGTTGTTGGGGCGATCATAAAGAAGGGTCGTGAACACGGCCTCGCCGAGCGCTCGTCCCCGACGCGGCGCCTAAGAAGCGAATGATATGAAACCACAGGGAAAGGGGTAGTGCCAATGAGCGTGTATCAAGAGGATTACCATCTGCCGGAGTTCGAGTACGACTATGAGAAGCTCATCATCGACCGTCGCGGCCCGGTGTACGTGTGCAGCTTCAACGATGCCGCGAACCTCAACGCCATGTCGTACGCCCAGATGGCCGAGTTCAACGACTTCCTCATCAAGGTGCGCATGGACAAGGATTGCCGCGTCATCGTGCTGACGGGCGAGGGCAAGTCCTTCTGCGCCGGCTTCAACCTGAACGACCTGGCGCTCGATCCGCCCGAGGACATGGGCCGCATCCAGCGCGACTTCTACATCATGCAGCGCATGTGCTCCGACCAGATCATCAACATGCGCCGTTGCGAGCAGCCCATCATCGGCGCCCTCAAGGGCTACGCCGTGGGCGGCGGCCTGTCCATCTCCTGCGCGTGCGACATGCGCGTGCTGGGCGAGTCGTTCAAGATGAACGCCGGCTACCTGTCCATCGGCTACACCGGCACCGACATGGGCGGCGCGTTCTTCCTGCCGAAGATCGTCGGCTACGCCCGCGCCTGCGAGATCCTCATGAACCCCAACCGCTTCGGTGCCGAGAAGCTGCTGGAGTGGGGCTTCGCCAACAAGGTTGTCGCCGACGACGACGTGGTCGAAGAGGCCGTGGCATTCGCTCAGCAGATGTGCGACGCCACCGCCCCGTTCGGTCTGCGCCTCACGAAGGAGTGCCTGCAGGCCTCCCTCGACGGCACCAGCTTCGAGAACGTCGTCAAGATGGAGAACCGCAACCAGGTTCTGGCCTCCAACACGAACGACGGTCAGATGGGCGTCGGCAAGATGAACCCGAAGAACAAGCAGGACGTGAAGGACAACCCGGAGAAGTACCAGTTCCACAACCTGTAAGGCGCACGGCGCGCGCACGCGCCCGCGTTTTGGCGCTCCCGGACCGCTCTGCGGGTCGGGGGCGCTTCGCATTTAGAGAGAGGACGAGAACATGCGCATTCTGGCCATCAACGGAAGCCACCGGCCGGGCAAGGGGACGGCCGCCCTGCTGCAAGCGGCGCTCGACGCGGCGCAGGGAGCGGGGGCCGAGACCGAGCTCGTGGAGCTCGCCCGGCTGGACATCGGCTACTGCATCGGGTGCAACGCCTGCTTGGCGAAGCCGGCCTGCACGCTGTCGGACGACATGGACGGCCTCGTGGCGAAGATGAAGGCGGCCGACGGCATTATCGTGGGCTCGCCGGACTACTTTGCGAACGTGTCGGCACGCACCAAGACGTTCATCGACCGCACGCGCCCGCTGCATATGGTCGCCAACGCGCTCAAGGGCAAGGCGGGCGGGGCAGTGACCACGTCGGGGCTCGTCGACTGCGGTGCCGAGGAGACGCTCGGCGTGCTGGACCGCTTCTTCGCCACTCATGAGATGCTGGTCGTTCATCCGCGTCCGAAGGGGCCCGTGAAGGCAAACGGCACGGCTGCGTCCCAGTTCGCCGGTTTGGACGAGGAGGGCCGCATCCGCTGGCGCCGCGTCCAGGACGACGCGACGGCGTTCGCCTACGCCCGCCAGCTGGGCGAGGACATGGTCGAGCTGCTGAAGCGCCTGGGGTAGCCGCAGGCGCTTCAGCCAAAGCGGGCGACGGGGCCCGGCGCAAAAAAAGAACCGCAGCAATCCGCTGCGGTTCTTTTGGCGGTCGGAGGTCTACCAGTTGCAGGGAGCCTCGCCGGCGAGCTGGCGCTCGGACTTGAAGATGACGTCCGGCACTTCCTCGCCGTGATAGCACTTGACGGCACCGGCGGCTTCCATCTCGGCGATCTGCTCATCGGTGTAGCCGTACTTGTGCAGGTACTCGGCGGTGTGGTAGCCGATGGGCTTGGACAGCACCACCGGGGGATCGCCGAAGTTCGCGTAGCGGATCGGGGTGGTGGGCAGCGCGCGCTCGCCGAAGGCCTGGTAGTTCACCTTGCGGATAGCGTCGTTGACGTACGCCTCCTCGTCCTTGACGATGTCGGTGTAACGGAAGACCTTCTGGCTGGGCACCTGCCATTCGGCCAGGATGGGCAGCCACTCGTCGAGCGTTTTCTGGACGAATCCGCCTTCGAGGATCTCGATGAGCTCCGGCTGCAGGTGCTTTTCCTTGAGGTTCTCAACCGTGGCGTAGCGCGGATCGTCGACCAGGTCGTCGCGGCCGATGATCTTCATCATGTCGTTGTAATAGCGGTTATGCTGCGGCTGGCAGATGTAGATCCACTTGTCGTCCGCGGTTTTGTACGTGTTGTTGAACGGGTTCGGCACGTCCTTGCGCGTCTTCGGGTAGTCGGCGCCGAACTGCTGCGCGCACACGGCGATGCTGCCGCCCCAGATGGCGGAGTGGTACAGGTTGACGACGACTTTGTCGCCCCTGCCCGTGCGCAGCTTGTTCACCAGCGCCCCCAAGATGCCGGCGGCCATCATGGTCGCGGTGTTGTAATCGCCGAACGCTTGGGGAGGAATGGCCGGCGACGTGCCCTTCTCGCAGAAGGTACCCGCGACGCCGCCGCGGGCAGCCCAGCACACAGCGTCGTAGCCGGGGGAGTGTGCGAACTCGCCGAACTCGCCGTAGCCGCGCATCTGAGCCCAGATAAGACCGGGGAACTCGGCGGACAGCGTGGGGTAGTCGAGGCCCAGCTTCTCCAGGGCGGCCGTGCGCATGTTGTTCATGAAGATGTCTGCTTCGCCGATCATCTTCTTCGCGATGGCCAGACCTTCCTCGGATTTCAAGTTGAGGGAGATCCAGTTCTTGTTGGTGTTGTTGAGGTCGATGGTCGGATCCTCGGTGTCGGTCAGATCGCAGCCGAAGCCCGGACCTTGCGTGCGCTGGATATCGCCGTCGAACGATTCGATCTTCAGAACTTCGGCGCCCATTTCGGACAATACTCTGACGGTTGCGGGAGCTGCGACGTACGTGCACATCTCGACCACTTTGATGCCCGCAAGCGGGCCGTAGCCATTGAGTTTCTCAGTGACGGTCATACGACGGTTCTCCTTTCCTTTATGGTGGGTGGTTTTCTCCTGTCGTTATACTCACATACTCTAATATTTGTTGCCATGGACAATTATTTATACTTGATGGTCGCTCACTATTTTTGTCATGCCCAGAGGGTTTCACTCACAGGTTCACCGATTTGTTGGCCATATGCCGGGCAGTGTGGGTGCAAATCGACGGTTCCGTCCATGCTTTTGGTTAATTCGGCCGATTTGGGGGTGATGCGGTAGGGCTGTCTCAGTATACTGGTAACAAGTAATCCCTGATTGCAGCGCTGCAGGGTCTGCGGGAACGCACGCGGGCGCTGGGGCGTTTCGGAGGAAAGAAGGCACCACGTGGATTTCGAATTGACTGACAAGCAGCGCAAGCTCGTGCAAGCGTTCCGCGCCTTCGGCGAGGAGACGTTCACCCCCGAGCACGTGCACCAATGGCGTCGCGACCAGGGTCTTCCCGACGAGGTGGCGAAGGGGTTCGTGGATCTGTACTTCGGGCTCGAAGAGCTGGAGGACGGTGACGGCACGTTCAGCCTGTGCTCGCAGGCGCTCATCATCGAGGAGCTGTCGAGGTGCGCCGGCGCCACGCTGCCGTTTCAGAACGACCTGTTCAACCTCTCCATCGTGCGGCAGTTCGCCGACGAAGGCGAGTTCGCCGACGTGCTGAAGGACTACCGCGAGACGGGCCGGCTGCTGTTCGCGCTGGCCATCTCGGAGCCGGAGGCGGGCTCGGACGCCATGAACATGCAGACGTACACGCGCACGGTGGACGAGCACCTCATCCTGAACGGGCGCAAGACCTACGTGAACAACGGCGAGTACGCCCCTTATATCATGGTGGCGGCCATCGACCGCGACTGCGAGGCGCCGGGGAAGTACCCGCCCATGACGTTCTGGCTGCTGCCGCGCGACCTCAAGGGTGTGAGCGCGTACCCCATCAACAAGATCGGCCAGTCGATGCTGCCGTTCGCCACGCTCGTGTTCGACAACGTGGAGCTGTCGCCGGCCTATCGCCTGAACGGACGTCAGGAAGGCTTCCGCCAGCTGTTCCGCCTGCTGGAATTCGGCCGCGTGTTCACCTGCGCGTCGTCGCTGGGCATGGCGCGCGCAGCCATGGAGGACGCCGTGGCGCACGCGCGCAGCCGCAAGGCGTTCGGCGTGCAGATCGGCCGCTTCCAGCAGATCGAGCAGATGCTCACCGACATGGAAGTGAGCATCTACAATATGAGCTCCATGCTGTACCGGGCTGCGTTGGCGGTGGACAACGGCGGCCCCGACGAGCGCCTGTCGGTGGCGCTCATGAAGCGCTACGTGCCCGACGCCGCCACCGAGGTGGCATCGAGCGCCATGCAGATACTCGGCGGCATGGGATACACGGAGGGCGCGCGGGTGAGCCAGCTGTGGCAGGATTGCCGCGGCAACCAGATCGCGGAGGGCACCGACCAGATCATGGTGTACATCGCCTCGCCGCTCATCATGGAGAAGTACTGACGCCGCCTCGCCGAACGCGCAAGCGAGGTTTGCAGGGATGCCTGCCGCATACGTCGGCAGGCATCCCTCTTTTTTCGTGGTTTGGGTGACAGGCCTGCCAGATAGTCCTGCGCATCTGCTCAAAACTATTACTCAATTGTCCGATATTATCCATTGCGTCACCTGTTTACGGGTCAGTTCCGGTTTTATGACCATTCTCGCATGCCAAGCAGCGCGGAATAATGACTGCTAGAGAGCCTGCTCTAAGCAGACCGTGTCAGGGGTGCCGTTCCCTTTCGTGCGCGCTCAATTCCACGAAGGGGGACGACGGAAAAATTAGGAGGACAAATTGAGTACCGTAGCTAAGAAAGAGAAGATGAGCGTGCGCCATATGCTCGTCGTTCTCACGGGCATCATGATCACCTTCGGGTGCTCGGCCCTGTGCTTTTCCACGTGGGGCCTGTTCCAGCCGGTCGTCGCCGAGGGCCTGGGCGTCGAGACCACGGCGTTCGCCATGTACGTCACGGTGATGTACCTGACGATGACCGTCGCCTCGCCGTTCATGGGCAAGCTGCTGCAGACCGTGGACATCCGCATCATCCTGTCCGTTTCGGCCTGCTTGGTGGGCGGCGCGTTCCTGCTCATGAGCGTTTCGAACGAGATCTGGATGTTCTACCTGGCCGCCGTGCTGCTGGGCCTGGGCGAGATCTCCATCCTGTGGCTGGCCATCCCCACGCTGATCAACCGCTGGTTCGCCGACAAGGCGGGCACGTTCATCGGTCTGTGCATGGCGTTCACCGGCATCGGCGGCGCCGTGTGGTCCGCCGTGTTCACGGGCCTGCGCGCCGGCGGCATGGATTTCCACACCATCTACCTGATCTGGGCCGTCATCGCCTTGGTCACCTCGCTGCCGTTCACGCTGTTCTGCGTGCGCAGCAAGCCCGAGGACTGTGGTCTGGCCCCGTACGGCGCCTCCGTGGTTGCCGGCCAGGCTCCGGCCAAGCCCACCGGCCTGTCCGCTGCGGCCGCCATGAAGACCCCGGCGTTCTACTCCGTGTGCGTGTTCGCGGGCCTCATCAACATCGCCGTCCTCATCGCCATGCAGTTCCCCACCTACACGAAGTCCCTCACCGACGTCGCGTTCGACGTGCTGGTGGTCGGCGGCGTCATGACCACGGTCATGATGGTGGGCCAGGCGCTGTTCAAGCTCATCCTGGGCGTGGTCGCCGACCGCAACGCCAAGGGCGCTTTGGTGTTCGCGTTCGTCTGCGGCGTCGCCGGCGTGCTGCTCTGCTGGTTCGGCATTGCTTCCGAGTACATCCTGTACAGCGGCGCATTCATCTTCGGCGCGTTCTACGCCACGGCCGTCGTGCTGGTGCCGGTCATCGTGCGCCAGTCGTTCGGTTCGCGCGACTACTCCGTGATCTACTCCCGCGTGAGCACCGTGTTCAACCTGATCGCCGCTTTCGCATCGATGATCTGGGCTTGGATCGGTTCCAGCTTCGGCTTCAACGCCGTGTTCATCGTCGGCTTGGTGCTGCTGGTCCTCATCCTTCTGCTCGGCTTCTACACGTTCGCGAACGCCAAGAAGTTCAAGAGCCAGTGGACCGAATAGGCTCTATACTCTGCTAGAACAGCTCTTCGGCTTGATCGGGGGCTCGCTGCGGCGAGCCCCCGACGAGCGTCTTCTTCAACCGGTCGGGATCGCGGGGGAGCATCGCTATGAACCTGTCCCAGCTCTACTACTTCAAGAAGCTCGCCGAGCTGCAGCACTACACGCGCGCGGCGAAAGAGCTCTACATCGCCCAGCCGACGCTCTCCGACGCGATCAGCTCGCTGGAGAAGGAGCTGGGCGTCGCGCTGTTCTGCCGCGATGGGCGCAGCGTCAAGCTGACGTCGAACGGCAGCGAGTTCTACCGCTACGTGAGCGACAGCCTGCGCTCCCTCGACGACGGCATCGACGCGATGAACCGCCGAAAAACGCAGCTGGGCGGCACCGTGAGCCTGGGCGCTACGTTCACCGTGCAGGACGACTACCTGCCCACGCTGCTCAAAGCCTATCGCGAGCACGTCGGCGACGAGGTTCGCATCGAGACGTACCAGGCGTTCACGAACTACCTCACGCAGAGCCTGCACAACGAGACGCTCGACGTCGCCTTCTGCGGACGGCGCGACCGCGAGCCCGACATCGAGTACTTCCCCGTGCTGAACCGCAGTTTGGAGCTGGGCGTGCGCGCGGACCATCCGCTGGCGGGCCGCTCTTCGATCGCGCTGGAAGAGCTGTGCGGCCAGCGCCTGATCACGTACCGGCGGGGCACTCCCATCGGGGAGGCGGTGCAGCGCATCTTGGAGCAGAGCCCGCTCGAGGGCGTCGAGGCGCTCTACGACGACGACATCACCATGGCGTCCGCCCTGTCGGTGGACGGCGGCTTGGCCGCGCTCATGCTGAACTCCATCGGCCTCAAGGTGTTCTCGAACATAACGACGGTGCCGCTCGAGGGCGTGCGCCCCGACTTCTACTGGGTGTACCTGGCCGTCAACGCGAAGCACGCCAAGACCGCGGCCGTGCAGTCGTTCATCGACTTCGTGAAGGGATTCGACGCCGAAGGCGCTGGGATCGACCTGGGTTTCCGGCCTGATCGGGCGGAGGGGGTGTCGCTTAGCGCGTGACGGCCTCGCGGTGCACGCTCTGCGCGACGAGCCCGATCTTTTCGACGTAGGCGTACAGCTCGAAGCCGCGCTTGCAGCGGAACGTGCAGCCGACGCAGGGATCCTCGTCGCAGTAGGCGTAAGCGTCCTCGTCGCCCAGCGCGAACACGATAGGCGCCCGCTTGCCTGGCAGCACGTACTTCAGCTGCATTCCCGTGAACGCCTTGAGCGCGAACCAGCGCGGTTCGCAGCCGGCTTCGCGCACCTTCCAGAACACCCTGAGCGCGTTCGCGTCGAAGCCTCCCACCACGTCGTAGGAAAGTTCGATCGAATCGGCGCAGTCCGCAGCGCTGGCCGCCGGGAGGCGCTCGAGGAAACCGCCGCAAGCGGCAGGATCGGGCGCCGGTGCGTAGGGCAGCTCGATGGTGGGCCGCCTCCCGCCGCCCGAGAGCCGCGGGCCCTCGCCGCCGTCGATGCCGATGAACGCCGCCGAGCATCCGTCGCAGCCGTAGAAGGGCAGCGGCTCGTCTGACACGCCGGGCTTCCAGGTGGCGCGCGTGCGCGTGGGGCTTAAGGCGGCGGGGTCTGCGGCTGCCATGGCAATCCTCCAAAGGGGTCGGGATCAGTCGATGTAGCAGGCGTTCGGATCGGGCTTGAGCGCCTTCGTCTCGATGACGTGCTGGATGAAGTGGTCGACGCGGTACGGGTGGTAGTTCTTCGTGCTGTAGGCCATGTACACGCGGTGGTGGCAGCTGCGCCGATCGAGGGCGCTCGGGTAGAAGGGCCTCACCACCACGTCGTCCACGCTGCGCAGCAGGAAGGTGTCCAGCATGACGGCCGCCTCCACGCCGTTGGCCGCGAATCCGGCCAGGATGGACTCGTCGAGGTAGCTGTACTCCACGTTCTTGATGCCGCACTCGTCGAGCATACGCCTGACGGCGCGTCCCAGCGGGATGGTGTCGACGTACGTGATGAGGTGCTGCTCCAGCAGGTCGGTCGGGGTGACGAACTCTTTCTCCACCAGCGGGCAATCGGAGCTCATGGCCACGACCACCTTCTGCGTGAGCACGGGCACGTAGGCGAGGTCGGGATCCTCGTTGCCCTTGGCGCAGAACACCACGTCGTAGCAGCCGCTCAGCAGATCCTTCACGAGGGGTATCGAGGTGTCCTCGCGCACGTTGAACGCGACGCCTCCGGCAGCGGCCTTGTAGCCGTTGAGCAGCTTGGGGATGAAGTCGGTCTGCACGGTGATGATGCAGCCGAGGTCGATCTTGCCGCCGTCGCCCGTGCCGGCGTAGTTCTTCATGATGGCGATGCCCTTGTCTATCTGCTCGAGGCCCTTGTTCACGTAGGCGAGGAACTCGGCGCCGTACTTCGTGAGATGGATGTTGCGTCCCGTCTTCTGGAACAGCGACACGCCCAGCTCCTGTTCGAGCGAGCTGATGGCGTTCGACAGGGAAGGCTGCGTGATGTAGAGCTCTTTCGCTGCCTTGGCGTAATGCTGCAGCTCTGCGAGCTTGCGGAAGTAGTACAGCTGCGAAAGGTTCATCGGTAGCCCCCTGGGATCGTGCGCCGCGTCGAACACCGCTTCTATTATACGGGGGAATGAAGCGCGCGCCGTTACACAAAAAGGAGGATGTGAGGGTATTGCCCCGCCATGCCGCCCCGCGTGCTGGCCGGCATGGCGACAGGGGGCGTCTTCACCCGTACCGATATTCCACGCCCATGGTGGGCTGGGGGTACTCCCATCGCTCGACGATGGTTCTGCTGCACAGGATGCGGCAGGTGCCGCACTCGAGGCAGCCGGCATAGTCGAACGACAGGCCGCCGTCCTCGTCGATCTTGTACAGCGCGGCGGGGCAGGCCAGCACGAGCTTGCGGAACTCCGCGCGGTCCGCATCGTCCGAAAGCGCGATGTGCGCGTGCCCCTCGTCCACGTTGTACTTGTTGAGCGCCAGCTTGGCGTCCACGTTCACGCTGATGACCGGATCGTTCATAAGGCCTTCATCCCCTTCCTGCCGTCCTGCGCCACCCGCCACAGCCCCACGCGCTTGAGCGGGCCCAGAAGTTTGTCTTTGATGCGCGCCTGAGGATGCCCGTCCACCTTGAACAGGTTGAGCATGATGTCGCGGGCCATGGCCGGGTACTCGTTGAAGATGCGCGTCGTCTCTTCCATATAGCGCGGGAAGCGGCGGAAGCGCTTGAGGTCCTGCAGGACGTAGCAGCCGTCGAGCAGCTGCTCGTAGGCGGCCAGCTGCGCGGCCGACACGTCGTCGGCCTCGAGCGCGCGCATGACGGCGTCGGCCGCGAGGTCGCCCGAGCTGACGGCGAAGTCCATGCCGCGCACCGAGTACCCCAGGTTCATGCACAGCATGGCCGCGTCGCCGCACACCAGCACGCCGTCGCCGTACAGGCGCGGAACCATGGCGAGGCCGCCTTCGGGCACGAGGTGCCCGGAGTACTCCACCAGCTCGCCGCCCTTGACCAGCGGGGCGATGTCGGCGCGCTGCTTGAAGTCCTCCAGCATCTGGTAGATGGGCACGTCGCCCGCGGCCAGATCCGACAGCGTTGCCACGAGGCCGAGCGAGATCGAGTCGTCGTTCGTGTACAGGAACCCGCCTCCCACGCGCCCTTTCGTGCAGTCGCCGGCGAACATCCATGCTGCGCCTTCGCCCGGCGCGCACAGGAACCGGTCTTCGATGACCGACGGCGGAAGCGCGATGGTCTCCTTCGCGCCCACGGCCATCTGGCAGGGAAGGGGGACGTCGTCGGCGAGTCCCGCCTTCTGGGCGAGCAGGGAGTTCGCTCCGTCTGCCAAGACGGTGATGCGCGCTTCCACCTCGTCGCCGCCTGCGACGACGCCGCATACCCGCCCGTCGCGCACGATGAGGTCCTCCACGGCGATGCCGTAGATGAAGTCGGCTCCCGCCTCCTCGGCCCGCTCGGCCAGCCACTGGTCGAAGGGTCCGCGCAGCACCGCGTAGGAGTCCTTGCCCGACTCGCGCAGCTCGTCGGCCGTGAAGTCCATGGTGAACAGGGCATCGGGGGCGGCCATCGATATCTTCTCGTGCGTGATGCGCCGTTGCAGGGGAGCGCTTCCCTCGAAGTCGGGGAACACGCGGGCGAGCGCATGCGTGTAGATGCGCCCGCCGGTCATGTTCTTGGCGCCGGCGTAGTTGCCGCGTTCCACTACGAGAACGGAACGGCCCGCGGAGGCCAGCCGGTAGGCTGCGACCGCGCCGGCGCACCCGGCGCCGACGACGATCGCGTCGAACTGATCATCGGACATGGAATCAGCCTTTCAGTCGGTCGGGTCGCTTAGGAGAGCTTCTCGACGAGGGCCGGCAGCGCTTCGTGCAGATCGGCCACGAGGCCGTAGTCTGCCTGGGCGAACACCGGCGCGTTTTGATCCTTGTTCACGGCTACGACGACATCGGCGTTGTGCACGCCTATCATATGCTGCATCTGGCCCGAGATGCCGACGGCGAAGTACACCTTCGGCGACACCATGCGGCCCGAAACGCCCAGGTAGGTGTTCTTGGGCAGCCACTTCTCGTTCTCCGCGAGCGGGCGCGAGCAGGCCAGCTCGCCGTGGACGGCCGAGGCCAGGCTGCGCGCCAGCTCCAAGTCCTCCTCGTGGGCGAAACCGCGGCCGGCCCCCACGATGACGGACGCGCGGCTCAGGTCGGTGCCCGCGTGCGGAACTTCATGCGTGCCGCGTAGCTTGAGGGGTTTTTGCGGGGCGACGAACGCGCGCTCTTCCACGACGTCGGTGCCCGAGGCCTCGATGCCGTCGAAGGCGGTGCCGCTGCAGGAGTAGAAGGCCACGGGCCCGACGGCGCGCTGCCTCTTCGTCGCGAGGCCGCCGAAGTAGAGGCTCTCGGCCTCGGCTCCGTCGAGCGCGGTGACGTCGCACATCACACTCGCGTCCGCATGCGCGGCCAGGCGGCCGCCCACGATCTTGAGGCGCGGGGTGGGCTCGAACAGCACCGTGTTCGGAGCGACCTCGTCGTACAGGGCGGCCACGGCGTCGTAGGCGTTCTCCACCAGCTCGCCTTGCGGCAGCTCCACGGCGTAGGCCTTGTCGGCCACGCCCGTGCGGGGCGCGCTGCCGATGGAGACGAGCAGGACCTCATCGGCGAGCGTGCGCGCCCCGGCGCACAGCTCCTTCTGGGCGTCGGCGGTTTCAGCTATGACGAATGCTTTCATGATGCATGCCTCTCTTTCGTACTGCGGCTACGCGCGGACGGCTGCGGCAACCGCCGACGCGAACGCGTCGAAGTCGCCGTCGTTTTTCATGTCGAACACCTGGCGCTTGCGCGCGGCCTGCTCGGGGGCCGTGACGCTGGCGATCTCCACCGCAGCGCTCACGTCCACGCCGGCGTCGGCGGCCGAGGTCACCGTCGCCGGCTTCTTGCCCGCCGTGAGGATCTCGCGCATGCCGGCGATGCGCGGGTAGGCGCATTCGGGCGTGACGGCCACCACGGCGGGCAGCGGCACCTCGATCTCCTCCACGACGTCGGGAAGCGTGCGCTCCACCACTGCGACGCCGTCTTCCAGCTTGATGGAGGTGACGGCGTTGACCACCGGCATGCCCAGCTCGGCGGCCAGCTGCACGTCCACCTGGCCGGCGTACATGTCGGCCGAGCCGTCGCCGCACACCACGAGATCGACCTCGCCGATGCCCCGGACGAGCGTCGCCAGGGCGCGCGCCGTCACGCGGGCGTCGGCGAAGGCGAACGCGTCGTCGGCGATCATGCACAGCTCGGCGGGGCCGCGCGACAGGATGCTCTTCTTCACCTTGAGGTCGTCGGCCTTCGCGTTGCTGGCGCTGACGGCGTACAGGGTGGCGCCGGCATCCTCGGCCAGCAGGGCGGCCGCCTCGATGGCGTTGAGGTCGTACTCGCTCACCACCTGGTGGGCCTTGGAGTAGTCGAGGGTGCGGTCGGCCGCGACGGCGATGTCCTGGTCGTCGGGCACCACTTTCACTGCTACGGCAATGTTCATGCGGATTCCTTTCGTTCGATGGGTGCTTGCTTCGTGTCTGCGCGGCGCGTCACTTCGCGTAGCGCTTGAGGATCTGTCGTCCGGCGATGTAGCTCATGATCTCCACGGTGCCGCCGGCCAGCTGGTTGCCGCGCAGGTCGGTCCAGATGCGGCCGACGCGGGAGGCCGTGGTGTAGCCCAGCGCCGCGAATATCTCCAGCGCCATGTCGGCCACTTTCGTGCAGCCCACCGTGGCGTAGCGCTTGAGCAGGGCCGCCTCGGTGCGCACCGATTCTCCCTGATCCAGCTGCCACAGCGTCTTGTACAGCATGTTGCGCGAGTTCTCCAGGATGGTTTCCATCTCGGCAAGCATGTCCTGGATCATGGGGTTCCACCCGATGGGCTTGCCGAAGGCGTAGCGCTCGTTGGCGTAGGCCGCCGCGTCGTCCATGCAGGCCTGCGCAAGGCCCAGGGACTGGGCCGCCACGAGGCAGCGCTCGATCTCGAAGTTCTTCATGAGCAGCAGAAAGCCCTCGCCCTCCTTGCCCAGGCGCATGTCCTCGGTGAGCCTGACCTCGTCGAAGAACACGTCGACGAACGGGATGATCTGCTGGCCGATCTTGTCGAGCGGGGCGGTGGACAGGCCGGGCGCGTCGGTGGGGATGAGCCACAGCGACATGCTCTCGTTGGCGTGCGCCGGGTGCTCGTCCTTGGACACCACCAGCATGTAGGGCGTGTTGCCGCCGTTCGTGACCCAGGTCTTCTGGCCGTTCATGATGTAGGTGCCGTCGTCTTGGCGCTTCGTGTAGGTGCTCATGGCCTTGTTGTCGGAGCCCGCGCCCGGCTCGGAAAGCGCGAGCGATGCGATGGGCTTGCCCGACTTGTTGTACTGGTCGACGACCAGCGACACCTGCTCGGGCGTGCCGAACTCGGCGACGTCGGCCGTGGCCAGCATGGCGGTCATGAACGGCGTCATGCAGCCGGTGCGGTGGTACAGCGTTTCGGTCATGAGGCCCAGCGTGAGCTTGTCGCACGGGATGCCGCCGCATTCCTCGGGCAGGCCCATGAAGGCGAACCCGGCGTCGCGGTACGCCTCGCCGATCTCGTCGGGGATGCCGTGGTTCTCGTACATGGCGTTCACGGTGTCCTCGTCGAAGTACCTCTCGGCGAATTCCTGGATGCTCTCGATCAGCAGTTCCTGATCGACGGTCAGGCTGAAATCCATAGTCAACGCTCCTTCTCTGTGCAGATCGTCCGCAGCGCTCGTCCTGCGCGCACGACCCCGTCCGTCCGTGTCCCCGCGAAACGGGAGAGGGGGTGCCGCGCCCGTTTCGTTCGAGCTGTCGCTTCGTACAGTTTGCACCCATATTCGCGTTGGTGTCCAATAGGTTCTTTTCAGTGAATCGACGGCCGATTCATAGGTTCCTCCTATCGATAGCGCCATGCAACCGGACAAAGCCGTTGGTATGCTGGTGGCATAGAGGGTGTATGAACTGGTAAAATATGCAATATTGCAGCAGGATGAAGAAACAGTTGATCCAGGGGGAATCGACGGCAGAAGGGGAACCATAGCCAAAACCTATCCTTTGGCAAATGAATCATCATCGATTACCTATTGGACAAAATATTCGTTTAGGGTGCAAACTGAGGCCAACGCGGTTGCCACTCGCCGACACGACGGGGAAGCAGCGCGAAACCGACAGTCTGGCAAGACGTTGAAGGAGGATGTATGAGCAAGCTTACCCCAGAGGAGTTCCGCGAGTACCTCAAGACGGTGCGTGCGCTCGCCGAGGGTCCGTTCGAGGAGATGCAGAAGGAGGTGGAGGTCACCAACAAGTTCCCGCAGGAATTCTACGACCTGGCCATCGAGAACAACCTGTACCGCTACGCGCTGCCCGAGGAGTACGGTGGATGGGGCCTGTCCGAGAAGGAGATCCTGCAGGTGCAGGAGGAGTTCTCCCGCGGACCGGGCGGCATGCGCATGCACCTGCACTACGCCGCCGACCTGAACTGGCGCATCCTCGACGACTACGGCAAGCCGGAGCTCAAGGCCGAGTTCATGGACAAGTTCCAGGACAAGACCATCTTCACGAACTTCGCGCTGACCGAGCAGACGGGCGGCACCGGCGCCGATCTGCATACCACCGCGCTCAAGGACGAGAACGGCAACTACGTGCTCAACGGCGAGAAGTGGCTCATCTCCCACACCGACTGCTCGCAGTACGCCTACGTCATCGCGGTGACCGACCCTGAGAAGCAGGGCGACGAGCGCCTGTCCGCCTTCTTCGTGCCCATGGACACGCCGGGATTCGAACTGGTTCCCATGCCGCACATGATGGGCTGCCGCGGCGCGGGCCACGCCGGCTTCAAGATGACCGACGTCGTGCTCGACCCGAAGTACCTGCTGGGCGAGGAGGGCCAGGGCATGGAAGTGGCCATGCACTCGCTCGCCATCTCCCGCGTGCACATCGCCGACTCGAACCTCGGCATGGCCCAGCGCATGCTGGAGATGTCCATCGCCCGCGCTCGCGACCGCGTCACCTTCGGCAAGCCGATCATCCAGCGCCAGGCCATCAAGATGAAGCTGGCGAACATGGCCACGAACATCCACGCACTGCGCTGCATGGTCATGGACTTCGCCGACGACTACGACAAGGATCCGCACAACGAGTTCGTCGACGAGAAGGCCGCCATGTGCAAGCTGTTCTCCATCGACACGGTGAAGATGGTGTCCGACGAGATGCTGGAGATCTTCGGCGGCGACGGCTACTTCGAGGATTCGCCGTACGGCCCGACCGAGCGCCTGTACCGCGACTGCCGCGCCATGTGGTTGGAAGAGGGCGCTCCCACCGTGCAGCGCATCACCATCGCGCGCGGCGTGGACAAGCACGACGGCCACGTGGAGTACGGCGATTGGATCGCCGGCACGGCCCTCTAGGGCGCTTCCGGATATCGCTTCCCGCTTTCCCCTTGACGAAGAACGGCCTCGGCATCGCGCCGAGGCCGTTCTCGTGCTCGGCCGTTCGCGACCGAAAAGAACCGTTCGCGAACGCCCGCCGTTCCCTAATTGTTACGTATCGTGCATCAATCGAGGAAATAGTACCGCTCGTGTTAACAGTTGGTAACGGAGGCCGCCGCATCGCATGCGAGGGTGTATCTTGGCCGCAACGGCCTTGAGGTCGCTCAGCGGGCATGCGGGCTGCCCGCCGGATCCGCGGATCGCGCGTTGAGAGACGGTGCGGACGCAGCGGCGGGGAAGCGGCATGCGACCTTATCTGAAAGGAGCACTCATGAACAACCCTGCTCAGAAATCATACCAGCTCTATATCGACGGCAAGTGGGTCGACGCGTCCGACGGCGGCACGCTCGACGTGTACTGCCCGGCCAACGGCGAGCAGCTTTCCACCATCGCCGACGCCACGAAGGAAGACGTCGACCGCGCGGTCGACGCCGCATGGAAGGCGTTCGAAACCTGGAGCAAGACGTCGAAGGCCGAGCGCGCCATCATCCTGAACAAGGTGGCCGACCTCATCGAGGAGAACGCCGAGAGGTTCGCGCTGCTCGAATCGCTGGACAACGGCAAGCCTATCCGCGAGACGCGCGCCATCGACGTGGCGTACTCGGTCGACCATTTCCGCTACTTCGCCGGCGTGCTGCTGGCCGACACGGGAGAGGCCGACCTGCTTCCGGGCAACATGATGTCGCTCGTGCTGCACGAGCCTATCGGCGTCGTCGGCCAGATCGTGCCGTGGAACTTCCCGTTCCTCATGGCCGCTTGGAAGCTGGCTCCCGTGCTGGCCGCCGGCGACTGCACGGTGTTCAAGCCCTCGTCCACGACCTCGCTCACGGTGCTCGAGCTTGCCAAGCTCACCGAAGGCGTCATTCCGGCCGGCGTATTCAACGTGGTCACGGGCCGCGGCTCGAAGTCGGGTCAGTACATCCTCGACAATCCCAAGATCAGCAAGCTTGCCTTCACCGGGTCGACCGAAGTCGGTCGCGACGTGGCTCGCGCGGCGGCCGAGCGCCTCATCCCGGCCACGCTGGAGCTGGGCGGCAAGTCGGCGAACATCATCTTCCCCGATGCCAAGTGGGACATGATGCTCGACGGCATCCAGCTGGGCATCCTGTTCAACCAGGGTCAGGTGTGCTGCGCCGGCAGCCGCATCTTCGTGCACGAGGATATCTACGACAAGTTCGTCGAGGACGCGTGCGAGGCGTTCAGCAAGGTGAAGGTGGGCATGCCTTGGGAGGACGACACCCAGATGGGCAGCCAGATCGACCAGAATCAGATGAACAAGATCCTCGAGTACGTGGAGATCGCCAAGCAGGAGGGCGGTCGCGTCCTCTGCGGCGGGGAGCGCGCGACCGAAGGCGAGCTTGCCAAGGGCGCCTTCTTGAAGCCGACGCTCATCGAGGTGCCGAACAACTCCTGCCGCGTGGCCCAGGAAGAGATTTTCGGGCCGGTGGCCGTGGTCATCAAGTTCAAAGACGAGCAAGAGGTCATCGACCTGGCCAACGATTCCGTGTACGGCCTGGGCGGCGCCGTCTGGACGCGCGACATCAACCGCGCCTTCCGCGTCGCGCAGGGCGTCAAGACCGGGCGCATGTGGGTGAACACCTACAACCAGATCCCGTCCGGAGCGCCGTTCGGAGGCTATAAGGAGTCCGGCATCGGCCGCGAGACGCACAAGATTATGCTCGAGCACTACACCCAGACGAAGAACATCATGATCAACCTGGGCGAAGAGCCGAGCGGCTTCTACCCTGCGGAGTAAAGATCCCCTGCATCTAGAAGCAGGCGGGGGAGCATGACGAACGCGAAGCGCCCCGATCGGGGCGCTTCTGCATGCAGAGCTTTCTAGAAATCGCTGCGCTGCATGTTGAGGTAGTTCAGCAGCTCGCTGCGCTTGTGGATCTGCATCTTCTCGTAGATGTGCCGCACGTGGGTGTTCACGGTGTACGGCGATATCACCAGCTTCTCGGCCATGTTGTTCGTGGTGTAGCCGCGCGCGATGAGCACGAGGATCTCGGCCTCGCGCCCCGACAGGCTGAACTCCTTGGCCACCTCGGAGCAGATCTCGTCGATCTCGGCCTTCGTGGGCGGCGCGGCCGTCAGCGCCACGATGTTGAACTCCTGGCGCACCAGCGGCACCAGCAGCACGGCCAGCACGCACATGAGCCCCAGGCACGTCTCGGGCGTGATGGCGAAGGCCAGCTCGGGGGCGTGCTCGTAGCCTACGGCCCACGTATTGCCTACGGCGATGCCCGCGCGCACGAACGCGCCGGAGAAGGCGAACGCTACGGCCGGCGTCACGTAGCCTTTCGAGGTGAGGATGCCGAAGTACATGATGAGCAGGATTTCCAGCAGCGACGAGATGCCGGTCGCCATGATGAAGGCGGGGAAGAACGCCACCTCGTCGGCCAGGAACAGCGCGAACGCCGCGATCAGCAGCACCAGCAGCCAGGGGAACATCTTGAATATGCTGGCCTTGTCCTTCGACGCGATGCTGATGCCGGCGATGCCCAGCATGATGGCCGCCCCTCCGAGGATGCCCAACGTGAAGCTGACGTCTCCGGTGGGCAGCACCTCCCAGGGGATGATGGCCACGAGGAAGTAGCACGCGACGCTGGCCAGGAAGGTGATGATGCTCACCGCGACCATGTTCTTGAGACCGTCCTGAGCCGCGCTCTTCGGCAACAGCACCGGAAACGCCCGCGAGCCGTCGCGGCGAGCGGCCACCAGCAGCATGCCGGAGGCGATGGGCAGCAGTGAGACGAACGCCGTCGTCACGTACGAGGGCAGCACCCACGCCAGGATGATGGTTCCGAGCAGCGTCAGCCCGAACGTCGTGCCGATGTGGCGGAGGGTGAAGTTCGCCTTCACGCAGGCGTAGCGCTCGCCCCAGAGGATCCACATGACCGATTCGGTGATGCCGAGAAAGAAGGACAGCGCGTAGGCGAGGCCGGGCACCGTGAACACTTGAGGAATCAGGCATATCGCCAACGTTGCAAGGCAGGTGAGCGCCGGCGCGGCCACGTAGAGCCAACGGTAGGCCGAAAGGTGACGTTTGCGCCCCAGCATGAACGCGATGAGCAGCAGCGAGACCACGGTGGCGCCCAAGTTCACCAGCCAGGAGATGGTGACGCGCTCGTCCAGCAGTTCGGTCTGCGTGAACATGTGCGGGACGAACCATAGAGCGTAGTGCCATGCTAAAAGCAACGCGAATCCCACGTATTTCAGCGCAGGACGAGTCGCAAGATCCGTCAAGTACCCCTCTTTTCCCGTTTTCCGGTCCGACGGTGCTGCCGATTGGAGCGTCATAAAGCCGACCACCCTTCCTATCTCCCGTTAGCGATGGATGATGATGCCGTTGAGCTGCCCTTTCGCAGGGTGGCTCCCAATGCCTCCGCCTTATTCATCACGGCGAGAATCTATCACTAATTCTTCGGTAACGCCTCGCAAGAAAGTAAGTATTAGGCCAATTAGTGGGGATTTTGCGATGGCAAAACCACAGTCTGCGAACAGAATGCACCCAACGGCTCGGTTCACCGCCGGTCGCCGCCATGAACGTGCCGGCGACCGACTGAGAGACTGGGCGCAGACAAGGAGAAAGGAAGTAAGGATGTCATTGCTTGCCAAGAGCAAGGGAGAGGTTACCTACAAGGAGCTCTCCACCCTGCACAAGTGGGCGCTCGTCGTGCTCATCTCCATGGGCTCGTCGATCATCTACGCGCCGATGTATCTGAAGAACGTCTTCTACGATCCGCTGATGCAAGCGCTCGGCGCCACCAACGCCGACCTCGGCCTCATGGTGTCGGCCTACGGCATCGCCGCCATGATCTGCTACCTGCCCTCCGGCATCGTGGCCGACAAGTTCCGCATGCGCACGCTGGCATGGGTCGGCTTCATCGCCACCGCCGTGCTCGTGTTCGTGTACGCCATGCTGCCTTCCGTGCAGATCTGCCTGATCCTGTTCGTGCTCATGGGCGTCACCTCCATCCTCGTGTGGTGGGGCACGCGCTTCAAGGTCATCCGCCTGTGCTGCGAGGAGAACGAGTACGCCTCCAAGATCGGCATCAGCTACTCCATCTACGGCGTCACCGGCCTCGTCATCGGCCTCATCAACGCCGGCATCATCGCGGCCATCTCCGGCTCCGCGGGCGTGCAGGCCATGCTCATCTTCCTGGGCGTCGTCATCGCCGTCCTGGGCGTCGTCTCCTTCTTCATCATCCCCGACTTCAAGGGCGAGATCAATAAGGACGCCAAGCTGTTCAGCGTCAAGGAGGCCATCCAGGCCATCAAGCACCCCGGCGTCATCTGGGCCTGCGTCGCGTACTTCGCCTGCTACGCCGTGTACCAGGGCGCTACCTACACCACGCCGTACCTCACGCAGTGCTTCAACGCCGACGGCAACCTCGTGAACATCGTCGGCCTCATCCGCACCTACGGCATCGGCCTCATCGCCGGCCCCATTGTCGGCTTCATCGCCACGAAGATCAAGAGCCCCTCGAAGACCATCCTGGGCGGCTTCATCCTGTCCATCGCGGTACTCGTCGGCTTCATCCTGTTCCCGCAGGATCCCTCCGGCGCCATGGTCGCCTCCATCCTCGTGGTCGTGTTCGGCTTCACCACCTACGGCGCCTTCTCCATCGGCTCCTCGCCGCTGTCCGAGGTCAAGATCCCCATGGCCATCTTCGGCACCGCCTCCGGCCTGCTGTCCGTCATCGGCTTCCTGCCTGACGTGTTCATCCACACCTGGTACGGCGGCATGATCGACGCCCAGGGTACGGCAGCGTTCTCCAGCATCTTCGGCTTCGAGATCATGTTCGGCGTCATCGGCTGCATCGCGCTGGTCATGCTGCTCCGCTCCATCAAGAAGCACTTCGGCGCCTCCGACGCGGTCGCGGCCGCAGAGGACGGCGAGTCCGCCAAGGCGTAACGCGCCGCCAGCGAGCGCGGGGGCGCGCCGCTGCAAGCAGCGTCCCCGCGTCTCGATCCCGTTGTTCCACCGGATCCACCATCCCGCATCGATCGGTTCGCGAAAGAAGGTTGCAATGAACAAGCTCGACGTGCTCTCGAAGATCAACCCGCAGATGAAGGCCGTGCTCGCCAAAGAGGACGAGCTGGCGGGCGACGCGAACGATACCAGCGTGGGCTTCGAGAAAATGCGCGAGAACTACGTGGCCGGCCGCGCGTTCTGGTGCGAGGGCGGACCGGTCATGGCCGAGAAGCTCGATGCCGAGGTGGACGGCCCCTACGGCGCCATTCCGGTGCGCTACTACTATCCCACGGCTGCAGCCGCTGCTGGCCGTGCGGCAGGGAAGCCCGCCATGCCGGCCATCGTGTACGTGCACGGCGGCGGGTTCGTGCTGGGCAACCTCGACACGCACGACCGCGTGTGCCGCGTCCTGGCAAGCCATGCCGGCGTGCCGGTGGTGGCCGTCGACTACCGTCTGTCGCCCGAGGCCAAGTTCCCCAGCGCGGTGGAGGAGGTGGCCGCCGTGGCCTCCTACCTGCACGAGCAGGGCGCCCGTCACGGCATCGACGGCGAGCGCCTGTCCTTCGCCGGAGACTCCGGCGGCGCGCATCTGGGCCTTGCGGCCACGATGTACCTGCGCGAGGAGAAAGGCGCAAGCGACTTCGTGAAGTGCTGCCTTCTGTACTACGGCTGGTTCGGCCTGACCGACTCGTCTTCGATGCGCCTTCTGGGCGGTCCGTGGGACGGGCTTACCGAGGCCGACTGGCAGTTCTACATGCAGATGTACGCGAACGACCCCGCCGAGCTGGCGGCCAGCCCCTACGCGAACCTGTTCCTGAACGACCTGGAGCGCGACATGCCGGCCTGCTACATCGCGGCGGCCGAGTACGACCCGCTGCGCGACGACAGCGCCACGCTGGCAGCCATCTGCGAGCAGTACGGCACGCCCGTCCGCTACGAGGTGTTCGAAGGCGTCATCCACGCGTTTCTGCACTACACCAAGATGCTCGATGCGGCAAACGACGCCCTCGAGCACGGCGCGACCTTCTACCGCGAGCAGCTGGGGCTGTAGGCGCCGCGGCCGGAAGACCAATCAAGGCTACAGCGGGGGATCAGCCCCGTTGCACAAACACTAAAAGGAGGATCGTCATGGATTTCAAGTTGACGGACGAGCAGGAGCTTATCGTCGATAGCTACCGCGAGTACATGGAGAGCGAGAATTGGGAGACTTACTTCCACGAGTGCGACGAGAAGCACGAGTACCCGCTGCGCTGGGTGAAGGGCCTCTGCGAGCTGGGCTTCGACCAGATCATGCTCCCCGAGAGCCACGGCGGCCTGGGCCTGGAGCAGCCCTGCGTGACGCTGATGGCCGTGTACGAGATCCTGGGCAAGTACGGCGCCCCCACCTACGTGCTGTACCAGCTGCCCGGCTTCGAGACCATCATCCGCGAGGGCACCGAAGAGCAGATCGAGGCCGTCATGAGCACGCTGGGCTCCGGCGAGCAGATCTGGAACTCGGCCTGCACCGAGCCGGGCGCCGGTTCCGACGTGGGCGCGCTGGCCACCACCTACAAGCGCGAGAACGGCAAGATCTACCTCAACGGCACCAAGACCTTCATCACCTCCTCGGCCGGTGTGAAGTACCTCGTCATCATGGCGAAGAACGCCGACGACCCGACCATGTTCACCGAGTTCTTCCTCGATATGTCCAAGCCGGGCGTGAAGCTGTCCCCGCTGACCAAGCTGGGCCTGCGCATGGACAGCTGCTGCGAGGTCTACATGGACAACGTGGAGCTTGAGGAGAAGGACATCTTCGGCAAAGAGGGCAACGGCTTCATGCGCGGCGTGTCCGACTTCAACTTCGAGCGCTGGCTCGTGGGCGCCTGCGACTACGGCACCGCCATCTGCGCCTTCGAGGATGCTATGGCGCACGCGAACAGCCGCATCGCCTTCGGGAAGCCCATCAGCCGCTTCCAGCTCAACCAGATCAAGATCACCGATATGTGCATCAAGCTGACGAACATGAAGAACATGCTGTATGAGGCCGCCTGGAACGCCGACAACAACGACGGCAACTTCGACCCGGCCGCTGCCGCCATGTGCAAGTACTACTGCGCCAACGCCTCCTTCGAAGTGACCGATGACGCCATGCAGATCATGGGCGGCATCGCCGTGGCTTCTGAGCATCGCATCAACCGCATCTGGCGCGACCTGCGCGTCGACCGCGTCTCCGGCGGCACCGACGAGATGATGATCCTCGCCACCTCCAAGGGCGCCTCCATCAAGTACAAGCAGAAGTAAGCAGGAGCTCCGTTTAGTCAGTATTGGACAGGGCTGTCGTGGCGAGTCGGATAGCGGTGAAGGTTCCGAGGTCAATGAGGTAAGCGGCCTATCGGCCGTGTCCGAATGACTTCGGGTTCTGAACCGCTAGCCGGCCGCCACGGCAAGCCGTCACCATTCAAGGAGGATTCAACTATGGCAATTCCTACCGAAAAGCCCTCGTACGGCCCGCTCGACGGCGTCAAGGTCGTGTACGCGGCAGTGGAGCTGGCCTGCCCGAAGGCCGCCGACCTCATGGCCGACTGGGGTGCCGACGTCGTCTGGCTCGAGAACACGGGCGCGGGCGACACTATCCGCGACACCGCGTACGTGAAGCAGGCCGAGCGCCGCAACCAGCGCTCCGTGGCCCTGAACTACTTCTCCGAAGAGGGCAAGAAGGTGTTCTTCGACCTCGTGAAGGACGCCGACATCTTCATGGAGGCCTCCAAGGGCGGCACGTGGGCTCGCAAGGGCATCACCGACGACGTGCTGTGGGAGCTCAACCCCAAGATGGTCATCGTACACGTCTCCGGCTTCGGCCAGGAGGGCGACCCCAAGATGGTGAAGCGCGCCGCCTACGACCTGACGGTGATGGCCTACTCCGGCATCATCATGCAGAACGGCACGGAGGAGCAGCCCATGCTCCCCGGACCCTACGCGGGCGACTACTTCAACACGCTGATGATCGCCTCCTCGGCGCTGGCGGCCCTGTACAAGGCCGAGAAGTCCGGCAAGGGCGAGAGCATCGATTTGGCCATGTACGAGACGCTTCTGGCCATCGGCCAGTACTACCTGGTCGACTACCTTAACGAGGGCATCAAGTGGCCTCGTCCGGGCGCCCGCAACCAGAACCTCTGCGGCATCGGCGAGTTCAAGTGCAAGGACGGCTTCCTGGGCGTGTGCCTGTACGGCGTCGACCAGAACAAGTACTTCCTCGAGACCATCGGCCTGGGGCATCTCTGGGGCACCGAGGACATCCCCGAGGACACGAGCGGCCTGTGGCTGTCCAACCCGCACGCCGACGAGATCCAGAAGGCGTTCGAAGAGTACTGCCTGGCCAACTCGAAGTACGACATCGAAGAGGACTTCGCCGCGCACCGCATTGCCGTGCAGGTGGTCAACGACATGGAAGACCTCGTGGAAGAAGAGCACCTGCGCTTGCGCAACACGTGGGTCGACTGGGAGACGGTCGACGGCGAGACCTTCCACGGCCTCGGCGTGTTCCCGAAGTTCAAGAACAACCCGGGTCAGATCTGGCGTCCGATGCCGCATCAGGGCGGCGACACCGTCGACGTCATGACGAAGCTGGGCTACACGCAGGAGCAGATCGACGAGCTGGCCGCGGCCGGCGTCGTGAAGATCGGCTAACGCGGTACCTCGCGTCCGGGAATCGCTTCCCGGGCGCCACGTCGGATGCGCGGCCGGCAGAACTCGCCGCGCATCCGCACGATGCCGCCCTTGCGGGCGAGGGCCCTCGACGACGGCATCGTGCGGATTACCAGGGGATCGACGGATGGAAAAGGTGAGACGATTGACCGACATCGTGGGAAACGAAACGGTGCGCAGCCTGTGGGACGGCCTCGTGGCCGCGTGCGGCGAGCGCGAGTTCCTCCTCTTCCGCGATCGCACGGGTTCGACCAGCACGTACACGTATCGCGCGTTCAACGAGGAGATCGACCGGGCGGCCAACGTGTTCCTCTCGATGGGGGTCGCGGCTGGCGAGCGCGTGGCCGTGCAGCTGTGCACGTGCCCCGAGTTCATGATGTGCCTGTTCGGGTTGGCGAAGATCGGCGCCGTCATGGTGCCCATGAACGAGCAGTACCTGGTGGAGGAAGCCGCGTTCGTGCTCGAGCGTACCGAGGCCTCGTGCGCGGTGGTTGAGCCGAAGTTCCTCGGCCTGTACCGCGCCGTGCGCGACAGCGGCCCGTATTGCCCCAAGGGCGTGCTGGTGGCGCGCACGCACGACGACAAGGTCGAGGGCGTCGAAGAAGCGCGCGCCGCCCTCGAGCGCGACGGGTCCCTGCACGACTTCTCGCGGCTGCGCGCCGAGGCGGCGGCCGAGCTCGACGAGGTGCGCCCGCTGAGCGCCGACGACCCGGCCGAGATCATCTTCACGTCCGGCACCACCTCGCGCCCGAAGGGCGTGGTGCTCACGCATGCGAACATCCTGTTCAGCGGCTTGTATGGCGACTGGGAGGTCGCGCTGACGAAGAACGACCGCCTGCTCACCACCATGCCCGCCTGCCATTCCAACTTCCAGCTGGCCGCGCTCATGCCGGTGCTCACCGTGGGCGCCACGCTCATCGTGGTGGAGAAGTACAGCGCCAGCCGCTTCTGGTCGCAGATCCGCGAGTTCAAGGCAACCGTCACGCAGTGCGTGGCCATGATGCTGCGCACGCTCATGCTGCAGCCCGCCTCGCCCGACGACCGCAACCACGAGCTGCGCGAGATCCTCTACTTCCTGCCGGTGTCCGACGCCGAGAAGGAGGCGTTCGAGCAGCGCTTCGGCGTGTCGCTCATGAACACGTACGGCTCCACCGAGTCCATCGGCTGGGTGCTCACCGACCCGCCCACCGGCGCGCGCCGGTGGCCTTCCGTGGGACGCGCGGGACTTGGCTACGAGGTGCGCATCACGCGCGAGGACGGCACGCAGGCCGACCCGGGCGAGGTAGGCGAAATCCAGGTGAGGGGCGTGCGCGGCCGCACCATCATGAAGGAGTACTTCAACGACCCCGAGGCCACGGCGCGCACGTTCACCGAGGACGGCTGGCTGAAGACCGGCGACAAGGGGTACGTGGACGAGGACGGCTGGTTCTTCTTCGTCGACCGCAAGGTGAACATGATCAAGCGGGCGGGGGAGAACATCTCCACCACCGAGCTGGAGAACGTGCTGGCAGGCCACCCGCGCATCGCCGAGGCCGCGGTCATCGGCGTGCCCGATCCCATCCGCGACCAGGCCGTGAAGGCCTTCGTGCTGCCGGCCGCAGGCGCGCGGATCACCGAGGAGGAGGTGCTCGCGTACTGCGAGGAGCACATGGCGGGGTTCAAGGTCCCCTCGTACGTGGAGATCGTCGACAGCTTCCCCCGCACGTGCTCCATGAAAATCGAGAAGAAATTGTTGAAATGACCTGCGGGACGGTCGAGGGCATCGGGCAGCGCCCAGTCGCTCAGACAGTCCTCGCTGCGCTGCGGCGCCGCGGAGCGAAGCGGAGCAAGTCCCCGAAGGGGAAACTCGCTTGGTGGGTGCCGCCCGATGCCCTCGACCTCGCCTCTTTTCGTTTGCGACCCTACGGCAAGCGCAGCGGGGGATTCGACCGTGGCACGTACGAGTGAACCTGGTGAATGAGTACCCTTTTTGGGGACTTGGGAGATAAGGAGAGGGACTATGGCTATCAGCACTGAGATCGTGGGTAAGGAGTTCGGGCCGTTCGTAAGGGAGTACACATTCAAGGACCTGGAGATCTGCGCGCTGGGCTGCAACGCGGGCTACGACGGGAAGACGGACCTCGAGTACGTGAACGAGGGGGACGCCGCGAACCCCGATCTCAAGGTGCTGCCCATCTTCGGCGCGCCGCTGACCGTGCACGAGGAGATGACGCGCACGCTGGACTACGGCTACGACTACGACGGCTCGCTGCACTACGGCTTCGAGATCAAGCTGCACGCGCCCTTCAAGATGAACGACCGCATCGAGACGTTCGTCACCCAGGACGCGCTGTACGACCGCGGCGAGGGCCGCGGGTGCCTCTCGAAGCAGACCGGACGCTCCTACTCCTCCGACGGCACGCTTCTGTGCGAGACCGAGACCTGGGACGTGTGCATCTACGACGGCGGTTGGGGAGGCCCCAAGCCCCCGAAGGACATCGTGGAGATGCCCGACCGCGCGCCCGACGCCGTGGTGGAGGAGACGATGCCGCTCAACATGCCGCTGATCTACCGTCTCATGGGCGACTGGCACCAGCAGCACATCGACTTCGCCTACACCGAGCAGACGGGGCTTGCTCGTCCCATCGCCCACGGCGTGAGCTTGGGCGGCTTCACGATGCGCCACATCATCAGCTCGTTCTTCCCGGGCGAGCCGGAGCGCATGAAGCGGTTCAAGACCCGCATCACCTCGCCGGTGCTGCCGGGCACCACGCTGCAGACCCGCATGTGGAAGGTGGGCGACAACGAGATCCGCTTCCAGCTGGTCGATGCCGACGCCGACGAGACCGGCGCCAAGCCGCACCTGAACTTCGGCATCTGCGAGTGGGAGTAAGCCGCAGGTTGCCATCCTGAGCGCCGGTCGCAGGCCGGAGTCGAAGGATCCCGTGCGGCGCAAGCGGGAAACGTCACGGCTGGTGCCGCCGGGACCTTCGACTCGCTTGCGCTCGCTCGGGGTGACGGTAAGAGGAGCTTTCGCTCCGCTCAGGATGTATCGCAAGAGGAACGCATAGCACAGAAGGAGATGAGAGCATGAGCAACGTAAAGCATATGACCCAGGTAACGAGCCCTCCCATGGGCGAGGTCGCCGACGGCGCCAAGCAGATCGGCGGGGACGTGGTCCACAAGGTGAAGAAGTCGGCCAAGAAGACCATGGACGACGTGGCCATGACGCCCTTCTTGCGCAAGATCACGTTCTTCTCGAGCGGCGGCTCGTTTTTGGACGGGTACGTGCTCTCGCTCATCGGCGTGGCGCTCACGCAGATCACACCGCTGTTCAACCTCGACGAGGCGTGGAGCGCGGCCATCGGGGCGTCGGTTTTGCTGGGCATCTTCGTGGGCACGATCGCGGGCGGCTACCTCACCGACCGCATCGGGCGCAAGAAGATGTTCATCGTCGACATCGTGGCCATCGGAACCTTCTCCATCCTGAGCGTGTTCTGCGCCGACCCGCTCCAGCTCGTGGCGGCGCGCTTCTTCATCGGCGTGTTCGTAGGCGCCGACTACCCGATAGCCACCTCGCTCATCGCCGAGTTCACGCCCAAGCAGCACCGCTCCATCTCCATGGGCATGGTGTCGGCCGCCTGGTACCTCGGCGCCACGGTGGCGGCGTTCGTGGGGTACTTCCTGTACAGCGTGCCCAACGGATGGCAGTGGATGCTCGGCTCGGCCGTCATCCCCTGCATCATCCTGCTGGTCGGGCGGCACGACATCCCCGAGTCGCCCATGTGGCTGGCTCAGAAAGGCCGCACCGAGGAGGCCGACGCCGTCATGCGGCGCGTGTTCGGCGAAGGCGTGGAGCTCGAGCTGGAGGATCCGGGCGAGAAGACCAGCCTGCGCAAGGTGTTCGCGGGCGGCTACGCCAAGCGCATCGTGTTCTTGGGCATCCTGACGCTGTGCCAGGTGGTGCCGATGTACGCCATCTACACGTTCGGCCCCGAGATCATGACGGCCTTCGGGCTGGGGGAGGGCCACGAGGCCATCCTGGGCGAGAGCGTGGTCAGCCTGTTCTTCCTGATCGGTTCCATCCCGGCCATGTTCTGGCTGAACTCGATGGGCCGCCGTCCGCTGCTCATCCGCTCGCTCGCCCTCATGGCGGTGGGCCTGGTCATCCTGGGCGTGTTCCCGGACGCCCCCATCTACGTGATCATCCTGGGGTTCGGCCTGTACGCGTTCTTCAGCGGCGGCCCGGGCATCCTGCAATGGCTGTACCCCAACGAGCTGTTTCCCACCGAGGTGCGCGCCTCGGCGGTGGGCATCGCCATCGCGTTCTCGCGCATCGGCACTATCATCGCCACGTACGGCACGCCGCTGTTCCTGGCCGCCTACGGCATCGGCCCCACCATGCTGATCGCGGCGGGCCTCGTGATCCTGGGCCTCGTGCTGTCGGCGTTCATGGCGCCCGAGACGAAGGGCAAGTCGCTTCTGGAGACGAGCTCGCTCGACGAGGGGGACGCGCACCCGCGCGGGGCGTAGGGGAGGCGCCGTGCCATAACCTCGCGCGCCCGGCAACCGCCCGGGCGCGCGACGGCATCTCGCACGCCCCGTGCGCCCGCGTCGCCCGCATCCTGCGACCTCCGTGCGCGTCCGCACCTCGCGGTCCCAGTGCCCGTTCGACTTCCTTCGTCACGCGATCATCGCGCCGCCCTCGCCTTGCGACCTTCGCGCCCGTCCGCGTCGCTTGCTCTTTGCGATCCCCACATGCGCCCGACCGCCAGCGCCGTCCTCGCCTCGCCACCCTCGTGCCGCCCTCGCTTCGCGCGCGCTCCTCGCGGCCTCCGCGCACGTTCGATCTCATTGATGTGCAGCAAAAACGAGGTTTTGGCAGTCTTTCGACGTTTCGGAAGCGGTTGGACGCCGTCGGAGCGAACGCAACCAGGCGAAACCCCTGGTCGCGACTTCTCCGTTTCGCATTCCTTGTGGTCAGGACTGCCAAAACCTCGTTTTTGCTGCACATCGCGACGCGGAAACGTGCGCGAAGCCCTGCTGCGCATGTTGGGAAGCCGATTATACGAGCGGAAAGCTCATCGTTCATCGAAGAAAGACCCCGTCAGCATCCCGTGAAGCTCGTGCTGGGCTTTTCGCCAGCCGACTCCGTTCGTGGAAAGCCGCTTGCCCATGCGCCTTGCAAGAAGCCGTGCGATCTCGTCGAGTTCGATGAGGTTCCACACTGTTCTGCCCGTGATCGATACCACCGTGGTGCCTCGCGCCAGCAGGTCGTTCCTTCTTCTTGCGTCGTCGGCCATCTTCGCGCGGCTGCCGTGATGCAGGAAGCTGTCGTATTCCACGGCGATGTCGGCGGCCGGCCACAAGAGGTCGCAACGGTAGCGTCGGTCGGAGGGCTTGCGGCAGGCTTGCTTCTTGAGGCTCGCCCTTCCGTTCATTACGGGGCGCGGCAAGCCGTACCCGCCGAGCCGCGGGGGCAGGCAGAGCAGCAGGACGATGGCCGTTTCCATGGGCGAAGCCGAACCCGGCGCGATGTGTCGCACTGCTTTCCGGGCTTTCACCAGGCCGGGCATGCACTCTGCCTTGAGCAGGAACCGCCCTAGCCGCTTGACGGTGGTGAAAGGGCTCGTTCGGTCGAAGTCGACGATGCCGACGGTTTCTATGCCGTAGATGCCGCACAGCTCGTCCCCCAGCTTGACAAGCCGGGGGCAGTCCAGGACTTCCGCCATCTGAACGAAGGCGAGCTCCGGGGAGGACGAGAACGTCCCTTCGTCGATCGGCAGGAACGAACGGGCGGGGAACGGGCCTGATCGCACGTGGCAACGGGCGTCGGCGCATCGTATCCTGCACTCGCTGCTCGGCACGAGAAGGTGCACGGGCTTCGCGAGGTACCCGAGGCCGAAGCTGGCGAGCCCGTCGACGTCCGCGCGCGTCGTCTTACCGGCAGGCGGAAGCGGGGTTCCGTCGTGTCGAGGAAGCCGTTCCCGACGATCGGCTGCGGCCGGCGCGAGCGGATCGGCCTTCGCGTATGCAAGCCATTCCAATGCGGAAGTATGACTGAGATATCTGTTCATGACGTGAGGGTAGCATGGGGCTTCGATGTGTTACGAGCGTGCAGACCAGCTGTTTACCAGGTGTTATGGCACGTGGAATCCGCGTTGGAACGACGTTGGATCCGTAGGTGATCCACGTGGAAACGGCGTTGGATCCGTGGGTGATCCGCGTTGGAGCCGCGTGGAATTCCCGTTATATCGAACGGCTTCCTTGCTCCTCTCGCGCGGGGTTGCGCAGCCGTTGCTTGTCCGGCGGGCGGGGCGATCGTACACTGGATGCATGATGAGAAGCCTTCCCGACAGCAAGCAGGCCGTTCGTTCGGCCGCCCGGCGGTTGGGCGCCTGGACGCGCCGGCCTTTCGACACGGGGTACCGCTGGGGTCTGCCGCTCGCGCTTTACGCGGGGCTCTGCCTTGCGCTGCCGGCGGGCGCGGGGCTCGCGCTGTTCCTGCCGCCTGCGCTCGCGCTCGCCGTGAAGGCGGTGCGCGTATCGCAGCGCATCCACCGCCTGGACTTCGTGCGGCTCGTCGACGAGAACGGCACGGCGCGCCTCGACACCGAGACCGATCGGCTGCAGCGCGCCTGGGTGCTCGGCTGCATCGCGCTCGTGGGTCTGTCGGCGGCGTTGCTCGTCTCGCGCGCTGCGCTCGCGCTTCTGCCGGGTGCGGAGCTGTCGGGTTCCATCGCGCTGTACCTGGGATTCGCCGCCGTGCTGCTGGGAGGCTTTCTGCTGCTCTACTACGTGGCGCTGCGCTTCGACAACGGGCTCGCGCGCGGCCTGGCCAGCATCGCGGTCACCCTGCCGGCGTTCTTCGTCATCGTCGCGGTTCTCGGCATGGCGCTCTCATGGATCTCGACGCTCGCGGGCTCCATCGGCCGGCCTGCCGAGGCGGCCGTCGCTGACGGGTTCTCCTGGGTCTACGACGTCCAGCGCGTGCTCGGATCGGCGACGGACTACTTCGTGCGCCAGGACGCCGTGATCATCGGCGGTTCGGTGGTGTTCGCCGCCGTGCTCCTGCTGCTGTACGCCTATACGGTACCGTACTACTGGATGAGCAGCGTTGCGCGCTGGTTCAAAGGGCTCGGCCTTGCGGCGGTGGCGTTCTCCGGTGCAGCCATCGTGTTCGCGGGCGCGTGGCTGGTGGACGTGCAGCGCTGGGCGGCGCAGGGCGAAAGCGGGCAGCTCGCGCACGTCGTCGACCCCGACCTTGTGGGCGACAAGGCTCGGGCGCTGGCCGACTATCGCACCGACGACCTGGTGGCGCTCGTGAAGGCCTTCGTTCTGCCCTATACCGTGGGGGTGTTCGTGGCGAACGCCGTGGTGGCGTACCGTCGGGCGAAGGCGAAGCGCGAGAGCGACGCGATCCTCGACGGCTTCGCCCAAAGCGGCGCGGCGGACGAGGAGGCCCTTCCCGAGCTCGAGAAGCGCTACCTGTTCTTCGGCGGGCGCCGCACGCTGTGGGACATCGCCTTGCGCTCCATCGGCCACGACGTGCCCCTGCCAAGCCCCTTCGCGCCACGCAAGCTCACCTGGAAGGAACGTCTGACGGGGGAGTTGGAGTAATGAGACGTTGGCCCCGTCCCATCGCCTCGCTTTTTTGACGCGAGGAGGGATGCGCATCTCGCGCGACCCGTCCGCGCCGATTCGCGATGGATGCGACCCGTCCGCGCCGATCGCACGCCTCTGCCGCGCTGGAAAAAGCGAAAACCCCCGGACGCGCGTCCGGGGGTTTCAAGGACGAAAGCCAAGAAGGAGCTACTTGCCCTGCCAGTTCGGCGTGCGCTTCTCGACGAAGGCGGCCGGGCCCTCGATGCCGTCGGCGGTCTTCTCCAGGAAGCGGTAGGCGGCGTCGCTGTAGCGCATGGCGTCCTCTTCGGACATCTGGTCGGCGGCGTGCACGATGTACTTCGTCCACTTCAGGGCCAGAGGCGCGTTCTTCAGGCACTCTTCGGCCAGCTCGATGGCCTTGTCCATGACTTCCTCGGCCGGCACGACGTAGTTGATGAGGCCCAGCGCCTTGGCCTCATCGGCCTTGATCTTCTTGCCGGTGAGCAGAAGCTCCATGCAGTCCTTGCGGTTGATGTCGCGGGCGAGGCGCACGAGGCCGCCGGTGGAGGCGATGATGCCCAGACCCACCTCGGTGCAGCCGAACTTGGCGCGCTCGGAGGCCACCACCATGTCGCAGGACAGGGCGATCTCCATGCCGCCGCCGGCCGCGGAGCCGTTGCAGGCGGCGATCACGGGCTTGGAGCACAGGCGCGCGGTCAGGCCGCCGAAGCCGTGCTCGGTCACGGTCTGGCACTCTCCGCCTTCGCTGAGCTCGGAGAGATCCTCGCCCGCGCAGAACACCTTGCCGGTGCCGGTGACGATGATCGCGCGCACCGCGGGATCGGTCTCGGCGTTGTTCATGATGTTCTCCATGGCCTTGGAGGTGACGCCGTTGAGGGCGTTCGCCACGTCGGGACGGTTGATGCGGATGATCAGCAGGCCGTCCTCGCGAAGTTCGGATACGACGGTGTCGGTGCCATAGTAATCTGCCATTGCTCCTCCTTGGATTGTTGCGATCTCACGCCTGTTTCCCAAGCGGTCTCGCCTCCCGCTGCGGCATGTGCAGCACGGCGCAGCGGGAGGCTCGACGCGCCTGAAATCTGGTTCCATCATAGGGATCGTCAGGTATCGGCCGCATCGCAAGCAGCGCAGTAATTCGACGATACTGCGCAAGCGGGGCATCGCAAAAAAAGCAGTAGCCCCGAGTAAACCGGGGTAGCGACCAAGTGGAAAGGGCTCGCCGCGCCGCCTGGCCCGCGCCGCCGCCGGACGGCTCCGGCGCCCCCGTCCGCAGAGCCCGCGCAGGCATAGTCAAAAGTTGAGTAATGAGGGTTTCACAGCGATTTTGCGATGACGGGGCGATGACAGGGCGGCAAACTGTCATCAACGCGCCGGGAAGGGCCCCGGGCCTTCCGAAGCATCGGAGGAAGGCGCCGAGGCGCGCCCGGCCAACGACTTGCATGCAAAAGTAAGGCAAACGAGAAGGGAAAGGTACAGGATGAACATCGTTGCTGCTTTCAAGGTGGTTCCCGACGATCAGGATATCCAGGTGTCGGCAGACGGAACGCTCGACTACTCCAAGGCGAAGAACACCGTGTCCGCCTACGACCTGAACGCCATCGAGGCCGCCGCTCAGCTGGCCGCCGCCAACGAGGGCTCGAACGTGGTCGCCGTTACCGTGGGAGGCGCCGACATCGACGACTCCAAGTTGAAGAAGAACGTGCTCGCCCGCGGCGTGGACGAGCTGTACATGACCGCCGACGACGCATGCAAGGGACTTGACGCCCGCGCCACCGCCGTCGCGCTCGCCGAACTCGTTTCCAAGGTGGGCGACTTCGACGTCGTCCTCTGCGGCGACGGCTCCGCCGACAACTACGCGCAGCAGGTGGACGTGCAGCTGGCTGCCAAGCTGGGTCTGCCCGTGGTCACCGCCGCCACGAAGATTACCGCCAAGGACGGCGCGCTCGAGGTCGAGCGCACGCTGGAAGACGTGGTGGAGGTCGTCGAGGTGCCGCTTCCGGCCGTCGTGTCCGTCGCGCCGGACATCGCGCTGCCCCGCATCCCCGGCATGAAGGACATCCTCGCCGCCGGCAAGAAGCCGATGAACGTGGCGGGCGCCGACGGCGCGTACGAGAGCTCCATCGAGGTCGCGTCCTGCCTCGCCCCCAAGCAGGCTGATCGCAAGCGCGAGATCCTTGAAGCCTCGGCCGACGGCGCCATCGAGCAGTTCGCCGCCGCCCTCAAGGCCGCGCTGTAAGTTCCCTCGACCATCCCCTTATGCAATAGAAAGGCAGAGTTGATATTCATGAAAGTACTCGTTATCGCTGAACGCACGGATGCCGCTCGGGAGCTTTGCGCTGGCGCTCGCACCATGGCCGACGAAGTCGTGCTCGTCTCCTTCGGCGAGGCCCCCGAGGCCGTCGCCGATAAGATCGCCCGCATCTCCGTGCCGGAAGGGACCGTCCTCGACGACGCCGCCGACACCGTGATCTCGGTGTTCGACGCCGAGGCTCCGGCCGTGGTGCTCGTGGAGCCCACGCGCCACATGAAGACGATCGCCGGCAAGCTGGCCGCCCATGCGAACGCCTCCGTCATCACCGACGTCATGTCCTTCGAGAACGGCGCCGTCAGCCTGTACTTCGGCGGCGTGGCCGAGCGCGTGCAGAAGGCCGCAGGCGACGTGGCCATCTACACGGTGGGCGCGGGCGCGTTCGAGGGCGCCGAGGCCTCCGGTGCGAACGCCGTCGAGGACGTCGCCTGGGTCGCTCCGGCGACGCCCGTGAAGCTGGTCTCCTCCAAGCCCATCGAGAAGAGCGGCGTGGACTTGAACAAGGCCGACGTCGTCGTGGCCGCCGGCCGCGGCTTCGCCGAGGAGTCCGAGCTCGACCTGGCGCGCGAGCTGTGCGACAAGCTGGGCGCAGGCCTTGCCTGCTCGCGTCCCCTTACCGAGGGCGTGAACTGGCTTCCCACCGAGCTGTACGTGGGCGTGTCCGGCCTCATGCTGTCCCCGAAGGCGTACGTCGCCTGCGGCATCTCCGGCCAGATGCAGCACATGGTGGGCTGCAACCGCGCTGGCACGATGTTTGCTATCAACAAGGACAAGAACGCTCCGGTGTTCAAGCAGTGCGACTACGGCATCGTGGGCGACATCAAGGACGTCCTGCCGAAGCTGGCGGCGGCACTGTAAGCCGAAGGCGGCAAGCTGCCCGGATCCGCGTTTTTCGCGGATCCGGGCAGCCGGTCAGGCCGCCGTCCCGAGCGCCGCAGGTGGAAGCGGGGCGGATGCATCCTCCCTTCGCCTCCCGACGAGACCTTCGCCAGCTCGTCGCGGCCTCGACGCTCCGCGCCCACCTCGCGCGCTCGGGACGGCGGCCTCAACGGTTCGCGACAATCGTCGCGTTCGGCAGGGCTGAGGAAACGCAACCGCGGGATGCTCCGAACCGGGATCGTGTTCGTTCGGGGCGCGACGGTTTGCAGGACGGCAAGAAAACGGAAACGCAACGATAGGAAAGGACAGGACATGGCTGATTTCGACGCGATCGTCGTGGGCTCCGGGTGTGCGGGCGCCGTGGCGGCCTACGAGCTCGCGAAGGCCGGCAAGTCGACCCTCGTGGTCGAGCGCGGCAACTTCGCCGGCGCGAAGAACATGACCGGCGGGCGCATCTACTCGCACTCGCTGAAAAAGGTGTTCCCCGACTTCGAATCCGAGGCGCCGCTCGAGCGCAAGATCACGCACGAGCGCATCGCGCTCATGGACCCGGCCTCGCAGACGGCGGTCGACTTCACGAGCCCGGAGCTCGCGGAGGAGGGCAAGGACTCCTACTCGGTCCTGCGCGCGCCCTTCGACCAGTGGCTGGCCTCCAAGGCCGAGGACGCCGGCGCCGAGTACATCTGCGGCATCGCCGTCGAGGAGCTCCTGAAGGACGGGTTCGGCAGGGTCGTCGGCGTGCGCGCCGGCGAGGACGAGATCACCGCCGAGGCGACGATCGTCGCCGAGGGCGTGAACAGCCTGCTCTGCGAGCGCAGCCTGGGCAACCCCCGCCCGAAGCCCTCCCAGATGGCGGTCGGGATCAAGCAGGTGTTCGAGCTGCCGGCCTCCCAGATCGAGGACCGCTTCCTCGTGCCCGAGGGCGAGGGCGCGGCGATGCTGTTCGTCGGCGACTGCACGCACGGAAACGTCGGCGGAGGCTTCCTGTACACGAACAGGGACTCCATCTCGCTCGGCCTCGTGGCAACCGTCTCCACGGCCATGGACGCCTCGAACCCCTACCCGGTGTACCAGATGCTCGAGGATTTCAAGAACCATCCGGCCGTGGCGCCCGTCATCCGCGGCGCGAAGCTCGTCGAGCACTCCGGCCACATGGTGCCCGAGGGCGGCTACGGCATGGTCCCGAAGTACGTGTTCGACGGCTGCCTGGTGGCCGGCGAGTCGGCCGGCCTTTGCATGAACATGGGCTACCAGGTGCGAGGCATGGACTTCGCCGTGGCCTCCGGCCAGATGGCGGGCCAGGCGGCCGTGCGCGCGCTCGACGCGGGCGACACGAGCGAGGCGGGGCTCGCCTCCTACAAGGAGGCGATGGAGGGCTCCTTCGTCATCCAGGACCTGCGCACCTTCTCCAAGTGGCCGCACGTCATGGAGGGCTGGGACCGCATGTTCACCGAGTACCCGGCCATGGCGCGCGACGTCTTCAACGCCATGTTCAGCGTGGACGGAAAACCCCAGAAGCCGCTGATGAAGCGCATGATGCCCATAGTCAAGCAGCGCGGCCTGTTCAAGCTGGCCGGCGAGGTTCGGAAGGCGGTGAAGTCGCTGTGAGCGAGGTCAAGGAGATCACGGTCAACGTCGACGAGTACCTGGCGCTCGACAAGTACGAGGTGGACGAGGAGAGCGCGCACATCGAGCTCGTGGACGACCCCGACATCGAGGAGTTCCTGAAGCTCGTGCGCGTGTGCCCGGCGGCGCTCTACAAGATCGACGAGGACGGCAAGAAGTCCTTCGACTACGCGGGCTGCCTGGAGTGCGGCACCTGCCGCATCGCCTGCGAGGGCACCATCGTCAAGAAGTGGGAGAACCCCCGGCCCACGATGGGCGTGGAGTACCGGTTCGGGTAGGAACCGCACGTCCTGACGGAATCGTTTGCAAGATGTTCGCGACCCCGATGATCGAAAGATCGTCGGGGCCGTTTTCATGCCGCCGTGCAAGCGCGTCTCGGCCTCATGCCTTCCCATGCGGCCAGCGGCCGGCTTACGCGACGGTATCGAACCGATGGCGAACGGCAACACTTCTCGCCGTAGGGGCTTGCGGAGGCTTAGAGTGGAGCCGTATTCGAACGCATCGAAAGGAGCTCCATCATATGAGTACGCTCATCGTGCTCGGTTACCCGAGCGAAGCGGAAGCGAAGTCCGCCTACCAGAAGATCCTCGATCTCGACAAGAACCTCATCGTCAGCCTGCAGTCCGTCGCAGTCGTGGCGCGGCGCGCCGACGGCAAGTACGACGTGGTGACGCCCGGCTCCAAGGTGGGAACCTCCGCGGTGTGGGGTCTGTTCTGGGGCGTGCTGTTCGGCCTGCTGTTCTTCGTGCCCATCGTCGGCGCGGCGCTGGGCGCGGGCATCGGCGCGCTGACGGGCGCCATCGTCAAGCACGGCGTGGACAAGGACTTCCAGGATCGCGTGCGCAACCTGCTGAGCACCGACGACAGCGCCGCCGTGTTCATGGTGGTCGACGAGATGACCACCGACAAGTTCATCGACGCCATCCGACCGTTCGGCGGCGACGTGCTGCAAACCTCGCTGTCCATCAAGGACGAGGAAGAGCTCAAACACGAGCTTTTCAAGAACTAGCTTCCGTCCGCCCAAAGGCATCGCCCCGGGTCGGTCCAGAGGCCCTTCCATCCTGTGAGAGCGAGGATGGAAGGGCCTTCGGTCGCATGCGGGACGCTTCGCGAGTTTTCCGGGCGTTTCCAAGCCTTCTCGCAAGCGTTTGACCAAGCGAAAGATG
The DNA here is from genome assembly GCF_000024265.1 of Eggerthella lenta DSM 2243. Taxonomy (NCBI): domain Bacteria; kingdom Bacillati; phylum Actinomycetota; class Coriobacteriia; order Eggerthellales; family Eggerthellaceae; genus Eggerthella; species Eggerthella lenta. Next base: position 2,140,790 of record NC_013204.1, on the reverse strand, counting down.
GCCGTTCGGCGCTTTTTCGTTGCGACGGCACGCGAACGGGGGATAATTATCCGGATGCATTGTTGCGACGAGAGAAAAGGGGAGCGCACTATGGCGGATGACAACAGGCTCGGAGAGAAGATCGTCACCCTGCGGACCGCCCACCATCTGTCGAGCCGGGATCTGGCGGATCGTTGCGGATGCGACGTCTCGGTCATCGAGGGCTTGGAGCGCGGCGAGCTGCCGGCATCTCTCGCGCCGCTCATCAAGATCACCCGAGCGTTGGGCGTGCGTCTTGGCACGCTCATGGACGACGACGAGAATCTGGGCCCCGCGTACATCGACCGCGATCAGATGGAGGAGGTCGAGCGCACGAAGAGCCTCGAAACGACTTCGGGCGGCGACTTGAGCTACTTCAGCCTTGCAGCCGGGCGCCCTTCGCGTCACATGGATCCGTTCGTCATCACGGTGGATCCCTCCGGCGAAGCCGATCACGAGCTGGTGGGGCACGAAGGAGAGGAGTGGCTCTACGGCATGGAGGGCTGCATCGAGATCGAGTACGGCAAGGAGCTGTACGTGCTGCATCCCGGCGAGAGCATCTACTACGACTCCATCGTGCCTCATCAGGTGCGTGCCCATGACGGCCAGAAGGCGAAGTTCCTGGCCGTCGTGTACACGCCGATCTAGGGGAGGGAACATGACGACCGAAGCCATCACCGCCCCCGTCCCGGGCGATCCAGACTACCCGCTGCACTCCGAGAAGACCATCGGCCGCTACTTCCGCGATCAGGTGGCTGTAGATCCCGATCACGAGTTCGTCGTGTATCCCGACCGCGCGTTGCGTTGGACGTACAAGGAGTTCGACGAGCGCACCGACAACCTGGCGCGCGGCTTGCTCGCCATCGGCATGCGCCCAGGCGATCACCTCGGCGTGTGGGCGCGCAACATCCCCGACTGGCTGACGTTCATGTACGCCACGGCCAAGATCGGCGTGGTCATGGTCACGGTGAACCCCGTGTACAAGAGCCACGAGCTTGACTACGTGCTGAAGCAGTCGGACATGAAGGCGCTGTGCGTCATCGACGCCTATCGCGACGTGGACTATCTGAAGATCATCCGAGATCTCGTGCCCGAGACGCTCACGCAGCAGCGCGGCTACCTGGAGTCCGAGAACTACCCCTTCCTCAAGAACATCATCTACATGGGTCCCGAAAAGCATCGCGGCTGCTATAGCGTGCCGGAGCTCGTGCTGCTGGGAAGCCATGTGCCCGAAGAGGCGTTGGCAGAGGCGGAAACCCATTTCGACAACAACGACGTGGTGATGATGCAGTACACGTCCGGCACCACGGGCTTTCCGAAGGGCGTCATGCTCACGCACCGCAACATCCTGAACAACGGCTTCTATATCGGCGAAGGCCAGAAGCTCGGACCCGACGACCGCGTGACGCTGCCCGTTCCGTTCTTCCACTGCTTCGGTTGCGTGCTGGGCGTCATGGCGAACCTTACGCACCGCTCCACCATGATCATCGTGGAGGAGTTCGACGCGGGGCTCGTGCTGCAGGCCGTACATAAGGAGCGCGCCACCAGCGTCTACGGCGTGCCCACCATGTTCATCGCCGAACTCAACCACCCCGACTTCGATACGTTCGATCTGTCCAGCCTGCGCACAGGCATCATGGCCGGCAGCCCCTGCCCGCCCGAGACCATGCGCGAGGTCATGGACCGCATGTACATGAAGGAGATCACCATCTGCTACGGCCTCACCGAGACGAGCCCCGTGTTCACGCAGACCAGCGCCGACGACGACATCGAGCACAAGTGCGAGACGGTGGGGCGCAAGCATCCTCCGGTGGACGTGCGCGTGATCGACCCCGCCGACGGCCGCATCTGCGGACCTGGTGAGCCTGGCGAGCTGTGCTGCAAGGGCTACAACGTGATGAAGGGCTACTACAAGATGCCCGAGGAGACGGCGCGTGCCATCGACGCGGACGGCTACCTGCATTCGGGCGACCTCGGCACGGTGGACGAGGACGGCTACTACCGCGTTACCGGGCGCATCAAGGACATGATCATCCGCGGAGGCGAGAACGTGTACCCCTTGGAGGTGGAGAACTTCCTCTTGACCATGCCCGGCGTGCTGGACGCCCAGGTGGTGGGCATTCCTGATCCGAAGCTGGGCGAGCTCGTGGGCGCGTTCGTCCGCGTGCGCCCCGGTTACGAGGATATGACCGAGGACGATGTGCGCGCCTTCGCCATTCCGCGCATCGCTCGCTACAAGGTGCCCAAGCGCGTGTTCTTCGTGGACGATTTCCCTATGACCCCGTCCATGAAGGTGCAGAAGTTCAAGCTGCGCGAAATGGCCGAAGAGCTGGTGCGAGCAGGCAAGTAGCAAGCCGTTCTTTTTAGGGGAGGGCGCGTATTCCGGTGCGGCCCTCCCGAATGAGGCAGGGGGACGGGGCTGAAGACTCGCTTTGCGGCCAAACGAGTCGTCAGCTCCATCTCCCAGTCCCACTTTCGCCTCGTTCTCGATATTCTCCCCGCTTTCGCCGGCAATTCGGCCACCGTCTCCGTCACCGTATGTTATTATTCTCGTCGCATATTTGCGGGCGTGTTCCCGCAACCTACGTAATGGCTGGCGAGAAACGGAAACGAACATGAAACGCACCCACCGTGCCTTGTCGGCGGCGCTTGCCGTCGTCTTGGCGTCTTCGTTGTGCACCATCCCGGCATACGCCGTCGAAAGCGATGCGGAACCCGCCCCTCCCGGACGGGTCCAGGCGGACGAGACGGCGCCGAATCAGAGCCCCGAAGCCGATCACGGGCCTGGAAACGAGGTTCCGGACGCATCCGGCACCGCCGAGGCTTCCGGATCCAAATCTCAAACCCGAACCGAAAACGCAACGGAGCCTACGGCTTCGCCCCTGCAAGCTGAAAACGCTTCGCGCAGCGCCGTTGCCCCGCCGGCAGGCGAGCTGCGCGTGACGCTGACCGAGGGCCGTCCGGCGGCGACGGCCGGCACCGCCTACGAGGTGGCTCTCGCCGACTCCGACGGCGTGCAGGTCGGCGCGCAGCAGCTGAACCTTTCCCTTGAAGGCGACTCCTGGTCGGTCGCGCGATTCGACGGTCTGGCCGACGGTTCCTACACGCTGAGCGTGCGCGCGCCCGGCATCGCGCCGTACTCCCAGAAGATCGACGTCAAGGGCGATTCCTCCGCCGTTGAGCTGTACGTGGGCGACCTGGCCGCCGACCCGCAGGCTCCGGCGCGCATCGGCGTGCTCGTGCCCGGCGATGTCAACGGCGACGGCACGGTCGACGATGCGGACGCCTCCGCCATCATCGACGACATAGAGGCGGGCGCGGCAAGCCCCGCCTGCGACGCGAACGGCGACGGCACGGTGTCGCTCGCGGATCTCGAGACGGCCGTGTCCAGCTTCGATCGCGTCGCGGTGGAGGCCACCGTGGCGCGCTCGCTGCCCCCCGCGGCGGTCGAGGCGGCGCCGGGCGAGGGCACCGAGGTGGCGTCCGGCAGCCTCGACGAGGTGGTAGGCGCCGACGCGAAGCCCGTCTCGCTCAGGGCCTCGGAGGCCATTTCCGACGAGCATCCGGTGGAAGTGTCCTTCGACCTGGCGAAAGATTCCGAACAGGCCCCGAAGCTGGGCGGCATGGTGATCAACGTGCCCGCCAGCGGCGACCATGCCTCCGAGGCGGGCCGCCTCTTGGTCGAGCTGACGGACGGCACCGTCCGCGAGATCGGCATCTCCCGAGCCGAGGCTCGCGCGGCCTTCTTCCGCTCCAGCGCGCCCACGGCCGTGATCGACGAGAACGGCACGGTGGTGGTGGACTTCGGCGGCCAGATCGCTGTCAAGAAGGTCACGCTCGTCATCACCAAAACGCAGGGCGGCACGAACCTCGCCGAGGTGTCCAAGGTGGAGTTCCTCAACAACATGGAGGAGCGCATCCCCGAACCCGAGCTGAACATTCCCGGCGAGCTTTCCGCCGTCGCGGGCAGCAAGCAGTTCTCCGTTTCATGGAAGGCGGAGACCAACGTGACGGGCTACGAGCTCTCCATCAGCGCGAACGGCAGGGAAGAGGTCAAGCGCGCCACGGGCACCTCGCTTTCCGTCACGCAGTTCGACGAGCAGAAGATCAAGAACGGCACCGTGTTCACCCTCAAGGTTCGCTCCACGAACGGCGCCTGGCGCAGCGACTGGTCCGGCAGCGTCCAGGTCACGCCGAAGGCCGAGAAGGTTCCCGACGCGCCCGAGGGCATCTCGCTGTCCGGCGCCTATCGAGGGTTCAAGGCCAGCTGGAAGAACATGGAGGACACCGATTCGTACAACCTGTTCTATCGTGAGAAGGCCGACGAGGGCGGCGATTTCACGAAGGTGCCCGACCTGACGAAGACGTCCTGCTCCGTTGACGGTTTGAAGGACGATACCGAGTACCAGGTGTATCTGACCGGTGCGAACGAGATCGGCGAGAGCGCGCCTTCGGTCATGGCCGTCGTGCGCACGGCGAACGTCAAGCCGGCGCAGCTGCCGGCTTACCGCCTGGTTAACACCGAGAACGCGGATGGCGACTACCTGAACCGCATCGTCTCGGCAACCTACGGGCGCGGCTCCATGATCGACAGCCCGCTGGACGAAACGTCGGGCGAGGCAAAAAGCGCCTACGGCTTGTTCGACGACGACTACGCGTCGTATCTCAAAGTGGCCGACTGGGACGAGGGCGGCTTTTACCCCGCGCTCGGCAAGGGCGTCACGGTGACGTTCGACCAGCCCCAGACGCTCGGCATGGTTTCGTTCGCCGACGTTCAGGACGGCGTTCCTTACGGCAGGGTCAGCGTCTCTTACGTCGACGACGCTGGCGCTTGGCAGACCGTCCAGGCGAACGTGCAGATGCGCACGGGCGAGAACGGGCGCAAGTACGTGCTGGCGAAGCTGCCTCAGCCCGTGACCTCGTCCAAGGTGAGGATCGGCATGGGCCATTCCTGGTCCTCGGGCAACGTCGTGGTCGCCGAGATGCGCTTCCATGCCTACGACAGCCTGGAGAGCGACATCATGGCGCTGTACGCCGACGACCTGCACCTCGAGCTGAAAGACGACGTGACCTCCGCGGCGGTGGACGAGCTGCAGCAGCGCCTGGACACGCCCGACCCGGCAAGCGGCGAGTTCAACCCGTACCGCGTGGAGCTGCAGGTGGAGCTTGACAACGCCCGCAAGCTGCTGGCAACCCAGGGCCTCGAGGGAACGGTGCGCGTGCACAACGGCATCTCCTCGGCGCGCGACAACCGCAGCCTGGGTATCAGCGGCCTGAACGCCTGGCAGCCCTTGGGCGCCGTGGTGGCCGAGGGCGACCAGATCGTGGTGTACACGGGCGCGAAGGGAGCGGTCACCGGCAAGGAGGCGCCGCTGCGCCTCGTGGTGTCGCAGCAGCATCCGGAGTCCAGCAACGTGTCCAAGACCATCGCCACGCTCAAGGTGGGCCGCAACGAGATAACGATCCCCAGCCTGTCGTCGCTCGACGTCGAACACGGCGGCCAGCTGTACGTGGAGTACACGGGCGATAACGATGCCGCCGATTGGGGCGTGCGCGTCAGCGGGGCCCAGGCGGTGCCCGTGCTGGATCTGTACCAGGTGGACGACCCGGCCGAGCGCCTCGCGCGCACCACGGCCTACGTCCAGGCGCTGGAGGCCTACGTGCCGGCCTTGGAGGAGAGCCACGGCAAGCTGCACGGAGCCGGCGGAAACGCGGCGGTGCGCTACGGCTACGATCCCAAGAACTGCGTCCTGAACGCCACCGACGTCATGCTCGACCAGATGATGTACTCGGTACCGGCCCAGCAGATGCTGGCCGGGGCGGGTTCGGGCACCGCCGACGAGCGCGCGGCTCGGCTGCTCGCCTCGTTCGACGCCATGGACCAGATGATGGAGCTGTTCTACCAGCACAAGGGCCTGGCCGATTCCTTCGACGCGGGAACCGACGCGGCCGTGATCAAGAGCAACCTGCTGCCCTCGCAGCATCTCAACATCCGCTACACGCGCATGTTCGCGGGCGCGTTCATGTACGCGGCGGGCAACCACATCGGCATCGAGTGGGATTCGGTCCCGGGGCTCGGCAAGGGTTCTCCGGTCGCGGTGGACGGCGACGGCGAGAAGGCTTCCGGGTCGTACTTCGGATGGGGCATCGCGCACGAGATCGGGCACAACATCAACCAGGCCCAGTACGCCTACTCCGAGGTGACGAACAACTACTTCGCGCAGCTGTCGCAGACCGACGGCACGAGCGCTTCGGCCCGGTTCAGCTACGACGAGGTGTATGATCGCGTGACCTCGGGCGACGAGGGCCGCACCGGCAGCGTGTTCACGCAGCTGGCCATGTACTGGCAGCTGCGTCTGGCCTACGACGCCGGAGGCGCGTACCAGCTGTACGACACGTACCAGCAGGCCTTCGACAACCGCTTCTTCGCGCGCGTGGACAGCTACGCCCGCGCTCCGAAGACGGCGCCCGCGCCTGAGGGGACCGAGCTTGTCCTGGGCGGCGGCGAGAAGCAGAACATCATCCGCCTGGCCAGCGCCGCGGCCGAGCGCGACCTGACCGACTTCTTCCAGCGTTGGGGCTTCACGGCCGACGAGGCCACGAAGGCCTACGTCAGCCAGTTCCCGGCCGAGGACCGCGCGCTGTGCTACGCCAACGATGATGCCCGGGCCTACGCCCGCTCCCACGAGGAAGCGGGCGCGGTCCTGGACAAGGACGTCGCACAGGCGGCGGCGGAGGCGAACGGCAGCGAGGTGGCGCTCTCCCTCGGCGCCGACGCGTCGGCGGGCGATTCCGTGCTGGGCTACGAGATCGCGCGCCTCACCACGGTCGACGGCGCGCAGCAGCGCCAGGTCGTGGGCTTCGCGCAGGCTGCGGCGGACGGTACGGCCTCGTACGTCGACAACGCCTCCTCGCTGGGCAACCGCGTGGTGTCCTACGAGGTGACGGTCGTCGACAAGTTCTTGAATCGCTCGAAGGCGCTCGTGCTCGATCCGATCAAGCTCACGGGCAACGGCCTGCAGGACAAGAGCGGCTGGACCGTGTCCACGAACATGTCCTCCGCGCAGGACTCGGTTCCGCCTGCCGACGACGGCGATCCCGACGCCCCCGCGCCGAAGCCCGCGTCCGAGCTGATGGTCGACGGCAAGGCCGACACGGTGTACACGGGCGCGTCGGACGGCGAAGACCCCGTCATCACGCTCGACATGGGCAAGCCCACCGAGGTCACCTCGCTGCGCTATACGCTGGGCGCCGGCGCCGAGGGCTCGGCCATCGGGGACTACCGCATCGAGACCAGCCTCGACGGCGAGAACTACACCCTCATCAAGGAGGGCGCGCTGTCGCTTGACAAGGACGGCAGGGCATCGCTGTACTTCGACAACGGCAAAGATCCCTGGATCTGCACCTACGACGCGCGCTACCTGCGCATCACGGCCGTCGGCCAGGCGGGCAGGCAGCTGTCGGTGGCCGAGCTCGACGTGTTCGGGCCCTCGGGCGACGACGTGTTCTTCCTCGACGCGAACGGCGGCGCGGCAGGCATCCTGAAGAGCGACTTCGTGTACCAGAAGGCCGACGAGAACCTGGACAAGCAGTTCATTCCGAAGGGCTCGCTCGTGTTCACCGGCTCGTACAAGGGCAACCCGGCGTACAACGTGGTGGTGCTCTACGACGAGAACGGCAACGTGGTGGGCGGCGTGAACGCCGACGGCAGCACGGTTGCCAGCCAGATCATCATGGCGCCTGAGCCCGGCGACGCCATGCTGGGCGACGTGTCCGAAGGAAGCTGGGTCTACTGGATCGAGCCCGGCGACCTTGCGAGCATGAAGCTGCCCAAGCAGGTGCGCGCCGAGCTGTACCGCGTGGACAACGCGTTGACGAACGAGGGACAGCGCCTGGTGAGCGACTCGCTTCCGGGCGATGTTCCCGACAATCTGCCCGACGTCGAGCTCGGCGGCAACGCGACCGTCGCAGCCGATTAGCCTGAAGCCGAGAGGAACGGTTGAAGATATGTTTGCGAAGATGAAGAAGATGACGGCATGCGCGTTGGCGGCATGCGCGCTCTGCCTGGCCCTTGCCCCGGGAATCGCCTGGGCGGGGGAGGCGCCTGGCGTGGTCCTGGACGAGGGTGCCTCGAACGGTTCGGTCGACGTGAGCCTGGTCGTCCCCAAGGGAGGCGACGAGGTTCGGGCGCTCAAGCTGTCGTTGACGGTGAAGGGCGAGGGCGGCGAGGCGCTGGAGGCCGGGTTCGGCTTCTCGAAGGCGGTCGAGGGCGCCGCGGTGGCGCAGGTGCGCTTCAAGCCGGTGGACGGTGGCCAGCGCGTGAACCTCTACGTGGCCGTCAAGGACGGGAACCTGTTCTCGGGCGACCGTCTCGATCTGGGAACCCTCGCGTTGTCGTCTTCGAGCGATTCCGTTGCGGAAGTGTCCGTGAGCAGCCTCGAGGTCGTAAGCTCCTCGCATGTGGAGATGGACGAGAAGCAGCTGGGCATGGAGCTGCCGGCTCCGTTGTCCGTCAAGGTCGCTTCCGGCTCTTCGGTCGGGCCCGATGAGCCGGGCGACCCCGGCGGCACGCCGGGCGGGAGCCCTGACGACGGTTCGGGCGACGGGTCTGGCGGCAACCCCGGGGACGGCTCGGAAGGCTCCGGGCAGAATCCGGGAGAAAACTCCGGTGAAGGGACCGGCGGATCGAACGCCAAGCCGAGCCCCGAGAAGCTTCCGAGCGGCACGAACGTAAGCCCCGGGGCTCCCTCCGGCTCGGATAAAGCGCTGGTGACAACCGGCGACGGCTTGTTCCCCCTCGTGGCGGGTTGCGTAGCTGTCGCCCTCGTCGCCGGAGCCGTTGTGTTGGTCGTAGCGCTGCGCTCCCGCCGTCGCTAGCGCTTTCTACGTGCTCTTGCGAAGGCAGCGATGCCGCTGATCAAAGCCATGGCGCCGATCGTGCCTCCGATGGCCAGGGCGAAGCCGGGCATACGGTGCGCGGTTCCCGACGAGGTCGAGCCCGCGGAGGTCGCCGCCGAATCGCGGCTTGTCGAAGAATCGGCGAAGGCCTTTCCCGGCATCGATTCCTTGCTTGCAGCATCGCTTTCCCCTGCGCGCCCGGCTTGCTCGTCGGGCGCGTTTTCTTGCGTCCCGTCGCCGTCCTGCGTTCCGGCGGCCGGCTCCTCGTTGCGCGGCAGCGGCAGGATCGAGGCCGTTGAGACAGGGTTGCCGCCGGCGGGGAAGCCGTCTTTCTTCGGCCGTTCTTCGCTCGCCTCGTTCCGCTCGCTTTCCCCCTGGCCCACGCCTCCGCGGTTCCCTCCGCTGTCGCCGCCGTTCACGTCGGGCGGGTTCACGACGGTCGGCGGCTCCTTCTGCGGTTCTTGGGGTTTCTCGGGCTCTGCAGGGTTTTCGGGCTCGACCGGGTCGACCGGCTCGACGGGTTCGGGAAGCCACTCCTCGGCGTATTCGAACAGCGCCGGCTCGAACTCGATAGTGGTTTGCACGCCATCCTCGAGGACCACCGCGGTCGCGCGGAGGTAGAAGTCGCGATAGTCGACGGTCTCGGACGAGTAGCTGACCGTGCAGTACAGGATGCTGGGATCGGCGTAGTTGTCGTCGTACGCGGGTTGGACGCTGTCGAGGCCCCAGGCGTACTCCTGCCAATCCGCGTCCCATTCGAAGGTGCCCCAGGCTTCCCAGGAGTCCGGGTCGTCCGCATAGGCGCGGTCGACCCGAATCGTCTGCAATGCGGGATGTCCGGTTTCCTCGTCGCTGTGGTACGGATCCACCGGCAGGGCTGGCAGGTACAGCAAAGCCGACATGCCGTGATCGGGGATGATGCGGATGATCTGGCCGAACGGCTTGTCGACGTGGTCGATGGCGCCCGGGCCCCCGCCTACGGAGCCGCCGCCCGCCATCATGCGCGCGTCGCCTTCGCGGACGTCGGCGTGAGCCGCGACGCCCGGCAGACCCGGCGACAGCGCCAGCGCGATCATGGTCGTGCACGCCAATGCTCGCACGAGGCGTTTTCTGCTACCATGCTCCATGCAAGCTCCTCGTCGTCCTGAAAGGCGGTTCATGCCGCATCGCCCTGTGCATCGCTTCGCGGTTCACGCCGCGGTCGCATTCCTGTTGGCGGGATGCGTGTTCGCGATCGCGTACCACTATGATAACAAATACCTGTTCGGGCCGCCCTACGGCTCCGACGGCGTTATCGAGGTGTCCGATGACGATCTCGACCGTCTCGTCCCGCTCGTGGACGGTTGGATGCTCTCCGTGGACGGGGCGCCGCGGACCGAAACCTTCATCGGCCAGTACTCCAACTTCTCCTATGCTCCCGGCGGCACGTCGGCTTTCGGCTCCGCCGTGTACGAGCTGACGCTTAGCTATGTCGGCGCGCAACGAGAACGCGCCCTCGTGCTGCTGGTTCCCGAGGTGTACGGTGATTTCACGTTGTACGTAAACGGGGTCGTTGCTGCGGCCGGCGGAGACGGGGCGCAGGTCGGCATCGTGGCGGACCGCGACACGCGTCTGCGCCTTGAGGTGCGCAACGACGAGCACTACTACAGCGGGCTGGTCTACCCGCCCGTGCTGGGCACCGCGCAGCAGATGGCGAACGTCTCGTTCGCGAACGCGCTGTCCGCCTGCGTGCTGGTGCTGGGGCCGCTGGCCGCGGCGCTGTTCGCGTTCGCGGTGCGCCGCAAGCGCGACGGCGATGCGCTTGCGCGCGACTTCGGCGTGCTGTGCGCCGCCTTCGCCGTGGCGGGCGCGCATGGCCTGGTCTGGCATCTGGGCGCAGCAGGAGCCTGGTGGTATGCCGTAGAGGACGCGGCCTGGACGTGCGTGCTCGTCTCAGCCGTGTCGGTAGCCGCCCGAGCCGCGGGTTTGGCGTGGACGCGCGATGCCCGCCCCCTCGTTCGCCGGACGGCCCGCGCGCTGTGGGCGCTGCCGGTCGTCACGCTGGCCTGGGCGCTGTCCATCCCGGCGCTGCCGGGCGGCATCGAGGCGTACGGCCTGTACCAGACCGCCGTGCGCGTCGGTTGCTGGGCGCTGTTCGCCGTATGCGCCGCCGTCGGGCTGCGCGATCGCACCGACGAGGCGCGCTTCGTGCTGTGCGGCTGCGCGGTGCTGGGCGCCGCGCTCGTGGCGAACCTTCTCGACAACAACGCGTACGAGCCTATGTACGGCCTGTGGCAGAGCGAGTACGCGGGGCTGCTGCTCGTGGGCGTGTTCGCCTGGATGCTGGTGGAGCGGGTGCGCCGCCTGCGCCTCGCCGCCGAGCAGGTGCGCGATCTGGAGGTGCAGGTGCGTGCGGCCGAGGCGGGGCTGCGCCATCTGCGGTCGGGCGAAGAGGCTACGAGGGCGGCGCGCCACGACCTGCGTCATCATGCGGCCGCGCTGAGCCGCCTGATCGACGCGGGGGAGCAGGAGCGCTGTAGAGCGTATCTGGTCGAGCTGTCCGGCCAGCAGGAGGCCGAAGCCCCTCTGCGCTACGCCGACAACTTGGTGGCGAACGCGGTCATGGCAGCGTATTTGGCTCCGGCCCAGGCGGCGGGGATCGAGGTGCGCTGCGAGGCGCGCGTGCCCGCGGAGCTTCCCCTGCGCGACACCGAGCTGTCCGTGCTGCTGTCGAACCTGTTGTCGAACGCCGTCGAGGCGTGCGAGCGCGTGCGAGCCGAGGGCGCCGGCCGGCCTTTCGTCTCGCTTTCCATGCGCGCGCAGGACGGACGGTTGGCCGTGCGATGCGAGAACGCGGCCGTCCCCGGCGCGTCGTTCTCGCGCACGTCCAAGGCCGACGCGTCCCGCCACGGTCTGGGCCTGCCCGCCATGCGCCAGATCGTCGAACGCCACGGCGGCGCGCTCTACGCCGACGTCGAGGGCGGAGTCGCCGTCGTGCGCATCGTCATTCGCTTGGACGGCTGAGCGACGCATCATCGGCCGAAAAACACGTTTTCCAGCCGATTTCCGTGTCTTTCGGCCGATGATGCGCATGTGCTCGCAAGGTTTCGGCTCCCGTCGCGCAAGGGGCGCCCGCCGAGGCGCGGAAAATGTGGTGAACTTGCGCGCTGCCTGGTGAGCGGCCTAGGCAAAGCGTTGCCGATATGGTATAAATACACGGCACGACAAAGAAGCAAGCGCGTTTTCGCGCACCATACTTTCGACACACGAGAAAGTGGGCTTGTTCCCGCTTTCTTTGTTTGTAAGGGCTCGCCGCTCCGCGGCGTGAGAGCATGGGGCGGCGAAGCGAAACCAAACGGGAAGGAGGAGGCGCGTGCTCAGCAAGAAGGAACAGCAGCTGCTCGACGCGTTAGCTCCCCGGGCGGAGCAGGAGGGCGTCGAGATCGTCACGGTGGAGGTCGCGGGCGCGAAGAAGGCCCCGACGATTCGCGTGTACATAGACACGCCCGACGGCGTGAGCTTCGACGAGCTGTCCTCCGCGCAGGCGTGGATCAACGACCTCATGGACGAGCTCGACCCGTTCCCCGGGGCGTACACGCTGGAAGTGTCGTCGCCCGGCATCGACCGGCCGCTGCGCACCGCGGAGCACTTCGCGCGGTTCGTCGGCGATACGGCGGTGCTCAAGACGCAGCCCGTGGACGGTCGCGGCAGCTGGACCGGCGCCATCGCATCGGTGGAGGGCGACGTGGTCGTGCTCGACGTGGACGGCGCCGAGGCGCGCATCCCTATGGACACCATCAAACGCGCCCATCTGAAGGGCACGATCGATTTCGGCTCGCAGACGAGCATCTGAGGAAAGGAAGCGAAGACGTGGCAAGTTCAGAACTGATTGAGGCGTTGCAGGCGCTGGCGCATGAGCGCAAGATCGACGAGTTCTACCTCATCGAACGCCTCGAGGCATCGCTCGCCAAGAGCTACCAGCACATCCTCGATCTCGAGTGGGACGCCCGCGTGACCATCGACCGCCAGACGGGCCACATCTACGTGTACGAGCTGGTGCCGGTGGGCGAGCCCGACGAGGAGACCGGCGAGTACAGCGAGTTCGAGGAGCGCGACGTCACCCCCGACGATGTCAGCCGCATCGCCGCGCAGAACGCCAAGGGCGTCATCGCGTCCATCGTGCGCGAAGCCGGCCGTCAGTCCATCTACGAAGAGTTCTCGGACCGCGTGGGCGACCTCGTGACGGGCACGGTGCTGCAGGGCACGCCGGACTTCACCATCATCAAGATTCGCGACGGCGTGGAGGCCGAGCTGCCCCATTACGACGTGAAGCGCAACCCCAACGAGCGCAACGAGCGTCCGAGCAACGAGCACTACCGCCACAACCAGCGCCTCAAGGTGCTCATCATCGAAGTGCGCGACCCGAACTCCGACGCGCCGAAGATGCGCGGCGAGCAGGCGCGCCCGGCCATCGTGGTGTCGCGCACGCATCCGGACCTCATCCGCCGCCTGTTCGAGATCGAGGTGCCGGAGATCTACGACGGCATGGTGGAGATCAAGTCCATCGCCCGCGAGCCCGGCGCCCGCTCCAAGATCGCCGTGGCGTCGCGCGAGGCGAACCTCGATCCCGTGGGCGCCTGCGTCGGCCCGAAGGGCAGCCGCGTTCGCATGGTGGTGGAAGAGCTGCGCAACGAGCGCGTCGACGTGATCCAGTGGGCGGAGGATCCGGCGGTGTACGTGGCCAACGCGCTGTCGCCTGCGAAGGTGACCCGCGTCGTCATCGACGAGGACAACCACTACGCCACCGTCGTGGTGCCCGACGACCAGCTGTCGCTGGCCATCGGCAAGGAGGGCCAGAACGCCCGTCTGGCTGCGCGCCTGACCGGCTGGCATATCGATATCAAGAGCGCCAGCTTCACGGGCGAGTCGCTGGCTCCGATGGACAACATGCTGATCGACGAGGACGAGGCCGCGGACGACGAAGCCGGTCTGTGCGCCTACGTGGGCGAGGACGGGGTGCGCTGCCGCAACCATGCCCGTCCGGGCAGCCGCTATTGCGGCGTGCACGCCGACCTCGACGAAGCATAAGGCAAGGGTAGCGAGAGAGGGCGGCCAGGAATGACGACGACGAGGACGGTGCGCCAGCGCAGCTGCATCGCATGCGGGAAGCTGGCCGGCAAGGCCGAGCTCATGCGCATCGTGCGCGACCCGTCCGGCGCCGTGTCGTTCGACAAGACCGGCCGTGCGCCGGGCAGGGGGGCGTACGTCTGCTCCGAGGAGTGCTTCGCCGCCGCATGCAAGAAGAAAAAGCTCGACCGGGCGCTCAAGGCGACGCTCGGCAGCGATGAGTACGACAGGATCGCCGCCGACGTCGCTTCGGCTGCGCGCGAAGCGAGACAGAAGTAGAGGAGTGGTATATGGCCAGCATGCGAGTACATGAGTTGGCGAAGGAATTCGATATGTCGAGCAAAGAGCTGCTCGACAAGCTGCAGCAGATGAAGATCCCCGCGAAGAGCCATGCGAGCATGCTCGCGGACGCCTACGTCGACAAGATCCGCAAGAACCTGGAGCCCGAGATCAAGCAGCGCGCCGGGCAGTTGGAGGACGAGGAGGCCAGGAAGCTGGCCGAAGAGCGCGCCGAGGCCGAGCGCAAAAAGGCCGAGGAGGAGCGCGCCCGTCGCGAAGCGGTGGAGCAGGAGCGCGCCGCCCGCGAGGCCGAGCGCGCCCAGCGAGCCGAAGGCTCGTCCGACGACGGGCGCGCGCAGGGCGCCGACGGAGAAGGCGGCCCGAAGAAGGCGCCCGTTTCCTCGCCGTTCGAGAGCCTGGCGAGCCAGATCGAGAGCGAGAAGGAACGCGTGGCCCGCGAGGCCGCCGAGGCCCGCGCCCGCGCCCGCCAGGCCAAGATGGCTGCAGAGGTGGCCAAGAAGCAGGCGGTGGAAGAGGCGCTGCGCAACCGCAACGCGAAGGGCTCCAAGAGCGCTTCGAGCGCGTCGACGCCGAAGAGGCCCGCGCCGGTGCTGGGCGCCAAGAAGCCTGCGTTCGACTCGCTGCTGTCGCAGATCGAGGCCGAGAAGCAGCGCATCGAGGCGCAGAAGCAGGCTGCTCCCGCCGCCCGCGACGCCGCGCGCAAGGGCTCCAAGCCCGAGCGTCCGGCCAAGAAGGGCAAGCGGGGCGGGCACGTCGAGCAGATCGTGCCCGAGCTCGAGCAGCAGGCAGCCCAGCCCGAGGACCGCTACGCGCAGATGGCCGTGCAGGCCGAGAAGCTGCAGCGCGACAAGGTGCTGGCAGAGGCTCGTGCCGCCGTCGCCGCCGCGTCCACGCATGAGGGCGAAGGCCGCCGTAAGAAGCGCAAGGAGAAGCGCGAGGCCGAGAACCGCGAGCGCATGGAGCTGGAGGCCATCGAGAAGGGCCTCGATCCCACGCTGGTGCTCGACGATTCCGTCGTGGAGATCCCCCAGGGAGCCACGGTGGCGAAATTCGCCGAGATCCTGGGCGTGCAGCCCAACGACATCATCAAGCGCCTGTTCATGCTGGGCCAGGTGCTCACCCTGACGCAGTCCATGAGCGACGAGCTGGTCGAGCTCATCGCCGACGACATGGGCCGCAAGGTGCGCGTCGTGTCTCCGGAGGAGGAGTACGCGGTGGTGTACCACGACAAGGACGAGGACCTCAAGCCCCGCCCGCCCGTGGTCACCGTCATGGGCCATGTCGACCACGGCAAGACGTCGCTTCTGGACGCCATCCGCGACACGGGCGTCGTGGCCAGCGAGGCCGGCGGCATCACCCAGCACATCGGCGCGTCGGTGGTGGAGATCGACGGCAAGCAGATCACGTTCATCGACACGCCGGGCCACGAGGCGTTCACGGCCATGCGCGCCCGCGGCGCCCAGGTCACCGACGTCATCGTGCTGGTGGTGGCCGCCGACGACGGCGTCATGCCGCAGACCATCGAGGCCATCAACCACGCGAAGGCGGCCGAGGTGCCCATCGTGGTGGCCGTCAACAAGATCGACAAGCCGGGCGCGAACCCCGACCGCGTGCGCCAGGAGCTGGTGGAATACGGCGTCATTCCCGAGGAGTGGGGCGGCACCAACATGTTCGTGGAGGTGTCGGCCAAGCAGCGCCTGCACATCGACGACGTGCTGGAGACGATCATCCTCCAGGCCGACGTGCTGGAGCTCAAGGCCAACCCCGACGCCGAGGCCTCCGGCTTCGTCATCGAGGCGAACCTCGACAAGGGTCGCGGTCCCGTGGCCACCGTGCTCGTGCAGCGCGGCACGCTGCACCCGGGCGACGTCGTGGTGGCCGGCACCTCGTACGGCCGTGTCCGCGCGCTGGTGGATCCGCATGGCAAGCACGTCGATTCGGCCGGTCCCGCCGATCCGGTGGAGATCTTGGGCCTGAACAGCGTGCCCACCGCGGGCGACGAGTTCCGCGTGTTCGAGGACGAGCGCGACGCCCGCAAGCTGGCCGAGGAACGCGCGTTGCGCGCCCGCCTGGCCGAGCAGGAATCCAAGAGCCACATGAGCCTGGACGACCTGTTCAACCGCATCGAGGAGGGCAAGCAGACCGACCTGAACCTCATCGTGAAGGCCGACGTGCAGGGCTCCATCGAAGCGCTGCGCGACGCGTTCGAGAAGATGGACCAGTCCGAGGTGCGCATCAACATCGTGCACTCGGCCGTGGGCGGCATCACCGAGACCGACGTCACGCTGGCATCGGCCTCCGACGCCATCATCATCGGCTTCAACGTGCGCCCCACGGGCAAGTCGAAGCAGCAGGCCGAGAAGGAGAAGGTGGACATCCGTCTGTACAGGATCATCTACCAGGCCATCGAGGAGATCAACGCGGCTCGCGTGGGTCTGCTGTCCCCCGACATCGTGGAGGAGGACACCGGCATCGCCGAGGTGCGCGAGACGTTCAAGGTGCCGAAGGTGGGTACGATCGCCGGCTGCTACATCGTGGAAGGCGAGATCCATCGCGACGACAAGGTGCGCATTGTCCGCGACGGCACCATCATCTTCGAGGGCGTCATGGAATCGCTGCGCCGCTTCAAGGACGATGTGAAGTCCGTGAAGCAGGGCTACGAGTGCGGCATCGGCATCGAGAAGTTCCAGGACCTCAAGATCGGCGACCACATCGAAGGTTACACCGTGAAGGAAGTCGAGCGCACCGAGTAAGAAGATGAACCTGCGCCGCGGCGTCGCGGGGTAATGCCCAGTCGCTCAGACAGTCCTGCTCGCTCGGACAGCCCGCAGGGCTGTCCGGCTCGTGCGGAACTCGCTTAGTGGGCACCACCCCGCAACGCCGCTATGGCAACCTTGTGGTTACCGTGGCGGCGTTGCGCTTTTCGGGGAAATCGCCTCGCGATATGCTGAACTTCGGGGCTGATCGGCGGCTGCCGAGGTCACTCGGTTAGCTAGAAGCCCTTTGTTCCACCTGCAAGGTTCGCCTTTATCGGTAAGGAGACGCATCATGAAACAGAGTTCATCGAACCGCAAGGTCAACGAGCAGGCGCGCGAGGTTATCGCGGGAATCCTGCTGTTCGAGATATCCGATCCCCGTCTGGAGTTGGTCACCATCACCGGATGCGAGGTCAGCTACGACCGCAGCGTGTGCAACGTGTTCTACACCACTGAGCCCGATCGCTACGAGGACGTGGCGGCGGCGTTCCAGAAGGCGTCCGGCCGTATCCGCTCGCTCATGGCGCGGAAGCTGTCGTGGCGCATCGCGCCCGAGCTGCGCTTCTTGCTGGACAAGAGCGTGGACGAGGCCGAGCGCATCGCGTCGGCCCTGGAGCGCGACGCGGCGCGCAACAAGGTGGCGGCTCCCACCGACAGCGACGTGCCGGCCGACGCCGATATCATGGCCGACCGCGAGGCGCAGGCTCAGCAGGCATCCGAAGGCGAATAGGGAGGCTCCATGGCGGTCACGCCCCAGACGAACACCGACCTCGGCGCGATAGCCGAAGCGCTGAGGTCGCGCGACGATTTCATCATCTGCGGGCATGTGAGCCCTGACGGCGACTGCCTGGGCTCCCAGCTCGGTTTGGCGGCGGCGCTCAAGGGTCTTGGCAAGCGCGTGACCTGCTTGCTCGCGAAAGACGAGCCCATCGACGAGCGTCTTGGCTTCCTGCCGGGCGCGGCCGAGCTGGTTCCGGCGGCTTCGTTCGACGGCATCGCCCGCACGTTCGTCGCGGTGGACGTCCCTACTCGCGAACGCATCGGAGAGGCGGCCGCCGCGCTGCTCGAGGGCTGCGATCTGACGGTTACGGTCGACCACCATGCGGTGGACTCCACTATGACCGACCTCGTATACGTCGATCCCGACGCCGCCTCCACCACGATGCTCGTGTGGGAGCTCGCGGGCCTGTTGGGCGCGGAACGCGCCGGCGACGTGGCGCAGTGCTGCTACACGGGCCTCGTCACCGACACGGGGCGCTTCCAGTACCAGAACACCGATGCGGCTGCCATGCGCGCTGCATCCGAGATGGTGGAGGCGGGCGCCGACCCGGCGTCGGTGTCGCGCGCCATCTTCCAGAACCGGACGCTGCCGTCCGTGCGGCTCGAGGGCATAGCTGTCGAGCGCATGACGTTCGGCGCGGGCGGAGCCTATGCGTTGAGCTGGCTTTCCTGTGACGACTTCGAGGCAACGGGCGCGGTCAAGGCGGACGCCGAGCCCATCATCGACGCGCTGCGCTCGGTGGCGGGCGTGCGCGTGGCCTGCATGCTGCGCGAGCAGGGCGACGTGGTGCGCGGCAGCCTGCGCGCCAAGGACGACACCGACGTGGCGGCCGTCGCGCGCTCGTTCGGCGGGGGAGGGCATGTGGCGGCGGCTGGGTTCACGCTTTCCTGCACCCTCGACGAAGCCCGTCGTTTGGTCGACGAGGCGCTTGCCGCGACGTTCGCCTCGGATGAGGAGGGGGCGTGCCGCGCGTGAAACGGGGGCTATCGGGGCTGTCGCTGGTCGTCGGGGTGAACAAGCCTGCCGGCATGAGCTCCCATGACGTGGTGAACCGCTGTCGCTCCATCTTCGGAGAACGTCGCGTCGGGCACACGGGTACGCTCGATCCGATGGCTACCGGCGTGCTTCCCATCTGCGTGGGTCCGGCGACGCGTCTGGGCGCGTATCTGACCGGGCACGACAAACGCTATCGCGTGTCCATCGCGTTCGGTGCGGGCACCGACACCGACGACGCCGCTGGAACGGTGGTGCGCACGGGCGAGGTGCCCGACCGCGTGCTGGATCCGGAGTTCGCTGCCGCATTCGTGGCGAGCCTCGTGGGCAGACGCAAGCAGATGCCGCCGGCGTACTCGGCCATCAAGGTGAACGGGAAAAAGTCCTACGAGGCCGCGCGCGCCGGCAACATCATCGACCTCGCGCCGCGCGACATCGAGGTGTACGACGCGCGGTTGCTAGGTGTGCACGAAGGGGACGGGGAAGAGCTTCCCTCGTGGGACGTGTCGTTCGAGGTGTCGAAGGGCACCTACATCCGCTCGCTCGCGCGCGACGCGGGCGTGGCGCTGGGATGCCCGGCGCACGTGGCCGCGCTCGAGCGCACCGAGCTGGGGCTGCTCACGCTTGAAGAGTGCGTGAGCCTGGAGACCTTGGCCGACCTCAAGGACCGCGCTGCGCTCGATCCGGTGCGCCTGCTGGGCGTGCGGTTCTCCTATGCGCAGGGCGATCTGGCGAAGAAGGTGGCGAACGGGGCGCAGCTTCCGGCTGCGGAGCTTCCGCTGTTCGAGCGCAGGAGGACGACGTCCGCCATCGAGATGTGCGCCTGCACCGCGGGCGTGCGCGAAAGCTGCGAGCCGCCGCGCGACGGCGAGCTCGTGGCCGTGCTGACCGACAACAAGCTCGTCGCGCTGTACGCGTACGACGAGGGGCGCGCTCGGTTCGAGACGCGCTGCGTGTTTCAAACGGGGGTGTCTCGTGGCAGAGATATATAAGGTCGACGCATCGTTCGACCATGGGTTCTTCAAGGGCACGTCGTGCGCGTTCGGCGTGTTCGACGGCGTGCACCGGGGGCATCGCTACCTGCTGGACTGCGCCCGCTCCACCGCGGCCGAAACCGGCGGCGCCAGCGTGGCGCTGACGTTCGACATCGATCCGGACGAGGTGTTCCATCCAACGCGGCTCAAGAAGCTCATGACGAACGAGGAGCGCGTGCGCATGCTCGCGGACAGCGGCGTCGACGTCGTCGCGGTGCTGCCGTTCACCCGCGATTTCGCCGCCTCGTCTCCCGAGGAGTTCCTCGTGCAGACCTTTGACGGCACCGTTCCGTCTTTCCTGCACGTGGGCTACGACTTCAAGTTCGGCGCGCGGGCGGCGGGTACGGTGCGCGATCTCGACTCGTGGGCGGCCGTGGGCGGCACCAGCGTGCAGGCGCACGACCTGAAGAGCGACGACGGCGCGCCCATTACGGCCACGCGCATCCGCCTGCTGTTGGCCGGCGGGGACGTTGAAGAGGCGAACCGTCTGCTGGGACGTCCGTACTTCATGACCGGCGTCGTGGAGCCGGGTCGCGGGGAAGGAGCCGATATGGGCTTCCGTACCGCGAACCTCGTCGTGCCCGATCAGATGCGGCCGCTGGGCGACGGCGTGTACGCCGCCTATGCGCACGTCGACGGCGTGCGCTACAAAGCCGCTGTGAACGTGGGCGTGGCCGCCACGTTCGCCGACCGCGCCACCGCCACCTGCGAGGTGCATCTGCTGGACTTCTCGGGCGATCTCTACGGCAAGCCCGTCAAGGTGGAATTTCTCTATTGGCTGCGCCCTATGAGAAAGTTCGACGATCTGGACGAGTTGATAGCCACCGTGAAGGGCAACATAGCCTGGGTGCGCGAGAACCTGTAGCCCTTTACTTCACCGCCCAGGCCGAGTCCTTGTTGAAGAGGTTGTCGTACTGGACGGTTGCGTACGCTTGCAGCGCGTCGAGCACGCCCGCCGCCTCCTCGTTGCCGAATCCGTGCCAAATGCCGTCGGCCGTGAGGAATCCGTTCAGATTGATGGCGGGGACGGCTTCGCGCATGGCCAGCAGGAAGCGCTGATAGCTCGTCGTGGGCAGGCCTGCGGCCTCGACGAGCCTCGACCCCAGGTAGTTAAGGCTCGTGCGCTCGTGCGCGACGCCCTGAGGCTCGTGTGCGCCTTGCGCGCGGGCTGCGTCGTTCGCCCAGATGAGGTATGGCACCGTGTAGCGCTCCTGCACGGCCTCGAGCCCCAGGTCGTCTGCTGCAGCTCCGTCGTGGGTCGCCTCGAACAGCCAATCGCTGAAGCCCGGCTGGTGGTCGCCGAAAAAGCATAGCACCACGGGGCGGTCGAGAGCGTTCAGCCGATCCACGAGGTAGGCGAGGTCGCGATCCGCCTGGCGTATGACGCTGGCGTACTCGTCCAGCTCCGACGACCTGCTGCCGTCGCCTAAGGGCACGCTCACCGCAAGCTCGTCGGACAGGCCTCCTACGTCGTAGCCGCCGTGGTTCTGCAGCGTCACGTCGAACACGAACTGCGGGCCCTCGTCGGCTTCCAGCAGGTCGAGCACGTAGTCGTAGGTGGCGCGGTCGGTGGTGAGCCCGCGCAGCGTGTCGGCGTTCGCGAACGCCCGCTGGTCTGCGAACTCGTCGAAGCCCAGCTGCTCGTACACGCGGTCGCGACGCCAGTTCGTGCTCTCGGCGGGGTGCACGGCATGGGTGGCGTATCCGAGCGACGAGAAGTACGACACGAGGCTCTCCGTTCCGTCAAGGTCGTACAGCACGTAGGGGTACACGCCGCCGCCGAGGTGCCCCATGCTCGATCCCGTGAGGAACTCGAACTCGCTGTTGCACGTGCCCCCGCCGAGCGCCGACGCGTATGCGTCGCCCGCTTCGAGCGCCTCGGCCGCGATATCGTAGTAATGGGCGGGACGCGCGTCGGTGCCGGCCAAGCCCGGGTAGCGCGAGAGGTCGGAGAACGTCTCGTTCATGATCGCGATGACGGTAGGGGCTTCGGCGCCGTCCGGCATGCTCGCGCTATCGTCTGAGAGCGAGCGCAGCAGGTCCGAAACGGCATCGGCATCGTATCCTTCGGGGCGTGCAGGGCTCAGATCCTGCACGCGTTTGAGGAAGCACAACGTCGATCCCTGCTCGGCGTACGACTCCTTCACGCCCCATACATCCACCGTGCAGGCATAGGCTTCCTCGATGTCGTACGTTCCTATCCACCAGCCGAAGCAGCTTGCCAGCGCTAAAGCGCACGCGCCGTTCGCCACCGCGCGACGCGGAGTGGCCGCCACCTTCGGCAGGAAGGCGATGGCCGTCGAGGCGATCGCGAACACGGAGACGGCCGCCAGCAAGCGCGCGTCGAGCGCGAACGTGTAGCCCGCGCCCACCGAGGCCGCCGTCGACAGGGCGAACACGTCGGCGGGCACGATGGGCTGGCCCTTGAACAGGATGACGAAGTGGTTCGCCGTACCGGCGAGGAGGCAGGCGGCCAAGAATGCGACGACGGCGCCGCGGGTGCGCTGCCCGGCCGCGTACACGATGGCGAACAGCGCGCCCAGAACGCACAGGTTCACCGCGGCGTAGAACGGATCCATGGCGAGCAGCTGATCGTTCCAGGGACGTTCCAGAAGGTAGAATCCTATGGGAACCGCTAGCAGCAGCACGATGGGGCGGGCAAGGCGCCAGCGCTCCAAGGCCCGCTGGGAGCGCCGGCCGCGCAGCAGCAGCGCGCAGCCGCAGCCCAGCAGCACGGCCGCAGCGCCCGCCACGGCGAACCAGGGCGCGTCGGAGAAGCCGCTGGCAGCGTACAGAATCAGGAACAGCGCCGCTAAGGCGCACAGAACCGCACCGACGAGGTCGCAGGGCGCGGGGGACAGGCGAGCGCGCAGGTTGGAAAGAAGCGCAGCGGCCGATGCGAGCGCCGTTTCGAGGCGCCGACGTACGGTCATAGATACTCCTATATATGCAATCGTAACGTGTTCGTAAACAAGGGTAAGAAGTGCATGATAGCGGTTTGGGCTCGATCGCGCAGTCCGATCCGCCGACGGTTGTAAAAGTTCTAGGCGCTGACCGGGCGATTCGACCCAACTGACAAAAAACCGTGATTTCGACTTCACATTATCTGCAAATATCATACAATAGTGCAGTTGCGTGCGACTTTCCCGCTTAGAATGCCCGGCGAAAAGGTCGCACTATTGTATTGGAACGGAAAAAGGAGGAGACACGTGACTACTGCAGTCGCATGGATGGCTCCCGTGTGTGCCCTGATCGGCATTTGCATGGCGGCCTACCTCGGTTCCTGGGTTCTGAAGCAGGATCCGGGTCCGGACAAGATGAACAGCATCTCCATCAAGATCCAGCAGGGCGCCAAGGCGTTCCTCATGAGCGAGTACAAGCTGCTCGTCATCTTCATGGTGGTCGTCGGCATCATCATGGCGGTCGCCCTGTCGCCCATCACGGCGCTCGCGTTCGCCACGGGCGGCGTGATGTCGGCTGCCGCGGGCTACGCCGGTATGCACGTCGCCACGCGCGCCAACACGCGCACGGCGCATGCCGCCGAGCAGTCGGTTGCCAAGGCTCTGAACGTCAGCTTCAAGTCCGGTCTGACCATGGGCCTGTGCGTTGCTTCGTTCGCGCTGCTGGGCCTGTCGCTGTGGCTGCTCTTGCTGGTGTTCGGCATCGACATCGTCGAAGTCGCGCAGATGCATGAGAACATCGGCATGGTGGAGGGCTTCGCCACCGGTGCTTCGGCTGTGGCTCTGTTCGCCCGTGTGGGCGGCGGCATCTACACGAAGGCGGCCGACGTGGGAGCCGACCTCGTGGGCAAGGTCGAAGCGGGCATTCCGGAGGACGACCCGCGTAACCCGGCCACCATCGCCGACAACGTGGGCGACAACGTGGGCGACGTCGCGGGCATGGGCGCCGACCTGTTCGAGTCCTACACCGGCTCCATCCTGGCTCCCACCATCCTGGCGGCCACGTTCGGCGCGCTGGGCGGTTATTTCGCCACGGGCGACTTGGTTTGGGCTCTCGTGACTCCGCTCCTTATCGCGGGCTGCGGCATCATCACGTCCATCATCGGCCTGTTCGCCGTGCGCGCCAAGGAAGGCGCCGCGTTGCACAAGGCGCTCAACCGCGGCACCTACGTGGCGGCCGGCATCGAGATCGTCGTGATCTTCTGCCTGTTCGCCGTCTGGAATTCCCAGTCGGTCGAGGCTCAGCCGCTGTGGCTGTTCGGCTCGGTGCTGTGCGGCTTGATCGCCGGCCTTGCCATCGGCAAGATCACCGAGTACTTCTGCTCCGACAAGTACAAGCCGGTCCACAAGATCGCCGAAGCCGCCGACACCGGCGCCGCCACGGTCATCATCGAGGGCATCGGCACGGGCATGCTGTCCACCATCGCTCCCATCGTGCTGGTGGCGCTCGCCATCATCGGCGCGTACACCTTCGGCAACATGGCGTTCCCGAACGCCGCTGCCGACGGCGGCATCGCCGTGGGCCTGTTCGGCGTCGGCCTGGCCGCCACCGGCATGCTCTCCAACACCGCCATCACCATCGGCGTGGACGCGTACGGCCCCGTTGCCGACAACGCGGGCGGCATCGCCGAGATGGCGGGCCTGCCCGAAGAGGTGCGCGACCGCACCGACGCCCTCGACGCCGTGGGCAACACGACGGCCGCCATCGCGAAGGGCTTCGCCATCGCGTCCGCGGGCCTGTCGGCCATCTCGCTGTTCGTGTCCTACCAGGCCACGATGCACCATTCCATCCCCGACTTCGCGCTGACGCTCACCGACCCGCTGATCGTGGCCGGTATCTTCATCGGCGCCATGATGCCGTTCATGTTCGCGGCACTCACCATGGGCGCCGTGTCCCGTGCGGCCCATGCCATGGTCGAGGAAGTGCGCCGCCAGTTCCGCGAGATCAAGGGCATCATGGAGTACAAGGCCGAGCCCGAGTACGACAAGTGCGTGGCCATCTCCACCTCTTCCGCCCTGCGCGAGATGATGCTTCCGGGCTGCCTCGCCATCGTGGTGCCGGTCGCCATCGGCTGCTTCAATCCTGCCATGCTGGGCGGCTTCCTTGCGGGCGCCGTCGCCACCGGCATGCTCATGGCCATCTTCATGTCCAACGCCGGCGGCGCGTGGGACAACGCGAAGAAGTACATCGAGCAGGGTCATCATGGCGGCAAGGGCTCCGAGGCCCACAAGGCGGCTGTCGTGGGCGATACCGTGGGCGATCCGTTCAAGGATACCTCCGGCCCGTCCATGAACATCCTCATCAACCTCATGACCATCGTCTCTCTGACGTTCGCCCCGTTGTTCATCATGCTCCAGGGGATGTTCTAAGAGCTTCGCTTCCACGATGCGCATGATTCGGAGGCCCCGGCGATCGCCGGGGCCTCCGTGCGTTGTGTGTCGATTTGGGATGCAGCCAGATGGGCTTCCTCGGCGCGAACCGGCCGAGATTTCCGAATGCAGACGGTCTCGCTTGGACGATGCGCTTTCGAATAATCCCGGCGGAGCGGGCATTCCAGTCTTCGCCCATGCTTCGAAGAAGAGGGCGTATGTTATGATGCCACCATCGGCGCGCATGAGAAAGACGACGTAATGGCGAAAACAACAGGCAAAAACCTGAGAACAACGCGGTTCTCGTTCCGGCGCATGGCCTTGTACGGAGTCGCGCTCGCGTTGGCGCTGCTTATCGCATCCGCTGTGATGGGCGCGGTTCTGGCCGTGCGGGATATGCGCGATCGGGCCGACGTATCGCTGACGAACGCCAAGGCGCGCATCGAGTCGAGCGTCGCGGAGTCTTTCAAGCTGCTGGAATCGTTGGCCGAGCAGCCGACGCTGTACGAACGCTCCGTCTGGGTCATGGACAAAGTGACGATGCTCGACCAGGTGAACGAGCATTTCGGCTACTTCCTGCTATGCTACGTCGATGACGAGATGAACGTGTGGGACGTGACAGGTTCGGCGAGCCTCGCCAGCCGCGATTTCATGCAGAAATGCTATTCCACGGGTCAGGGCTTGGTCACCGACAGCTTCGCGGCCGGCGCCGACGGCGTGACGCTCAACTACGTCGTGCTCGTGCCCCTCTTCGACGGCGGCGAGATGACGGGATCGCTGTTCGTCTCGCTGTACTTCGACGATATGGTGCGCATCCTCGCCGAGAGCGCCGTCGGCCCCGATGTGGGATCGGTGCTCATCGGAAGCCGGGGCCAGACGATGTCGGCCACGTCGGGTTTCGTGTACGACGACATGTTCCTCGACCCGCTTCGCAGCAGCATCGCGTTCGGTATGACCGCCGATGTCGTGGAGCGGGAGCTGATGGCGCTCAACCCGGTGTCCTTCTGGACCGTAGACGGATTGGATGTACGATACTACACGGCCGTTCCTATCGCCGATACCGCATGGGACGCCGTATGCGTGACGAGCTTCTGGGACGCGTACACCAAGGTCATGGCCGCGCTCGCTCCGCTGATCGCCGCCGGTTTGGCGATCGTCGCGGGCGTGTTCCTGTTGCTTCGCCGCGATTTCATGTGTCAAATGGAAAACGCCCGCATGCTTGAGAAGTCCGTCGAGGAGCTGCAGAGGAAAGTGTACGACGATGGGCGATCGGCTGAAGCCGACATCGCCGACATCCTCGAGCTCACCTCGTCGGGCCTGTCCGACGGGCTGACCGGCACCGTCACGCGCTCGGTGTTCTCCAGCAAGCTGGCGAGTGCGCTCGAGAACGCGCGGGACGGCGGATCCCTGTACGCCCTCTGCTTCATCGACCTCGACGACTTCAAGACGATCAACGACACGTATGGCCATGCGACCGGCGACGCGGCTTTGAAATCCATCGGCTACGCCCTGCGCGGCTACGAGCGGCGCTACGACGGCATGGTGGGACGTTACGGCGGCGACGAGTTCGTGATGCTCATGACCGACATCGACGACGAAGGCGAGCTGCGCGCCGTGCTCGACGAGATGGTGGGCGACCTTCATGTGGACATCCAGGTGGGCGACGCGGTGGTCTCGGTGCATTGCAGCATCGGCGCGGCCGTGTGGGACCGGGTTTCCGACGCCGATGCGCTTTTGGGGCAGGCCGACAACGCTCTGTATCGCGTCAAGCAGCATGGCAAGGAAGGGTATTTCGTGTTCGGCGAAGAGGATGCGCAGTGAGACGCCGCAATGTGGCGACCGTGATCGGCTTCGCCGGGTTCGCGTTGATCGTCGTTGCGCTGGTAGGCTCCTTGGGCGCCTTCGTCTATAGAGAGATGGGCGCTATGCGCCAGCGCGACGCCCTGAATCTGCTGAACTATTTCCAGCAGGCCATGGTTACGAAACTCTACGACGAAGTGAGCCCGGTCGACGACCTCGCGGCCGCCTTCGAGGTCGATCCGGACGACGAGGCCTGGTTCCCTCGCGTGGCGGGCGAGCTGCTCGAGCGCGAGGAAGTGTCCTACGTCGCCTACGTGCGCGGCGACACGATGGCCTACGCCTATCCCGAGGAGGAGTTCGGGGATACCGTCGGCGACGATCTCACCTCGTTCTCGTACGTGTACACGCTGGCCAAGTGGACCGACGGCTTCGTGGTGGAGAGTTCGGTCGAGCTGTCGAGCGGCGAGAACGTCTTCCTGTTCGTCAGACCGGTGAACGTGGGTGGTTCGTACTACGGCGAGGCGGTGGTGGGCGTCAAGGAGTCTTACGTGCTTGAACAGCTCGACTTCGCCTCCCTTGAGGAAGCGGGGTATCTGTACGAGCTATGGTCGGTCAGCCCTCAGGATGGCAGCAAGGACGTGATCGCCGCTTCGGGTGGCTCGCACGATTTCTCCCATGCGGCGAAGTCGACGTTCAACATGCCCACGCAATGGACGCTGTCCATTATGCCCGAGCAGGGTTGGATTCCCCGGGAATGGTCCATCTTCCTGGCCGTGGGCGTGATCGTGGTCGAGGCGCTGATCTTCGGACTGGCCTTCGCCTTGCTCGCCCTTCGACGTGCGCGTCGGTTTCATGCCGAAGCCGTGCGTCGCGACGACGAGACGGGGTTGCTCGCCTATCGCGCGTTCGTCGACGAGCTCGAACGCTCCGCCTGCCGTGATGAGGCCGTTCCGTTGACGATCGTCTGTCTTATGGTGGACGGTTTCGAGCATGCGGCGCTGTCGTTGGGACCGGAGGCTCGCCGTTCGTATCTGGAAAGCGTGAAAGGCGAGATCGACGAGGTGATCCAGGTTCAACACGTGGCTGCGCGCGTGAGCGCGGGCTGCTTCGCGATCGTCATCCGCGATTACGTCGATCGTGGTTCGCTCGTCGATCTCATGCGCGCTCTCGAGCTGGCGTTGCTGTGGAAGGTGCGCATCGACGGCAGGAAGACGTTCTGCGCGGTTCGCTCGGCCGCCGTGCGCTTCCCGGAGGACGGCGACGATCCCGTCGCGCTCGTCGAACGTACGGTGTCGCTGCTGGAGCGTGATCGGCCCGGTCGGTAAGCGGGCGACGGCCGAGTTCGTCCTGCGCATTGCATGGCAAAAAGAACGGGCCCCGTCCTGAGGACGAGACCCGTTTCCGCGCGCGATGCTTTCCGGGCTGCCGCGACTACACGATGCCCTGGGCCATCATGGCGTCGGCGAGCTTCTTGAAGCCCGCGATGTTGGCGCCCATGACGTAGTTGCCCTCGTGGCCGTACTCCTTGGCAGCGTCGTCGGCTGCATGGTAGATGTTCTTCATGATGCCCTGCAGCTTGCTGTCCACTTCCTCGAACGTCCAGGACAGGCGCTCGGAGTTCTGGGACATCTCCAGGCCGGAGGTGGCCACGCCGCCTGCGTTCGCCGCCTTGCCGGGGCAGAACACCACGCCGTTTTCCATGAGGTAGTCGGTGGCGTCCATCGTCGTGGGCATGTTCGCGCCCTCGGCCACGATCTTGCAGCCGTTGGCCACGAGCTGCTTCGCGTCCTCCAGCAAAAGCTCGTTCTGCGTGGCGCAGGGCAGGGCGATGTCCACGGGCACGCTCCACACGCCGCGGCCCTCGTGGTACTCGACGCCCTCCTTGCGCGCGGCGTACTCGGAGATGCGGCCGCGCTCCACTTCCTTGATCTGCTTCACGAGGTCGAGGTCGATGCCCGCCGGGTCGTGGATCCAGCCGGTGGAGTCCGACATGGTGACCACCTTCGCGCCCAGCTGCTGGGCCTTCTGCGTGGCGTAGATGGCCACGTTGCCCGAGCCGGAAACGGCGACGGTCTTGCCTTCGAAGCTGTCGTCGTGGCAGTTGAGGTACTCCTGCACGAAGTAGATCAGGCCGTAGCCGGTGGCCTCGGTGCGGGCCAGCGAGCCGCCGTAGGACAGGCCCTTGCCCGTGAGCACGCCTTCCCACACGTTCTTGATGCGCTTGTACTGGCCGAACATGAAGCCCACCTCGCGCGCGCCCGTGCCGATGTCGCCGGCCGGCACGTCGGTGTCGGCGCCGATGTGGCGGAACAGCTCGGTCATGAAGCTCTGGCAGAAGCGCATGATCTCCATGTCGGACTTGCCCTTGGGGTCGAAGTCGCAGCCGCCCTTGCCGCCGCCCATGGGCAGCGTGGTCAGGCTGTTCTTGAAGATCTGCTCGAAGCCCAGGAACTTGATGATGCCGAGGTTCACCGACGGATGCAGGCGCAGGCCGCCCTTGTAGGGCCCGAGGCAGCTGTTGAACTGCACGCGGTAGCCGCGGTTGACGTGCACGTTGCCCGCGTCGTCCACCCAGGGCACGCGGAACATGACCACGCGCTCCGGCTCGACGATGCGCTCGAGCAGTCCGGCCTTCTCGTAGGCGGGGTTGGACTCGATGACCGGCTTCAGGGATGTGAGCACCTCGGTGACGGCCTGGATGAACTCCGGCTCGTTCGGGTTCTTTTCCTTGACCTGCTCGATGACGTTATCGACGTAACTCATCTTGGCGGACCTCCATTCACGTGTATTCATACTAGGCTCATTATAAAGACCGAATTGCGATGGTTGCGCTTATTTAAACGATTCGAAACAAAACAGCATGTCGAAGGGAAAGGGGTGCGGGAAAGAACGGGGGCAGGGCGGGGGCGACGAAGCGGCCTCGCTGTTGAGCCGACATCGGAATGAGCCCGTTCGGCGCGCGGGGCCGCCTGCGCGCCGTGCTTCCTCGTGCTCGCGTTTCGCGGTGGGGCGCTACGGTGCCAGGTGCGAGAATCGGCGCGACGAAGCCGCCGCGATCCGACGGCACCTGTCGGCGTGCGCGGCAAACAGGCTCGCAGGCCGCGTCCCGAATCGTGGTGTATCAGGGCCATCGCCGGAGAATCGCCGGCACCCTTGCGAGGTGAATCTTAGCCTTCGTCCTCCTTCGGGTCAATGGCGCTCCCTATGATCTTGCGCGCCGCCTCGCGGGCGGCGAGCACCTCGGCCTCGCCGGGGGCCTCGCGCTCCTGGGCCTTCCAGGCGTGCGCGAGCGAGGGCCTGGAGATGACGCAGCGCGCCGACCACTCCTCGTCGGCCTCGATGAGCGCCGCTCCCACCAGGCGGATGAGCGACTCGCGCGAGGGGAACCCCTGCACGACGCGCGTCCTGCGCTTGATCTCGCGGTTGGCCCTCTCCTGGACGTTGTTGGTGCGGATCTTGGTGCGGTGCGTGGCCGGGAACGCCAGGTAGGCGAGCGCCGCCTCCTCGGCCTCCAAGAGCACGTTTCCGGCCGCCCTCGAGATCTTCAGCACCTCCTCGGTCGCCTCTTGGTAGCACGCCCGCACGAGGACGGGGCTCTTCTGCGCGAAGACGGCCTTCATGGCCTCGCGCGCCTTTCTCTGGTCGTCCTTCCTGTGGATGCGGCCCGCCACGTTGCGCATGAGGTGCGTGACGCAGCGCTGCCAGGCCGCTCCTTGGAACGTCTCGGCTATCGCCTTCGCGAGCCCTTCGTGGGCGTCCGAGACGACGAGGCGCACGCCGTCGACGCCGCGCGCCCTCAGGCCGGAGAGGAACGCCTTCCACCCGGCGTGGCTCTCCGTGTCCACGCAGTCCACGCCGACGAAGCGCTTGTGGCCCGTGTCGTCGAGCCCGATCGCGGTCACGACGGCCTGGGACGCCGAGCGCCCCTCCACGCGGCACTTCACGTAGGTGGCGTCGAGCCACAGGTAGGCGAAGCGCACCCCGTCGAAGCGCTGCCTCCTGAACGCGTCCACCTCGGCGTCCAGGCACTCGCACAGGCGCGACACCTGCGACTTCGACATCGACCTCACGCCGAGCTCGCCCGCGACGGCCTCCACCTTGCGCGTCGATATCCCCATGACGTACATCTCGGCCACCGCCGCGACGAGCGCCCGGTCCACCCTGCAGTAGCGCTCGATCAGGTCCTCGGGGAAGAACGAGCCTCGGCGCAGCTTCGGAATCTTGAGGGTGACGTCGCCCGCGGCGGTCGAGAGCCCCCGCTCCCGGTAGCCGTTGCGCGAGTTGACGCGCCCCTCGTCGCGCTCCCCGTAGGGGGCGTTGCACGCCTCGTCGGCCTTCGCCGACATCGCGGCGTTCGCCAGGAGCTCGAGCATCCTGCGCCCGAAGGCCTGCAGGTCGGTGCATTCCTCGAGGATCGCGAACGCGAGCCCCTTCACTTCGGGGTCGTTGAATAGTAGAGTGTCCATAGCGGGCATCGCCTTCCTTCGAATCTGTCTTTTGTGGTGATTGACGATTCTAGACGATGTCCGTTTTTCTCGGGCAGGCTTCGCCCGCCCTCCAGAAACGGATTGATACACCAACTTTCGGGACGCTACCGGCTCGCACGGATCGATGAGGCGAAAACCCGGTCGCAGCGGTAAAATCGGAACGGTTTGGAATTCAAGAAGCCTGAATCGAGCGCTTTCGAGGCCCTTCTCTTATCGTGACGACGAGATTTTCCGCGAAACCCCTGTTCAGCGTATCGTCCTACCTAATGACCGTATTGAGCGCCATTACCAAACCGTCTCGTTTTTACCGCAGCGCCCGGTTTTTCGGCTCATCTAGCCTGCCCTTCGTGTTGGTATCGAGGAGCCGGCCGTGGAAATAACCGGGTATCGCTTCGGCTGTCCCGAAAGGAGGGCTGGCGGTGCGCGGCGATGGGGTAGAATCGGGGGATACGGGAGAAGGAGCGAGCATGAACGAGATCAAGTGCCCCCATTGCGGCGAGATGTTCACCATCGACGAGGCCGGTTTCGCGGCCATTCTGAAGCAGGTGCGCGACGCCGAGTTCGACAAGGAGGTGCGTCGCCACGAGCAGCTGATGGCCTCCGAGAAGCAGCAAGCCGTGCAGTTGGCCGTGGCCGAGGCTCTTGCGAAAGCGCAGGGCGACGCGGCTCAGAAGGAGGCGCGCATCGCCGAGCTGGAGGCGCGGCTGCAGGCGGAGCAGCGTGAGCGCGAGAGCCAGCAGCGCCTGGCCCACGCCGAGCGCGAGCGGGCGCTGGCCGACGCGGCGGCTGCGAAGGACGCCCGCATCGTCGAGTTGGAGCAACGTGTGGAGGCGCAGGGTCGCGCCTTCGAGGCGGAGAAGAAGCTGGCGGTGGAGCAGGCGCGTTCGGCGCTGGAGCGCGAGCGCGACGCGCTGGCCGCGCAGGTGGCGCTCAAGGACGCCGAGAAGAGCCGATGCGAGAGCGCCCTCAAAGAGCAGCTGGCCATCGAGCTCAAAGCCAAGGACGACATCATCGCCTACAAGGACGGCGAGATCGAGCGCTACAAGGACATGAAGGCGCGCCTGTCCACCAAGATGGTGGGCGAGTCGTTGGAGCAGCACTGCGAGACCGAGTTCAACAAGATCCGCGCCGCCGCGTTCCCGCGCGCGTACTTCGAGAAGGACAACGACGCGTCCGAGGGCTCGAAGGGCGACTTCATCTTCCGCGAATGCGACGAGGAGGGCAACGAGATCGTGTCCATCATGTTCGAGATGAAGAACGAGTCCGACGATTCGTCGCATCGTCACAAGAACGAGGACTTTTTCAAGAAGCTGGACGCCGACCGCAGGAAGAAGGGGTGCGAGTACGCGGTGCTGGTCACGTTGCTGGAGCCGGAAAGCGAGCTGTACAACCAGGGCATCGTGGATGTGTCGTACCGCTTCGAGAAGATGTACGCCATTCGCCCGCAGTTCTTCCTGCCGATGATCTCCATCCTGCGCAACGCGGCGTTGAACTCGATGGCGTACAAGGCGGAGCTGGCGGTGGTGCGCAACCAGAACATAGACATCACGAAATTCGAAGAGCAGATGGAAACGTTCAAAAGCGGTTTCGCGCGCAATTACGATCTGGCCAGCCGCAAGTTCCAGACGGCCATCGACGAGATCGACAAGACCATCCTGCACTTGCAGAAGACCAAGGACGCCCTCGTGTCGTCCGAGAACAACCTGCGCCTGGCGAACAACAAGGCCCAAGACCTCACCATCAAGCGCCTGACCAGGAACAACCCCACCATGAAAGCGGCCTTCGAGGCGCTGGCCGAGGAGAAGGATGACACGCAGCCGTGATTCGTCTATATCGTGAAAATATGCTAGTATATTTTCACGATATAAGGAGGTTTTCATGGCGACACCCGCTGAGCTGCTAGACAACATGGTGCCTGTTTCGGCGTTCAGCCGGGGCAAGGCCGCGCAGGCTTTCTCGTCGGCGTCTAATTCCACGCCCGTCATCGTGTTGAAGAACAATGCACCGTATCGCGTTATCACGACGCCGGACGAGTACGCCTATCTCTCGGAGGTCGAGGCCGACATGGTGCTTATGGCCGAAGCGATGGCGCGGTTGACGGCGAATCAGGATGCAGGATCCGTCCCTGCGGAAGAGGTGTACGCCGAGCTGGGCATCGCGCTTGAGGATGTTGACGCCATCGAAGACGTGGAGCTGGCGTGATGTGGGAGCTGTCGTTCCTTCCCGAAGCTCGGGAGGATCTTCGCGCATTGGACGGATCCCAGCGTATACGCGTGGTGAAGGCGATCGCCAAAGTGCAGTCGAATCCTCTTCCCTCATCCGAAGGGGGATACGGAAAACCTCTTGGGAACAAGCGCTTGTCCCAGTTGAGCGGCCTGATGAAAGTGAAATTGAAGTCGGATGGCATCCGGATCGTGTACAAGCTTGAGCGCATCGAGCATGCCATGCGCATCGTCGTGATTGGGGTTCGCTCCGATGATGCGGTATACCGCGAAGCCCAGAAACGGCGGGAGTCGCACGGATTGTAGACGGGGTGGGCGCTATGCGGGACGATTTCACGACGAAGGAGCGCACGGGCGCGGGGACGGGGGAGGTGCTCGCGCGGCTCGGGTACGCGCTGGTGGGCGCGCTCGTCGCCGTGCTGGTTTCGGCGATGATGTCGCTGGTGCCGTGGCCCGCGGACGACACGCTGTTTCCCGTGTACGTCAACGCATCGGTCATGGGGGCGACGCTCATGCTATGGGCGTCGTTCAAGCCTTCGCGCGGTTCGGCCGGCGCGGTAGCTGCCGAGGCGCTCACGGTGTTCGTCACCGTGCTTGTTGTGCAGATGGTCGGCAGCTGCCTGCAGTCGCCGAGCTTGTTCGGCCTCTATCCCAATCCTCTTTCATGGGTATGGGATCATGCGATCTTCATGCTGTACAGCGGGCTTGCCCTCGTTTTGCCGATATCCTGGGCGCTCGGCAGCAACGAGCGGTGGGCGCGGCGCTCGTTCAAACGGGTCCTCGGCGAGCTTGCGTTCGTCCTGGCGGCATGGGCGCTCGCTGCAAGCGGCGTCCTTGATTCGGCTCATTCGCTGATCGGCTTCATGGTGCAAGGCCTCGTCTTCGTCGCGTCCGCGCTTGCCACGGCGGCGGTGTTCCAGCGGCTGGCGTGCGCACTGGTCGGGCGCTACCGTGCGGTAGAGGAGCAGTCTGCGCCCCGGCCGAGACATGCGCCGCCCGTTTTCGAGCCCCGGCGTCCCGCGCCGCGCGCGAACCTGCGTGCGGCGTGCATCGCGTTGCTCGTCGGATCGGTGGGCGTCAGCGTGTGCGCGCTCGCATTCTTCTTCGTTTGCCAGAAGCAGGCGGCGGCTCAGGGTTTGGAGCTGCGCAACATCGTTTACGACATCCCGACCGCTTGCGTGCTGGTCACGTGTTTCGTCGCGATCCCGTTCGTCTTGGTGGGAACGCTGAGAGGATCCGGCAAGGATTATCGCTTGGCGGGGTATGCCGCGCTTTGCGCGATCGTGCTGCTGCCGGTCATGCTGTTATCCACGTTTCGGCTGGAATCTCCCGAAGAAACCGACCTCGGCGGCGGCGCCATCGAAGTGGTCACGCCTGAATGGTTCGATACGCCGCGCGTGGAATACGCGACGTCCGAAGGCCCCTTGTTCATGAGGATGCTGTCGAACGCACGCCTCTCGTCGACATCGGACGAGGGGCAGCCTCTTCCTCCCGTACGATCGGGCTACTCGTACCACAATACGGGCAACATCGTCTCCATCGACCACGAGGCGCTCGTGCTCGTGCTGGCGATAACGCAATCCACCGAGGATATCGCGACGGGAACGCAGGTGTCGGTCGATTGCGCGTCTACCGAGCACTTCGACGTACCGTTCGACGAGCTGGCGGTGGGCGATAGCGTGCAGATCCGCTCCACTGAGGCTCATACCGACGGCGCCATCGTTGCGCAGAAGGTGTTCGGTCCGGCGCGCGATCTGGTGCCCGAGCAGCAGGGGCGCGTCGAGGAAGAAACGCTCGACGACATCCTCGCGTCGTACGACTGCGGCTATACGGTGTCGGGCACGGTGACGTCGGCCGTCGAGGAGAACGGGTTCTCGTTTCGCGTGGACGACGGGGGCGGCTTCATCGAGAACGGCACGGAGCTGCGCGTGTCCACCGCATTCGTCGAGCGCCGCCTGTACGGCATGAAGGGCCTGCAGTGGTGGATGGACGGCGTGATCGTCGGCTTCTCGGACCTGCCGGCCGAGGGCGTGCTGCGCGCGAAGGTGATCGTGGGCAACGATGACACGTCATCCGACTACTGGGAGAACATGCCCGCCTCGTAATGCGCTACAATGGCGAACGTGATCCAGTTCCGAACAGTTGCGAAGGAGGCTTCGTTGACCGCCGATTGTCCAGAAGACTTTCCGTACGAGGCGAAGCCCGAGCTTCGCGACCCCGCTGTGCGCGAGGGCTATTGGCGCGTTGCGATGGGCTTGCAGGAGGTCGACGGGCTGAAGCCTTCTCCGTATCTGCGCGATCTCGCTCGAGAGCACGTGAGCGGCGTGCGCGGGCTGGACGAGACGGGCAGCATGATTCGCGCCTACCACGCGCGACAGAAGGCGGATGGGCGCGACGAGGCTGCGGGGGAGTGCGAAGCCGACCTCGTGAGCCAGCGCATCGTCGAGCTGCTGGCTTCGGGCGCGTTCGCGCTGGTACCCGATATGCTCGCCGTGATCCATGGCGCGTTGTTCCAGGATCTCGATGCGGCGACGTATCGACCCGGCGAGTATAAGACTGAAGCGCTGCAAAAGCGCGAGTTCGTGCTGAACGGCGACAGCGTGGTGTACGCCGATCCCTCGTTGATCGAGCGCTCGCTGGCATTTCTATTCGACGAGGAGCGGTCGCACGTCTACGGCATCGAGTTCGACGAAGCTCAGCTCGAACATCTCGGCCGCTTTATCGCAAGGTTGTGGCAGGTTCATCCTTTCGTCGAGGGCAATACGCGGACGACGGCGGTGTTCGCGGTGCTCTACCTGCACGATCTGGGCTTCGATATGGACAACGAGCCGTTCGAGCGGCATGCTCGGTACTTTCGCGATGCGCTCGTGCGCGCGAACTACCGCAACGCGAAAGCGGGCGTCCTGCCCGACCTTCGCTTCGTCGTGCGGTTCCTCGACAACCTGCTGAACGAAGCCGAACACGAGTTGCGCTCGCGCGATCTTGCGTGCAAGGCGTTGTTCGACGACCCCTCGTTTTTGCGCAACGTCGATCCGTCGCAAGCGATCAGCTTGTAGGGAAGCCCTCCCGTTTCCCGTCGCGCAGCGTCTCCTCTACGAGGCGCTGGAGGTTCGCGGCGAAGCGCTCGCGATCGTCGTCTTCGAAGGCGGCGGGACCCTTCGTCCGGCCGCCCTGGCGGCGCACTTTCTTCTCCTCGTGGCGGATGTGCATGTCGAGGTCGATGGTGGTCAGCGTGTACACGCGCCCGCGCACGCCGATGGCCCGGGCGTGCCGTCCCAGCGCCATGGCGGCCAGCCCGATGTCCTGCGTCACCACGATGTCTCCGGGTTCCAGCTCCTGCACGATGGCGAAGTCGGCCGCGTCGGCGCCGATGCCCACGGGCAGCGTGTCCACCCAGAACCCGTCGCGGGGCTCGCGCGGATCTCCGCGCCTGATGTGCCGAGCAAGGTTCTGCGTCGCGTTGCCCGCAACGACCGCGGGCAACGCGTTCTTGCGCGCAACGGCCAGGGTTTCGGACGTGACCGGGCAGGCGTCGGCGTCGATGTAGATCGTCGGTCTCATGGGCTCGCTTTCTTTCGGAAGATTCCAGTATACGGTACGGCAGCCTGAACGAGGCGCGATCGTGCGCGTCAATGCGTCGGAACGGTGTCCGAAATGTGCGCAGACGGTGATCGGCGGGCCCCGTAGACATTTTATTGAGAAATGCGTCCTAGATTCTTTCCGTTTGATAGTGGAAGCTGCGGGAGGATCAGCATGAGGAGCGAGAACGAGTTTTTACGCGCAGTCGAGCAGCAGGTGCGCGAACATCCGCAAGCGCCTGCCCACAAGGCGCCGAACGGCCTGACGACCACGTACGCCGAGCTATGGGAGGCCTCCGATCGCATTGCCGCCGCCTTGGCGGCCCGCACGGAGAAGCGACAGCCGGCGGTGGTGCTCGGCCACAAATCCGCATGTATGATCGCAGGGTTTCTCGGCTGCCTTAAAAGCGGGCATGCGTTCGTCCCCGTAGACACGGAGATGCCCCTTACGCGTCTCGCGGACATCCTGTCCCAGCTCGGGGAGACGCTCGTGGTGGTTACCGAGGACATGCCCGATGCCCTGGCGTGCGCGCTGCCCGAGTCAGACGTGCTCGATGCGCGCGCGGCCGTCGCCGCAGCGGGCAGCCCCTTCGTCGTCCCCGATCGCGCGAGCTGGGTGACGGGCGACGAGACGCAGTACCTCATCTTCACGTCCGGCTCCACGGGTCGCCCGAAGGGCATCGAGGTCGGCGCGGACAACGTTGCGCGCTTCATGGACTGGGTTTGCACGTTTCCCGTGATCCGCGAGGGCGGGCGCGTATTCCTGGACCAACCGCCGTACTCGTTCGACCTGTCCGAGTACGAGGTGGTGGGCGCGCTCGCCACCGGCGGCTGCCTGCACGCCGTCGAACGCGAGGAGACCGAAGATCTGCGCGCGCTATTCGCCGACCTACGCGATTCGGGCGTGGAAGTGTGGACGTCCACGCCGTCGTTCGCCGACCTGTGCCTGGCCGACCGCAGCTTCGACGAAGCCCTGCTGCCCGACGTGCGCCTGTTCCTGTTCTGCGGCGAGGCCCTGCGCCGCTCCACGGCTGCGGCTCTGCGCGAGCGGTTCCCTCGTGCCCGCATCGCGAACACGTACGGTCCCACCGAGTCGACCGTGGCGGTCACCTACGTCGAGATCGGCGATTCGGAGCTGGTTGACGAGCGCCCGCTCCCCGTCGGCCGTCCGCGCCCCGGCACCGAGCTGCGCATCGTCGACCCCGAGACGGGCGCCCCGTGCGAGGCCGGGCGGATCGGCGAGATCGTCATCGTGGGCGACACGGTGGCCAAAGGCTACTTCCGCAACCCCGAGAAGACGGCGGCGGCCTTCTTCGACGCGACGCTTGTCGACGGCACGCCCGTGCGTGCCTACCGCACGGGCGACGCGGGCCACCTCGACGAAAGCGGCATGCTGTACTGCGACGGTCGTTTCGACTCGCTCGTGAAGGTGAACGGCTTCCGTATCGAGCTTGCGGACGTGGAGGAGAACCTTGGCGCGCTGCCGCTCGTGAAGCAGGCGGCGGTCGTGCCCGTGCGTCGCCGCGAGCGCGTGGCGTACCTGAAGGCGTGCGTGGTGCTGCGCGAGCGTCCTGCAGGCAGCGACTTCGAGATAGCTCGTCTCATCAAGGCTCGGCTGGCCGAGCGCGTGCCCGGCTACATGGTGCCGCGATCGGTGGCGCTCGTGGGCGAGCTGCCGCTGACCTGCAACGGCAAGGTGGACCGCAAGGCGCTGGCCGAGGCATGAGGCATGGCGATCATCGATGACGTTCTACGCCGACCCCAGCTTCTTCATGCTCTTGGCGCTGGCCGTGGCGGGCGCCGCCTTCCTCGGATTGCGCGAGAAGCCGATCGCGCGCTACGGTATGGTCGCATCGGCCGCGTTCTTGGCGTGTTTGTTCTGCAAGGATCTGCCGGGTCTCGCCGTGGCGGCGTTGTTCGTGGCGACGGCGACGCTTTCGACGCGTTGGGTGTTGGCCAGCCCTCGCTCGAACGGGCGCTTCGCCGTCGCGTTCGCGCTCATCCTGTTGCCGCTCCTCTCGGCGAAGGCGGGCGCGGTGTTCGACCAGAACCTGCTGGGCTTCATGGGCGTGTCCTACATCACGTTCAAGGCGCTGCAGGTGCTGTTCGAGGTGCGCGACGGCGTCATCGAGGAGCTGGGCCTGTTCGACTACCTGTACTTCCTGCTGTTCTTTCCGGTGTTCACCTCGGGCCCCATCGACCGTTCGCGCCGATTCGCCGAGGATGCGCGCAAGGTGCGCTCGTGCGACGAGTACGCGGGCCTCTTGGCGCGGGGCATCCTGCTGCTTCTGGTCGGGCTCGTGTACACCTTCGTCATAGCCGTCTGGCTGCACCGCTTCTATGCGCCGACAGCTTGGGGAACGGGGCCTTTCCTCGCCGAGCTGGGCGTGCAGGTGCGAACGGCGTACGTGTACGGGCTGTACCTGTTCTTCGACTTCGCGGGCTACAGCCTCATGGCCATGGGCGCCAGCTACTGTTTCGGAATCCGGACGCCGCGCAACTTCCGCGCGCCGTTCGCGGCCGTGGATATCAAGGACTTCTGGAACCGGTGGAACATCACGCTGTCGTTCTGGCTGCGCGACTTCGTGTTCATGCGGTTCTCGCGCTTGGCGCTGAGGCGCCGTTGGTT
The DNA here is from genome assembly GCF_000024265.1 of Eggerthella lenta DSM 2243. Classification (NCBI taxonomy): domain Bacteria; kingdom Bacillati; phylum Actinomycetota; class Coriobacteriia; order Eggerthellales; family Eggerthellaceae; genus Eggerthella; species Eggerthella lenta. The sequence continues at coordinate 2,100,858 of NC_013204.1, read as the reverse complement.
CGACAGCCGGCTGGCCGTCGCATGCTGGGGCTTCGTGTTCGACATGGCCCTTATGGGCGCTTGGCATGGCCTCACGGTCAACTACTTGCTGTACGGCCTGTTTCACGGCCTGCTGCTAGCCGGCAACGAAGCGTTTCAGAAGAAGTCGAAGTTCTACAAGTCCCATAGGAAGGCCCCCGCGTTCAAGGCGCTGTCCTGGTTCGTCACGCTGCAGTTGGTGATGTTCGGGTTCGCGCTGTTCTCGGGGCAGATCGCGATGCTCGTGAAAGGAGCGTTCAATGGCTGATATGACGTACGAGGAGCTTGAGGAGAAGATGCTGGACATCCTCGAAGAGGTGTGCGGCGACGACGAGGTGCGCACGAACCGCGACGAGGACCTGTTCGCGCTGGGGCTGCTGGACTCCATGGGAGCCATCGAGCTTTTGGTGGATATCGAGGACGTCTTCGGAGTGTACATTGCCCCCACGGAGGTGGAGCGCGACGAGATGAACACGGTGAACCTCATCATCCACCAGGTGGAGATCAGACTGTAGCGATATGGCGAAGCGCTCGAACATACCGGGGGCAGCGCCCGCGTCCAAACGGGCGCGAACCGGCGTGCGTCTGCTGCGCGGCGTGCTCGCGGGGCTGTTGGCCGCCGCGCTCGGGTTGGCGGGCGTCTGCGCGATGCTGCCTGCACAGACCGCCTACGATCCGGCACGCCTCTACGATTACGTGTACTCGGGCACGAAGTCGCAGAGCGTGCCCTTCACCACGGCGTCGATGAGCGACGACGGCCATCTTGCGTTCGGCTCGTCGGAGTTCTTCATCTCGAAGGACAAGGTGGCGCAATGCCCGCAGGCGGTGTTCGGCGAGAACGTGACGGGCGTCGATCTGACCTACGTGGGCGAGGCGTACGACCAGAGCCTGTGGCAGGCAATCGCCGCAGGCGCGTACGCCGGCGAAGCGAAGAACAAGAAGGTGATGATCGTCGTGTCGCCCCAGTGGTTCTTCAAAGGGAACGGCGACCAGGGCAAGTTCGCTTCGAAGTTCTCCTACGAGCTGTACCGCCGGTTCGCGAACAACCCGAGCATCTCCGGTGAGACGAAGGCCTACGTGCGCTCGCGCGTGGAGGCGCTGGGCGTGGACGCGAAGACCACGGCGGCCGCCAACCGCGACACCGTGCTGGACGCAGCGAACGACGCGGCCACGGCGTTCGCCGACGACCTGCGCACGCGCAGCCGGCTTCCGGGCATCATCGCGGGCGCGCCGCTCAAAAGCACCGTCCGCGCCGCGGGCACGTCCACCGGCGAGCCGGATTGGAACGCGCTGCTGAAGCAGGCGGATGCATCGGGCGACGCCGCCTGCACCACGAACGACTTCGGCATATACGACGCGTACTGGCAGAAGAACTCGGGCTATCACGTGGAGCGCGGGCAGAACTTCTCGCAGGCTGACGAAGAGTACGCCGATCTCGCCTGCTTCCTGCGCGTGTGCCGCGAGGCAGGGCTCGAGCCGCTCGTGACCATCCTTCCGGTGCATGGTGCCTGGTACGACCGCGAGGGCGTTGCACACGCCGAGCGCCAGGCGTACTACGAGCGCATCCGCGGGCTGTGCGACGACGCCGGGGCCGCCTACGCCGACTTCTCTAGCTGCGAATACGAGAAGTACTTCCTGTGCGACACGGTGCATCCCGGCTGGCGCGGTTGGGTGCGCATAGAGCAGGCGTTCTACGACTTCGTCCACGATCGCGACGACGCGTTTCTCGGCGGCGGCCGGTTCGGTGCGGCCGAGGGACTGGACGCGGCGGGAAACGCGGGCGCTTCGCTGGCCGGCGTGGGCGGAAACGCCGGGGACGGCGGCTCGGGCGGGAGCGCATCGTGATGGCGCGCGCGAGAAGGCTGGCTGCCGCGGCGCGCGCTGCGGCGGAGGCGCGCCCGGCGCTGCTCGGCGCGGCGGCCGCGCTGGCGGTGGTTGCGCTGGCGCTGGCGCTGGGGTGGTTCGTGGTCTTCTCGGGGCTGAGCGAGCCGGTGCAGTTCGTGTACAGCAGCTTCTAGCATGGGACGCCGGAGCGAAAGACCGACGTGCGGTATCGTCGCGGCCGCGGTGGCGGCGGCTTTGGCCGCATGCGCGCTTCTGCTGCCGTCCTGCGCGTCGGGGGAGGCGACCGTCCTGCCGCTTGCAGGCGGCGAGGCGGCCGTGTCGGAGGACGGCGCGGCGAGCGAGGCCGAGTCCGGAGGTGCGACCGAGGCGAAGGCTTCGGACGACCCGGAGGATCCCGGCGACGCGGAGGCGTCCGCCGCCGATCTCGACGAGGCCGACGAAGGGGCGTCTCCCGAAGGGCTCGAGCCTACGGGCGATGAGCTGGCCGCGCGCATGGACGCCTACTTGGCCGCGAACTTCCCGCGAGCGGGTGCGCCCGGGCTGGCGGTAGCGGTGGTGGATGCCGGCGGCGTGCGCTACCTGCGCACGTTCGGCGACTGCCCCGACGCGGACGCGCCTTTCGTCGTGGGCTCTCTCAGCAAATCGTTCACGGCGGTGGCCGTCATGCAGCTGGTTGAGCAGGGCGCGGTGGATCTGGACGCGCCCGCGTCGCGCTACGCCCCGGGCTACGACGTGCCCGACGAGGTGACCGTGCGCAGCCTGCTCAACCAAACGAGCGGGTTCGGCGCCTACGATTCGCTCGCGGAAGCCGCCGACGGCGAGCTGGGAGAGACGTTCGGGGCGTTCTCGTACGCGAACGCGAACTACGACCTGCTGGGGCGCGTGGTGGAAGGAGCCTCGGGCGAGGACTACGCTCGTTACCTGGATGAGCACGTGCTGGAGCCGCTCGGCATGGCTTCGACGACGGCCGATCCGGCGCGAGCGGAGGCGCTCGGCATGGTGCCGGGCCATCGCGACTGGTTCGGGCTGCCTGTGGCCGATGGGTTCCGGCATGCCCAAGGCGACGGCGCATGGGGCGGTCCCGCGTCGGGCTACGTGGCTTCCAGCGTGCGGGATATGGCCTCCTACCTGCGGATGTATCTAAACGGCGGCATGGGCGGCGACGGCGCGCGCGTGCTGTCCGCCGACAGCGTGCGGCGCATGTTCCTCGACCGCGTTCCCGACCCCGAGGGCGATACGTATTACGGCATGGGCTGGACGTCGTTCTCGTGGGACGACGGCGAGCTTGTGCTGTCCCACGACGGGCAGGTGGAGAACTACACTGCCAGCATGTGCCTGCTGCCCGAGCGCGGCATCGGCATCGTGGCGCTGAGCGACGCCAACGACAACGCGGGCGGCAACATCCGGTTCTTCGACCTGGTCGGCGGGGTGGTGTCGGTCGCCATCGGCGGGACGGGGCAGCCGATGGACGATGCGTGGACATGGGCGTGGCGCCAACGCGTCGACGTGCTGTACGCGAGCGCCCTGCTTCTCGCCGTCTCGCCGTTGCTGCTGACGGGTCGGTGGCGGCGCCGGCTTTCCGCAGCGTGCAGGGGAGGCGTCGCGCCGATCGTACGCGCCCGGTCGCTGCGCATGCTGCTCGTGCGAGGCGTCTTGCTGCACGTCGCGCTCCCCGCTTGCATCCTGGCGCTTCCTTTCGTCTGGGGCGTTCCGTGGCGCGACCTGCTGACGTTCTCCCCCGACGTGTCGACGGTGCTTCTGGCGAGCGCGGGGCTGCTCGTCGTCGCAGGCGCGGTGAGGCTGGCGGCGGCCGTAACGCTTCGAAACGACGAGCCGCCGCCTTCGATCATGCGGTAAGATAGCTCCCCTACGACGTGCGGGCGCGCGACGCGCCCGCACGCTGATCGATGGAAAGGGGAGTCGTGGAGATACTGGCGGTCATGGCGGCGGGCGTGCTCGTAGGGGCGACGGTGTTTCCTGCACGGCTCAAAGGGCTGAACGAGAAGCTGACGCTCGCGGCCACTGGACTGCTCATTTTCTCGATGGGGGTGCTGCTCGCCGGACGCGATTCGTTTCTGGAGGAGCTGGGCCAGGTGGGATGGGCCAGCATCCTGTTCTGCCTCGTGCCGGTGGCGTTCTCGACGATCGCCGTGTACGCGCTGACGAACCTGTTCATGTCCGACATCGCCCGGCGTCCGGCGGGCCGGCATGTGTCTGCGGCGCAGGACGATGCCGAGGGCGGCGCGGATGCGCGCGGCGAGACCGTCATGATCGGCGTGGCGGTGGGAGCTCTCTCGCTGGGAGCGGCGTACGGCCTCTCGGGCGTCTCGCTCGCGCCGGTCGACCTTGTGGCCGATCATTCGGAAGCCGTCCTCTACGCGCTCATGTTCTTCGTGGGCATCAGCGTGGGCGGCAGCCGCGGCCTCTTGGGCAAGCTGCGCCAGTACCATGTGCGCGTGCTCATCATCCCGGCCGGCATAGTGGCCGGATCCGTGCTCGGCGGGCTCGTCTGCGCGCCGCTCGCGGGCATGTCGCTGCCCACGGGCGCCGCCGTGGCGTCGGGCCTGGGATGGTACAGCCTGGCGGGCGTCATGATGACCGACATCGCCGGAGCGCAGGTAGGCAGCATCACGTTCCTGGCGAACCTGCTGCGCGAGCTCGTGTCGTTCTTCAGCATCCCCTGGATCGCCAAGCATCTCAACTATCCCACGTGCATCGCGCCGGCCGGCGCCACAAGCGAGGACACCACGCTGCCCATGCTCATCCGCTGCACGAACGGCGAGACCGTCGTGCTCTCGGTGCTGAACGGCGTCATCTGCTCCGCGCTGGTCCCCGTGCTGATCGAGGCGTTCCATCAATTCATGTAGGGAGCGGCGGTTTTTTCGTGCGCCGAATGCTTCGCGCGAAACATTTGTTCGGGAACATCTGTGCGTTTTCTGGTATACTGAACCCTATGGAACAAATGATCGACATGCAAGCGGAAAACCGACACGGCCTTCTCGGGGACGATGCGCCGCGCTTGAACGCGGCGCAGCGCGAGGCCGTCACGGCTACCGAGGGGTACGTGCGCGTGATCGCCGGGGCCGGCACGGGCAAGACGCTGGCGCTCGCGCACCGCTTCGCCTACCTGGTGAACGAGCTGGGCATCATGCCCGGCAACGTCCTGTGCGCCACGTTCACGAACAAGGCGGCAGGCGAGATGCGCCGCCGCATCCGGCGTCTTACGGGCGACAACGACACCGGCTACATCAACACGTTCCACGGCTTCTGCGTGTCGGTGCTGCAGGAGGACGGCCATGCGCTGCAGTACCCGAAGAGCTTTCTCGTGCTGGACAACGCCGACATCGATGCCATGCTGCAGGTTATCTACGAGGAGCGCGGGCTCACCCTGCGGGACATGACGTTCTCGAAGGCGCGCGACATGATCGAGATCATGAAACTGAAAGAGCGCCCGGGATACTACCGCGACATGCTGGCCATGCCGCTCGAAGGCCTGAGGCAGAAGTACCTCGACGCGACGGACGCGCGCGACATCATCTTCTACGGCTACCTCTACCAGGAGAAGAAGTGCTTCGGGCTGGACTACAACGATCTCATCGTGTTCGTGCTGTACCTGTTCGAGCAGAACCCCGACATCCGGCTCAAATGGCAGAAGCGGCTCGAGTACATCATGGTGGACGAGTTCCAGGACATCGACGGCCTGCAGCACGAGCTCATGGAGGTGCTGGCCGGCTACCACAAGAACCTGTTCGTGGTGGGCGACCCCGACCAGACCATCTACACCTGGCGCGGGGCTGACGTGCGCTACCTGCTGGACTTCGACAAGCGGTTCCCCGGCACGCGCACCGTCATGATGTTGGAAAACTACCGGTCGGCGCCGCGCGTGGTGGCCGTCGCGAACTCGCTGATCGAGAAGAACCGCGAGCGCGTGCCGAAGCGGCTGGCGGCCATGCGCTCGGTTCACGGCCCCACGGTGTGGCGCCATGCCAAGAGCCCGGACGGCGAGGCCGCGTGGATCGCCCAGGGCGCCCTTGCGCTGCACGGCGAGGGCGTGGCGTACCGCGACATGGCGGTGCTCTACCGCGCCCATTACGCGTCGCGGCCCGTGGAAGAGGCGCTTTTGCGCGCGGAGGTACCGCATGCGGTGTACAGCGGCGTGCCGTTCTTCGGCCGCCGCGAGATCAAGGACGCGCTGTCGTACCTGCGCCTCGTCGCCTACCAGGACGACCTCGACTTCGCGCGCGTGGCGAATGCGCCCAAGCGCAACCTGGGTGCCCGGCGCATGGCGTTTCTGCGCGAGAAGGCCGACGAGCTGGGATGCAGCCTGTTCGAGGCGCTCGAGCGCTTCGTGGACGACGATCTGTTCAAGCGCACGAAGGCGCGCCAGCTGCTGCAGCTGGTCGACCGCTTCCGCTCGTCGTACGAGGGCCGGCCGGTGTCCGAGGTTCTGGCGGCCGTGCTGTCGGAAAGCGGCTACGAGCGCGCGCTGCGCACCGAGGGCAGCCAGGAGCGGCTCGACAACCTGGCCGAGCTAAAACAATCCGTATACGAGTTCGAGACGACGTGCGGGGAGGAAGTGACGCTTGAGCACTACCTGGCGCACACGGCCCTGCTCACGAACGCCGACGCGATGGACGACGCGCAGGACAAGGTGCGGCTCATGACCGTCCATGCGGCCAAGGGCCTCGAGTTCGCGCACGTGTTCCTCTGCTCGATGACCGAGGGCGTGCTCCCGTCGCGCAAGACCGACACGCCGCAAGGCATGGAGGAGGAGCGGCGGCTGGCGTTCGTGGCCATGACGCGTGCGCGCGACGGGCTGTACCTCACCGAGGCGGAAGGGCGCGGCCACGAGGGCGCGCCGCGCTATCCCTCGCGCTTCCTGCTGGACATCGACCCGGCGGCGCTCGAGTTCTCGAACAAGCCCGCCGAGCGCGAGCTCGACGACGCGCGCGCAGCCTACGCGCTCGCCGACCGGTGGATCGCCGACCTCGTCCGCGACGCGCGCTTCGCGGTGGGCGACCGCGTGACGCATGCGGCGTTCGGCTCCGGGCGCGTGCTGGCGGTCGATTCCCAGAAGCGCGCCTACGAGGTGGCGTTCGACGATCTGGACACGCCGCGCACCATCTCGTTCAAAGCCAAGCTCGAGCAAGCCTGACGAACCTCTTCCGCTCCGAGCTCCTTCGCGCTCGGCGCCCAAGCGCTCGCGACATACGCGGTTCGCGTCCTGCGCTGCCTCGTCGAGGGCCTGCTTCTGCACCCGAGCCCCGAATCCTGCTCGGCGGTCCGCATCGTACGCCTGGTGCCATCATCCGTTTCGCTGCAGCCATTCGCTCTTCTGCAAGATGTTTCACGTGAAACATTCGTTCGCTCATAGCCCAGGCGGGGGCGCGGACGAGGTACTGCGGGGCAGGGTGGCGCCTGCCGCGGGCTGTCCGCGCCCCGCGCGGCTGCGAGCGCTCCGCCAGCGCTGGTTTTCGGGCCGGTTCTGCAAGTTTTTCGACTTCGTGGCAAGCAGCTTCCGAGGACCGGCTTATTCACCGGGCGTTTTGCGTCTACATCGGGAAGGAGCGACCGGGCATCGAGAGGCGCCGAGGCTAAACCCCTGGTCGCGAATGACGTCCTTTGCCACGAAGTCGAAAAACTTGCACGGGCGGCCCTGTTTCCCGCTTCCGCAGCCTTCGCTCCCGTGCGATCCGGTCAAAACTACCTCGGACGCCGCCGCAGCCCGTCGCCTCCGGCCGGAGGGAAGGGGGCGCGACATGATCGGGGATTATACGTTAAATGGGGAGTCGGAACATTCGTTCGCATGCTATACTGTCAGCGTCGAAAGGAGGAGGCATGCAGCGGATCGCCATGATCGGGTTTGCTCTGGCGACGGTCTCGGTGCTGCTCGCCGGGTGCGCGGCGGGGTCGTCCCAGGAGCCTCTGTACACCACGGTCGACACGCCGTACTACGACGTCATGCTGCCGACGTCGTGCTTTACGTCGTTCGCGGTCGATTATGACGACTCGTACCGTTTGGATGGGGACACGGGGGAGGGCATCGGGTTCTGCGTTTCCGTGTGCGACGAGGGCACGGAAGAGCCGCTCTGGTACGTGCTGTGCGCCACGTCTTCGTACGGTCCGGATCCTGGCTTTCATCTCACGGTGGACAAAGGCGCTCCTTCTGCATGGCCCGCAGCGCACGTGTACGTGTCGCAGCCGATCTTCCCGATCGACGCTCCCGACCGCGTAGCCGTCTACGCCCGCTACGTCGCCGTGAAGTAGTAGCACTGCCGAGGATGTTTCATGTGAAGCATCCATTCGTGTGCATGGCATGTTGCCGCATCGGATTGCCGATAGGGGAATGCCGTGCCGTTCCCGACCGGATTCGTCGGCGGTGCGCTCGGCGAAACGCCTTCCGCGATCCGTCTCTCTTCTGCAAACCGCGTGGAGCGAACGTGCGCTCAGGGGAACGCTTGTGCGGTTTGCTATACTGGCCGCATGGACGATCTCAACGAAACCACTCAAAGCAAGCGCCCGCTCGACGAAGGGCTTCTCGCATTCGACGGGGCTCCTGCGCCCGCTGACGCTTCCGCATCCGACGACGCTCCCGCGCCTGGCGACGGGTCGGCTGCGTCGGGCGCCGCGCTCGGCATGCCCGATGCGGGCGGCGTCGAGCGCCTGACGGGCGACGCCTCGCTCGATGCGGGGGAGCTTCGCGACGACGAGCGCCTCGAACGGGAAGGTCGCCGCCGGCCATCGCTCGAACGTGCCGCGCGCGAGCACGACGCCCACGCCGCGCGCGCCGAAACCGGCCAGCGCGCCAAGCTCGAGCGCATCAAGGAAGAGCTGAACAGCGTGCCCACGCTGCCGGGAGTGTACCTTTGGAAGGACAAATCAGGCCAGGTCATCTACGTGGGCAAGGCCAAGCAGCTGCGCGCCCGCATGCGCCAGTACGTGAACTTCCAGGACGAGCGCGCGAAGATCCCTTTGCTGGTCGACCAGATCGACAGCTTCGACTACATCGTGGTGGAGAACGAGCACGAGTCGCTCGTGCTGGAGAAGAACCTCATCAACCAGCACGCGCCGTTCTTCAACGCCGACTTCAAGGACGACAAGTCCTACCCGTTCATCGCGCTCACGAAGGGCGATGTGTTCCCCGCCATCAAGTACACGCGCGAGAAGCACCGCGCGGACACCAAGTACTTCGGCCCCTACACCGACAGCCGCGCCGCCCGCGACATGGTGGACATCGCCCGGCGCGTCGTGCCCCTGTGCGCCACGTCGTGCGCCGACTGGCGCCAGCTCAAGCGCCGTTTGGAGAAGGATCCGCTCGCGCTCATGTCGCACGACGCCCGCCCGTGCTTCGACGCGCACGTGGGCCTGGGCCCCGGCGCCTGCTGCGGCGGCATCACGCCCGAGGACTACCGCGTCCACGTCAAGCGCATCGAGCGCTTCCTGTCGGGCCAGCACCGCGAGTTCGTCGACGAGCTGCAGGCCGAGATGCAGGAGGCGGCGGCCGAGCTGGACTTCGAGCGCGCCGCGCGCATCAAAGCGCGCATCGACACCATCAACAGCCTCACCGACAAGCAGCATGCGGTGTCAACGCGCAACCTCGACGCCGACGTCGTGGGCCTGTTCCGCGAGGAGACGGTGGCCGGGGTGCACGTGTTCATGGTGCGCGAAGGGCGCATCATCAACTCCAACGAGTTCGTGCTCGACCGCGGCAAGGACGTGCCCGACGACGACCTCCTGCACATGTTCCTGCTGCGCTACTACGATGCCACCACGTCCATCCCGCACGAGGTCATCCTGCGCGACGAGCCCGAGGACAAGGCTGCCATGGAGGCATGGCTCACCGAAAAGCTGGCCAGCCCCTACGGGGCGAAGGTGCGCATCACCGCGCCGCAGAAGGGCGAGAAGGCCGAGCTCGTGGGCATGGCCGAGACGAACGCGAAGCACACGCTCATGCGCTACAAGGTGCGCACGAACTACGACGACAAGCGCATCAACAACGCGCTTCTGCAGCTGGAGAGCGCACTGGCCCTGGACGAGCCGCCCATGCGCATCGAGTGCTTCGACATCTCCACCATCCACGGCTCCTACACGGTGGCCTCGATGGTGGTGTTCACGAACGGCAAGCCCGACAAGAACCAGTACCGCCGCTTCAAGATCAAGACGCCGCTCGACGAGGCGAACGACTTCCTGTCCATGCAGGAGGTCATGAGCCGCCGCTACGCGCCCGAGCGCATGGCCGACGAGCGCTTCGGCAGCAAGCCCGACCTCATCATTCTCGACGGCGGCAAGCCGCAGCTGTCGGCGGCGCTCGAGATGTTCGAGCGGATGGGCATCGACGACATCGCTATGTGCGGTCTGGCCAAGCGCGACGAGGAGCTGTTCGTGCCCTGGCAGGACACGGGCCCGGTGGTGCTGCCCAGCGGCTCGGCGTCGCTGTACCTCGTGAAGCAGGTCCGCGACGAGGCGCACCGCTTCGCCATCACGTTCCACCGCGAGCTGCGCGGCAAGGGCATGACGGCCTCCATCCTCGACGACGTGACGGGCATGGGGCCGGTGCGCAAGAAGGCGCTGCTGAAGGCGTTCAAGTCGTTCAAGAACCTGAAGAGCGCCACGCTCGAAGAGATCAAGGAGGCGCGCGTCGTCCCCGTCGAGGTGGCCGAGGAGCTGTACCGGGTGCTGCAGCAGTATAATAGGGAGCGGAAAGACGAGCGCGTGGTGGGCGGCGAGGCCGGAGAGGCCGTCTGCCCGCCCGCAGGCGAGGGCCCGGCGGCGGTCGAATCCGCCGCGGTGGACGCGGCGGTCGAGGCTGCCGTGCAGGGCGAACGCACGCGCACGGATACGGAAGGATAGCGCTATGAGCGAAGAAACCGCAGGCAAGACGGCAGACCAGTCCGTCGATCTGCAGCATATGCCCGAGCTGGTCATCGTCACCGGCATGAGCGGCGCCGGGCGCACCGAGGCCATGCACTCGTTCGAGGATCTCGGCTACTTCTGCGTGGACAACCTGCCGTCCAGCCTGATCGGCAATCTTTTGGAGCTGACCGGCATGCCCGGCCAGCCCGACGAGAAGCGCCGCCTCGCCGTGGTGTGCGACGCGCGCAACCGCGACTTCTTCGCGAGCCTTGCCGGCGAGCTCAAGAAGTTGAAGGGCCTGGGCATCGACTACCGCATCCTGTTCTTGGACGCCGCCGACGAGAAGCTCGTCGCGCGCTACAAGTCCAGCCGACGCCGCCATCCGCTGTGCGCCGACGGCGCATCCATCGCGCAGGGCATCGAGCGCGAGCGCGACCTTCTGTTCGAGGTGCGGGAGAACGCCCATCACGTCATCGACACCACGTCCATGCTGCCGCCGCAGCTGCGCTCGACCATCCGCGCGCTGTTCGCGCCGGGCGAGGAGCGCGCGGGCCTGTCCGTCACCGTGTACTCGTTCGGCTTCAAGCACGGAGCGCCGCTTGACGCCGACCTGGTCATGGACGTGCGCTTCCTGCCGAACCCCTACTACGAACCGCAGCTGCGCAGCCTCACGGGCCTCGATAAGCCGGTCAGCGACTTCGTGCTGTACCGCCCCGAGACCGAAGAGTTCCAGGAGAAGTGGCGCGCGCTTCTGGATTGCGTCATGCCCGGCTACGTGGCCGAGGGCAAACAGCAGCTGGCCATCGCCGTGGGATGCACGGGCGGCCAGCACCGCAGCGTCGCGCTGGCCGAGTCCACGGCGGACTACCTCAAGGCGAAGGGCTACCGCGTGAGCATCGCGCACCGCGACCTGTCGCTGGCCGAGGGCGCCGACGCCTCGGCGCGCTCCGGCGCTGCTGCAGGCCGGTAGGGGAGCGACCATGGTTGCCCGTCCGTTCTCCCACGACCCCTCGGCTACGGCGGCGTTCGCCGCACTGCGCGAATCGCAGCCCGTCGTCGCGCGCGACGAGCGCTTGCGCGTCGTCGTCATCGGCGGCGGCACCGGCGCGCCCGTGTCCATACGCACGCTTTTGTCCATGGGACTGGATACGAGCGCCGTCGTCGCCATGGCCGACGACGGCGGCTCCACCGGCATCCTGCGCGAGGAAGCCGACGTCACGCCGCCGGGCGACGTGCGCAAGTGCATCGCCGCAATGGCTGCGGACCCGAACGACCCTTTGACCAAGGCGTTCAAGTACCGCTTCTCGTTCGCTCGCAACCACACGCTGGGCAACCTCATGCTGTCTGCGCTCGAGGATGCGGCCGGGTCGTTTCCCGAGGCCATCTCCATCTGCGAGCGGCTGCTGGATGCGCGGGGGCACGTGTATCCCTCCACGCTCGATCGCGTGACGCTCACGGCTCGCACGCGCGACGGCCGCTCCCTCGAGGGGCAGGCCGTGGCCTGCCATTCGCGCACGGCGCTCGAGCGGGTGAGCCTGCGCGCCGCGCACGAGGTGGTGCCCTACCAGCCGGCGCTCGAGGCTATCCGCGAGGCCGACCTCATCGTTCTGGGCCCGGGCTCGCTGTTCACGTCCATCATCCCGAACCTGCTCGTGCCCGGCGTGGTGGATGCGATCCGCGCGTCGAAGGGTTCCACGCTGTTCGTGTGCTCGCTTGCCGACATGCAGGGGGAGACCTGGGGTCTCACCGCGCGCGAGCACGTGGAGGCGCTCATGGACCACGGCACGCGCGGGCTGCTGGATTACGTGCTGGTGCATACCCCGGTCTCGCTGCGCCCCGACAGCCCGGCCACGGGCGTGTTCACCGCTGTGACGGGTGCCGACTCGGAGCACGCCTCCACTGCCGACCTCGACGATCTCGTGCTGTCCGGACGCATCCGCCCCGTGCGCGTATGCTACCAGGACGTGCAGGCCATCCAGGCGCAGGGGCCGGTGGTCATTGCGCGCAACCTCGTCGATCCCATTCATCCAACCTGGCACGATCCTGCTGCCTTGCGCGATGCGTTTGCGGGGGTGTTGAAGCTATGTCGTTCACGGCGGAGGTAAAGGACGAGCTGGCTCGCGTCCCTCCCACGTGCTCGCACTGCGAGAAGGCGACGCTGGCCGCGCTCGTGCGCATCGAAGGAACGCTGTTCTTCAGCGGCCAGGGAAAGTACCGCATCGAGATAGCAACCGACGTGCCGTCCGTGGCGCGCCTCATCATCAAGCTGCTGCACGAGCTGTACCATCTCGAGACGAACCTCACGGTGCGCCGCAGCGTGCTGCACAAGACCCCGAACTACCTCATCGAGGCTCCTTCGCAGCCCCGCCTCGCGCCGGCTCTCGTCGACATGGGGGTTCTCTCGCCCGATGGAGGCTTGGAGCTTGGCCTCAAGCCCGACCTCGTGGAGAAGCAGTGCTGCACGGCGGCCTACCTGCGCGGCGCGTTCCTAGGCAGCGGCTTCGTGTCCGACCCGCGCGGCGACTTCCACTTCGAGATCACCGTGGAGAGCGAGGACCTGGCCGGAGGCCTGGTCGACCTGCTCGACCGCAAAGGCATCCGCGCGCGCGTCATGCAGCGACGCAGCTCCTACATGGTGTACCTTAAAAGCGGCAGCGCCATCCTGGAGTTCCTCGCGTTCGCCGGCGCGCACCAGAGCGCGCTCGCCATGGAGAACGCGCGCGTCATCAAGAGCGTGCGCAACGACGTGAACCGCATGACGAACGCCGAGATCGCGAACCAGGCCAAGGCCGCGAACGCCTCGGTCGACCAGCTGTACGCCATCCGCGTGGTGCTCGAGGCGCACGGCATGGAGAACCTGCCGCCGGCGCTGCAGGACTTCATCAAGCTGCGCGTGACCTACCCCGACGCCACGCTCAAGGAGCTGGGCGAGCGCGCGAACCCGCCCTTGTCGAAGTCCGCCGTGTACCACCGCGTACGCCGCATCGAGCAGATGGCGAAGGAGGCGCAAGGCTAGGAGGCTTCAGCCGGAAGACGGAGACGCTCGGCGCAGGATGCGCTAGCTCTCGAGCGGCCCCAGGAAGAACATCGTGAACGTGGACTCGGCCACGAGCCTGCCGCGCTCGTCGACGATGGCGCAGTGCGCCACCGACGTGCTGCGGCCCTTGTGCGAGGTGTCGGCGCTCACGGTGAGGCGCTGCGGGCGTACGGCGCGGACGAAGTTCGTCGCGCAGGAGACGGCCACGTTGCTCTCGCCGTAGGCGTACGTCGCCATGCCGGCGGCGATTTCCAGCATGGTGGACACGAAGCCGCCGTGGATGCAGCCGTGGTAGTTCAGCACGTTGTCCGGCACGTCGATCTCGTAGCGCACGCTGCCCGGCGAAGAGGCGAGGATGCGGATGCCCTCGAGCTCCTTTTGCGCCGGCACGTTGCCCATCAGCTTCTCCACGGTTTCCTGCGGTACTGCTTCCATGCTGCTCCTTCGGTCGGACGTGCGTCTACGGGCACCTTACCGCAGCCGTCGGCTGTGCGACACGGACGGATCGGGCGAACTGGCCGATGCTGGGAGAAGCGCGCTGCTGTACGGCGCGCACCGGGTGCGGAGCCCCTCGGCGAGCGGTGTGAAACTTCTGTGAATGGCCTGTTCGGTTGCTTTTTTTATACGGCTGCCAGATAAGGCTTGCAGCATCTGGGCGGCTACCGCTATGATCGGGGCGTTCCTGCAATTCTTAGTGCGAGTATCTGAAAGGGGATACGCATGGCAATCAAAGTAGGCATTAACGGATTCGGTCGCATCGGCCGCCTGGCGTTCCGCGCGATGGTGAACGATCCCGAGATCGAGGTTGTGGCAGTGAACGACCTCGGCGACATTCCGACGATGGCCCACCTGCTCAAGTACGATTCCATCCACGGGCGCGCCTTCGACACGGTCGAGGTCACCGAGGACGGCTTCGTGGCCGACGGCCATGCGGTCAAGGTGCTCTCCGAGCGCGAGCCCGCCAACCTCCCCTGGGGCGAGCTGGGCGTCGACGTCGTCGTCGAGTCCACCGGCTTCTTCACCGACGGCACGAAGGCCAAGGCGCACCTTGACGCGGGCGCCAAGAAGGTCGTCATCTCCGCGCCGGCCAAGAACGAGGACATCACCATCGTCATGGGCGTGAACGACGACCAGTACGATCCCGAGAAGCACAACATCATCTCGAACGCCTCGTGCACGACGAACTGCCTGGCCCCCTTCGCGAAGGTGCTCATGGACAACTTCGGCATCAAGCGCGGCTACATGAACACGATCCACTCCTACACGAACGACCAGAAGATCCTCGACCTTCCCCATAAGGACCTGCGTCGCGCCCGCGCGGCCGCCATGTCGATGATCCCCACCACCACGGGCGCCGCCCGCGCGGTGTCGCTGGTGCTGCCCGAGCTCAAGGGCAAGCTGG
The DNA here is from genome assembly GCF_000024265.1 of Eggerthella lenta DSM 2243. Taxonomy (NCBI): domain Bacteria; kingdom Bacillati; phylum Actinomycetota; class Coriobacteriia; order Eggerthellales; family Eggerthellaceae; genus Eggerthella; species Eggerthella lenta. Next base: position 2,085,703 of record NC_013204.1, on the reverse strand, counting down.
ACGGCTTCGCCACCCGCGTTCCCACGCCGGACGGATCGATGGTCGACCTCACCGTGGAGCTTGAGAAGGACGCCACGGCCGATGAGATCAACGCCGCGATGAAGGCCGCCGCCGAGGGCCCGCTCAAGGGCATCCTGGAGTACACCGAGGATCCGATCGTCTCCATCGACATCGTGGATAACCCGCACTCCTCCATTTTCGACAGCAAGCTGACCATGGTGCTGGGCGGCGAGGGCAACTTCGTCAAGTGCATCTCCTGGTACGACAACGAGTGGGGCTACTCGAACCGTGTGAAGGACTTGGTGAAGATCCTTCTTTAACAGCATTCCCCGAAACGAGCCTGCCTTGGCAGGCTCGTTTCTCGTTTAGACAGGAGGGCCCCATGGCCGAGATCAAAACCATCGACGAGCTGGACGCGCGCGGCAAGCGCGTGCTCGTGCGCGTCGACTTCAACGTGCCGGTGAAGGACGGCGCCGTCACCGACGACACGCGCATCCGCGCGGCGCTGCCCACCATCCAGAAACTCGTCGACGACGGCGCGCGCGTCATCCTCATGAGCCATCTCGGCCGTCCGGCCGGCGAGGGCTTCGAGGAGTCGTTCACGCTGCGTCCCGCCGCCCAGAAGCTCTCCGAGCTTATGGGCAAGCCCGTGGTGTTCGCCACCGACACGGTGGGCGACGACGCCCGCGCGAAAGCCGCCTCGCTGCGCGACGGCGACGTGCTGGTGGTGGAGAACCTGCGCTTCGACAAGCGCGAGAAGAAGAACGATCCCGCGTTCTGCGAGGAACTGGCCGCGCTCGGCGAGGCGTACGTGAACGACGCGTTCGGCACCGCGCACCGCGCCCATGCGTCCACGGCGGGCGTCGCCGCGCTCTTGCCGGCGTACGCGGGCTACCTCATGCAGCGCGAGGTGGCCACGCTCTCGGGCATGCTGGAGGAGCCGCGCCGTCCCTTCACCGCCATCCTCGGCGGCTCGAAGGTGTCGGACAAGATCAAGGTCATCGACGCGCTCATGGACAAGTGCGACACGCTCATCATCGGCGGCGGCATGTGCTTCACGTTCCTTTTGGCCCAGGGCAAGGCCGTGGGCACCTCGCTCAAGGAAGAGGACTGGGTGGAGCGCGCGGCGGCCATGATCGCGAAGGCGGAGGAACGCGGCGTGCAGCTGCTGCTGCCGGTGGACGTCGTGTGCGCCGACCGCTTCGCCGAAGATGCCGAAACGCTCACGGTCTCGGTCGACGGGATTCCCGGTGATATGATGGGCCTCGACATCGGGCCCGAGACGGCGAAGCTGTACGCCGACGCGGTGGCCCAGGCCAAGACCGTGTTCTGGAACGGCCCCATGGGCGTGTTCGAGATGAAGGCGTTCGAGGCCGGCACGAAGGCCGTGGCCGAGGCCGTGGCCGCCAACGCGGATGCGGACACCATCATCGGCGGCGGCGACAGCGTGGCCGCCGTGAACAAGTTCGACCTGGCCGAGCAGATGACGTTCATCTCCACCGGCGGCGGCGCCTCCATGGAGCTCGTGCAGGGCGAGGCGCTCCCGGGCGTCGAGGCGTTGAAGTAGCAAGCAGGCGATTGCCCCGGACGGGGACGGTTCCCGTCCGGGGCGTTTCGATGGAAAGGAAGTTCGCATGGCGCGCAAACCCATGATGGCAGGCAACTGGAAGATGAACAACACCATCGCCGAGGCCGTGGTGCTGACGCAGGAGATCTCCAACCAGTACGACAAGGAGACCTGGGGCGAGGACGTCGACATCGTCATCTGCCCGCCCTACGTCGACCTCAAGCCGGCCAAGACCGTGCTCGACTTCGACAAGACGAAGGTGGCCGTGAACGCCCAGAACGTGTACTGGGAGCCCTCCGGCGCCTACACCGGAGAGATCTCGGTGCCCATGATCAAGGAGATCGGCTGCGCGGGCAGCATCGTTGGCCACTCCGAGCGCCGCGAGCTGTTCGGCGAGACGAACGAGGACGTGAACCGCAAGGTGAAGGCGCTCGTCGAGGCGGGCCTGTACGCCATCGTGTGCGTGGGCGAGTCGCTGGCCGTGCGCGACGAGGGCACCACCGAGGAGTTCGTGTGCGCCCAGGTGCGCGCCGCGTTCGCCGGCGTGGACGCCGCCGACGCGCAGCGCTGCGTGGTGGCCTACGAGCCCATCTGGGCCATCGGCACGGGGCGCACGGCCACGCCCGAGCAGGCCGAGGCCGTCTGCGCCGCCATCCGCGCGACGCTCGCCGACCTGTACGGCGCGGAGGTCGCCGAGGAGATGCGCGTGCTGTACGGCGGCTCCATGAACCCGGGCAACGTCGAGGGCCTCATGGCCCAGCCGAACATCGACGGCGGCCTCATCGGAGGCGCCAGCCTGAAGGCGGCGTCTTTCGTGCAGCTGATCAACGCCTGCCTGTAGCCCTGTCGCCGTCCCGGGCGAGCGAAGCGGGTCGAAGGGCCTTCTCGTCAACGGAGGTTCTTCGTCGAAGCTTCGCTTCGGACGGCGGATCTGAGAACCTGTTGTCCCGGCGGCGCGCACTCCGCGCCGCCTCCCGTCATACCGAGCGGAGCGAGCGAAGTGAGCGCAGTCGAAGAATCCCGTGCGGCATCAGCCGAAAACCTTACCCTTCCCGCATGCCTTATCATCATGGACGGCTTCGGCCTGGCCGAGCCGGGCCCGGGAAACGCCATCTCTCAGGCGCGCACGCCGTGCCTCGACGAGGTGTTCGCCACCCGTCCGTGGACCAAGCTCGAGGCATCGGGCGAGGCCGTGGGCCTGCCCGCGGGGCAGATGGGCAACTCCGAGGTGGGACACCTCAACATCGGCGCCGGGCGCGTGGTGTTCCAGGAGCTCACCCGCATCAACCGTGCCTGCGCCGACGGTTCGCTGGCGGCGAACCCCGTGCTGAACGAGGCGTTCGCGGCGGCCGCACGGCCGGGGGCGGCGCTGCACCTCATGGGGCTCGTGTCTGACGGCGGCGTCCATTCCTCCAACGAGCACCTCTACGCGCTCGCGCGCGCTGCGAAGGAGGCCGGGGCATCGCATATCGTGGTGCACTGCTTCATGGACGGCCGAGACGTGCCGCCGAAGAGCGGTGCGGGCTATCTGGACGAGCTGGAAGGCGTGCTCGCCGAGCTGACGGATGAGGGCTGCACGGCCGAAATCGGCAGCATCTCGGGACGCTACTACGCCATGGACCGCGACAACCGGTGGGAGCGCGTCGAGCAGGCGTGGCGCGCCGTTGTGGCCGCCGAGCCGCGCGCGGACGCGACGGCCGCCGAGGTCATGGCCGCTTCCTACGCCGTGGACGTCACCGACGAGTTCGTCGTGCCCACGGCGCTGACCGGGCGCGGCGTGCGCGACGGCGACGCGGTCGTGTTCTTCAACTTCCGCCCCGACCGCGCCCGCGAGATCACGCGCGCGCTGGTGGACCCTGCCTTCGCGGGTTTCGAGCGCGGCGCGCGCCCGCAGGTGAGCTTCGTGTGCCTGACCGAGTACGACCCCGAGATACCCGCTCCGGTGGCCTATCCCAAGGAGTTCCCCGAGGAGGTGCTGGCCGACGTGCTGGCCGAGGCGGGCCTTGCGCAGTACCACATCGCCGAGACCGAGAAGTACGCCCACGTGACGTTCTTTCTGAACGGCGGGCGCGAGGAGCCGAAAGCGGGGGAGGAGCGCGCGCTCATCCCCAGCCCCAAGGTTGCCACCTACGACCTGAAACCTGAGATGAGCGAGCCTGACGTGGCCGCCACGCTGGCCGCGGCCATCGACGCGGACGAGGCCGACGTGTACATCGTGAACTTCGCGAACCCCGACATGGTGGGGCATACGGGCGTCATCCCGGCCGCCGTGGCCGCCATCGAGGCGGTGGATGCGGGCGTGTCCCAGGTGCTGGCCGCTCTCGAGCGCAAGGGAGGCACGGCGCTCATCACGGCCGACCACGGCAACGCCGACAAGATGCTCGCCGAGGACGGCAGCCCCTTCACGGCCCATACCACGGCGCCTGTGCCGTTCGCGCTCGTCGACTTCGCGGGAACAGGACGCACGTTGGACGCCCGTCAGGGAGCGCTCTGCGACATCGCTCCCACGCTGCTCGAGCTCGTCGGCCTCGAAGCTCCCGCCGTCATGACGGGAAAGAGCCTGCTGGCGTAGATGCGCTCTCGACCGCCCGCGCTAACCGACGCGGCTGGGGTCTATGGACAGCCTGTCGCCCGCCTTCAAACCGCAGCGCTCGATTTCGCCCGAGGCGAGCTCCAGTACGCAACGCGATCCTTTGAACCGCGCTCCCGTTTTGCCGATATCGACACGCTCCAGCCCAACGATATAGAACTCCCTGCTCAGGTGGATCGTATCGATCGGGTATTTCATTCCATGGCAATGAATCCGGCGGCAGGGATCAAGCAGACATCCGTCACGTCCGGGTGTGAGCCCGTGAGTGCCGAGAAGCCCGCGTCCTCGCGCGAGAAAGCTCCGGGCCCAAAGAACATCCGTCGCAACCGTTTGGCCTCTTGTGCGGATCGCGACGTAGCGTCGGCGCATGTCGAATTCGAATCGTAGCTTCTGCAGTGCTGACAGGCCCATCGCTCAGCCTCCAAGCAGTACGGAGAAGATCTGCTGGAAGCTCATGCCCGATCCGAGCGAAATCGCGATAGCCGCCAGGGATGCGAAAAAGCACGAGCCCATGAGGATGGTCGACTTCCGGCTCTTCTTGCATTGCTGCTCCAGAAGAAGGAACCGCTCCTCGAGAGACCTTTCGCCTTCGCCGACGGGGGCGGGCGCATTCGAGGCCTGCCCTGATTGCATCATCTTTTTTTCCAACTCCGATTCAAGAAGGCTCATCTTCTCCGAAATGTACAAGGTCAGAGAATCCCACAGCTCCGAGTCTTTGAGATTGCCGTCGTTCGCTTGCGAGGCCGCAGCCGAGGCGAGCGAACGAGCATGGCGCTTGTATTCGTCCTCGAGCATGTCTGCCAAGCTTGCTTCGAGCTTTTCCAGATCGTCCGGGCCGAGGGCACCGCCTGATTCGCGAAGGGGGTTGGCGTCGAAAGACTTCCTGATGGTCGATTCTATGCGCTCGATCGCCTCGTTTGCCACGTGGTCTATGTTCTGGGCGATGGCGTGCGCCGATTCGGTTTTGCGGGAAAGCTCCATCATCGCCTCGGCCAAGACCGAGCTCATCTCCTCGGCTCGCTCGACGGTGGACCTCAAAGAGGATTTCGTCATGCCGTCGTTCGGTTCCCGGGGCGTCTTGCTCGGAAGCGATCCTGGAACCGCCTGGAACGCGGTGCGCACGGAAGCCGGTTCGTCTGGTGCCGCCATCGGCTCGGCGTGGGATCCTCTCAGCGCAGCTCCGTCTGCGCACGCTCGGCGATCGATCGTTTCACGCGCGTGGTTGCCGCGCCTCGCATCGCCGTCGGCTTCGGCGGGACGAGGCGCTTCCTCGTAAAGAGGGCTTGAGGAGAACGCCTCAAGATCGAGGGGGCTTTTCCACCCCTCTGTCGTTCTCAACGGATCGTGCGCGCCCATGGGCTCGTCCGGCGCGGTTTCGTTCAGGTTGAAGGTTTTCTTCATGTTGATCGCTGGTTCGTTTGGTGTGTTTGCTGATCACGGTTTTACCTCCTAGTTTGGTTGTTCGCTACTCGCGCTCGGGGTCGTTTCCATAATTTTGCTTGCGGATCGTGTTGCGCAAGCCGGTGGGCAACACGTTATAAAGAGCCTGTTCAAGCGAGGGAACCTCATCCGATGAGTCAAGGGCGCTCGTGTTGTCGAGCAGGTAGAGGTGTTTGAATTCGGTTGTGTGGGAGAGGCGTTTCTTCAGGTTGTCGAAAGCGGGCTTTATTTCCCGAATGAAACCCGCTGTCGCATCCGTGAAGAACCATCTCCACCGAATGAGTTCTTTGGCTTGAATCATTTTGAGCGTCTCGGCAATGAGGTAGACGTTCCAAGGCGCCCCGGAGGCGCACATGATGGATACGTCGGCCTTGCAGAACTGTTCCTTCATGTAGGATTTCGAATGGTTCGAGAACATGAGGGTCCCGCAATCTATGATCACATAGTCGTACAGCCCGATATAGGAGGATTCTTTGCTCCAATAGTAGAAATCGCACCGCTCGAATCGGTACGATCCGTTCGTCAGATCGCTCACGTCCAACGCGGCGCGCATCGATGTGAATTGCATTTTGTCCGAGAACACGAAACACGTCTTGTATCCGAGGCTCGCGAGCCATAAGCTCGCAGCCATCCCAAGATGCACTTGACTACAATTGTTCGGAAGCCCTGCAATGGAAATGAGGCAGTTGCCTTCCGGATATTCCAGGTTGTTTTCTTTGGCGCTCCGCGATTTGTGCGAGTCGATGTGTGCCGTTTTATCGTAAAAGGGTTCCGTCGGTCTTGAGAACGTCGTGCCCTCATCGGACTCGTGCCTCTGACGGCGATCGGGCTCGGCCTCCGACGATCCCGCAGAGGAGAACGGAATCTCGGCGCCCGGCCTCGACTCTGCGCCAATCGTCGAGCTGCCCGATCTCTCAATGCGCTCGAGCAGCTTGAATTAATCGAGCAATTCGTTGAGCTTTTCCAAAACCTCACCTGTGTTCGGTACTGATACTTGCACTTCTGCGCCGCTTAACGCGTCACGCTCGTCGGATGCGCGCTTTGCCCCGTTCGATGAAGCCTGACGCGGGGAAAACGATTCGGGATGTTGATGAAGGGGCTCTTTCTCTTCTAAGGGGCGAGACGGATGCGCCGGTCTCATCGGCGCATCGTCCGCCCCTTTCGGAGCGTTGACTATGCTCCCTTCCGCATCGAACAGCGGAGGCATCGTCTTCTCCGCTCTCGTATCGATGCGGAAGGATGGGCGCGCATCGGTTTCGCCTCCCGAATGCACGGCTCTCGCTCCCGCCGCGTTTTCGATGCCGTTGCTTTGAGGATAGGGTGGCGTGGGCGTCGAGGCGAAGAAGTCCTCGGAGGCAGCTCGCTCGGCGCGCCCGTTGTTCCCTCCCAGGGATTCGAAGATCTCCTTTTCGACGTCTTGAGCGTGTTTTTTGCGATTGATGAACATTGCTCGATCCTCCTTTTGGGCGACGATGCTGTCTTCTTGCTGGCAGATGCCCTCTTCGAGCATGGAGCCGATGCGGCTGTCGAGGTTGTGCGTTGCGGTGACTTCCGTGGAAACGATCGCATCGAGTCGTTTACCGACAGCTTGCCAAACGCTCGGCTCGCGGCTGGGGTACACGATCCCGCCGTACGCGATCTCTTTGATGGTTCGTTGCATGCGCGGGTCGAGCATGTCGTCCTCCAGTCCGATGAACACGATCGGGAACGGGGGAGACGAGGGCTCGAGACACCACTGCGCGAGTTCGTCGAGGGAGTCAGGCGAGAACACGAGCGTTCCCTCGTCGATGACCGCGGCGGCTATCCGAGCGTCCCGCCATTCCTCCAGCACGCTCCGTATGTCGACGCAAGGATCGGTGTACCATTCCGTGCTGGGCAGCACCTCGTACTCCGTAAGGCAAGAACTGAAGTTGCGTGCCCGATTCGGGGTGGTTATGATACCTATGCGCGCTCGAAACATGGATGTGTTCCTTTCGAAATGGCTTGGTCCGGGGGGGGGGGGGCGTCGTCAGTGCATGTCGTTTGGAGGATTGTTCGTGAAGAGCAAGTCAGACGCCTCCTTGTCAAACGAAAAGTACAGCGTGCCCAGCTTGTTTCCTCCTTGCTCGACAACGCGTATGTCTCCATATACAAGATTTCCTCCCTGATCTTCTTGGATGCTGCTACGAACGACACCGCTCTTCCCCGCGTCGATCTGATAGCCTTCCGCTATCGCGCGGGCGATGACCGCTGTTGAAAACGGCCCTGAACCCCATTGCGGATCGGTGAGCGCGCTGAGGGCTTCCGTGTCCGACAATCCGATGGTCTCATCGGTGCTGTCGCCTTCCTGTTTCTCGAACACGACGCCCAGCTGCTTTTCCGTCGCCTGTTCCGCCTGCTCGGCGGATGGTTTTTCTCGATTCTTGGTGGAGGGCGCCTCATTGCCGCGAGGGGCGAGCAGGACGTTGCTGGCGTACGCGATCGCCGCCAGAAGGAGTGCTGCGAGCAGCACCCGCCCTATCGTGCGCGCACGGCGGGTCGAATGCGGGCGAGGCGTTCTGCCTTCCCCTTCAAAGCGGCTGTTGTCTTCTCGTCGTCTCATGCTCGATTTTGCTGGCCCGATCTCTTAAACAGCTTGCTGGCAATGCCCGCTCCGCCTGCTTGCCTGGCGCTTGCGAGCGCATTGCTCGAAGGCAGTCTGTAGATGTCCTTCTCCATGATGGCGGTTGGATGCTCGTAAAGATTCTCGGTAAGGCTCTGATCGTAGGTGACCGCAGCCTCGGCGAGCTCGAGATCCTCCACGGGAATCCCCCCAGCGGATTCGATCCTGTCCTCGATGAACTTCTGGGCTGCCTCTCTGCTGTCCGCGTATACGTAGAAGCGCTTCGAATACGTTTTAGTGTAGGAGAAGGCGAACATTCTTTCGTCGGGTTGGTCGTCGGTTTCGTTTGGCGCGTGCGCGCCTTTGCGCGCCTTGCCGTTGCCCAGGCTCCTTCGTTGCTTTTTCATTTCGTACCAGGTCAAATCGGGAAGGGCATAGGTGAGGACTTCGTCGAGGGACAATCTCTGCTCGAAGCCCCGGAGTATCTGCTCCATTTGCTTGGTTTCGAAATGAGGGTTTGCAAAAACCCGGATATGGTCGAGGGGGATGTTCTCGCCCAGCCCTTTTCGAATTTGCGCCATTTGGGCGGCGTCGAACGAGCTTGAAGCGTACAGGGACAGCTCGTCGTTCGCAAGGCCCTCCTGCAATCCGAGGAGAATTTGATCCATCTGGCCCGCATCGAAGGTAGGGCGAGCATACGTTTTGACCTGTTCGACAGACAAGCCCGACTCCAACCCCCTCAATATCGTCCCCAGCTGCCAGAAATCGAAATCCGGCGAGGAAAGCAAGCTCAATTGATCCGCGTTGAAACCCTTTTCCAACCCCGATCGCATAAGCGCCATCTGGCTCCAGGGGTAGGCGGCTTGCGCGTATGCGGAAATCTGGGCAAGGGACAGCCCATGTTCCATCCCCAGCCTGATCTGCTCCATTTGATCGGCGGAAAAAGAGTTCTGCGCGTATGCGTTCACGCTCGCTTCGGGCAATCCGTGCTCCAGCCCCAACCGTATCTGTTCCATCTGGGAGGCAGGGTATTTTGGATGGGCGTATGAATTCACTTGGCCAAGAGCAAGGCCGGCGGAAAAACCCTTGTGTATTTGTTCGGCTTGGGCCTCGTTGAAAGAGGGGCTGGCGTACAGGCGGGCTTGATCCTCATCGAAGCCGGACTCGAACGCCTCGCGGATCCGCCGCATTGTTTCCCAGTCGATTTCCGGTCTCGCATACACGGCAGCCTGCTCGAGGGAGAGCCCTTTTTCAAAACCCTGGACGATCTCCTGGATTTGCATGAGGGACAATGCGGGTTGCGATAAAAGTCTCACCTGCTCCGAAGAAAGACCTTGCGCAGCCGCAGAGCGGATCGAGTGCATTGAAACCCAAGCTATGCGGGGGTCGGCGAAAAGGGAGACGAGCTCGCTATCCAGCCCCTCCTCGAGCGCCCATCTGATTTCCTGCATCTGGAGATGATCGAAGTCGGGTGAAGCGTACAGCATCACCCGATCGGACATCAAACCATGGGCGATGCCTTCGCGCACCTGGCGTTCCTTATGGATGTTGAACGATTCCATCTAATCGGTGCGCTCCTTTCTTCCCTATTCCCGCGGTCGGTCGCAGCACGTCGTTCCCGTTTGAGACCGGGCTCGATATATTCTGATTGAAAGGCAATGCGACTTCTAGATAAAGTGACTAGATTAGTCCCATTCTTTGTTAGTGTTCATACTCGAAAGCGGAGTGTTCATACTTTTGGGTCAATTTGACAGTAAATTGGTAGTATATGGCGGGCGTGTCTTTTGCGGCGGGCGATCATGCGCTATCGTTTTAGCTCAGCACCGATGTTTTTCCTTGCGAAGGGGGAAACCTATCGGTGGCGAATGCGCAACGCAGACTATCGGAGAGAGGAGGATACAGGATGCGAGACTCACAAAGAAGGATCCCCGATCAGCTTGGAACATCTTCTGCTTCCGTGCATGTCGTTTCCTTTTCCGATCTGAAACGCGCCGAAAGGGCCTATTCCGACGAGGGCGCCGCATCCCTTCAGGCTCTCGCGTCCGGATGCGCCTCGCAGAAGGATGTCGATCGGGGGGGGGGCGTCTCACTGCAACGGGCATAAAGCGCGGCGCCTCAGTGTGAGAAAGACCTTCATGCTCGATCCCGAGGCTATCGCCTGCCTTGATGAGATATGCCAGGCGCGCAACTGTTATTCGGATCTTATGAAGAGCAGCTTCACCCATAACCAAAGCCAAGCGGTGCGCGATGCCATCAATCTCTTATATCGATTCGAAGTGGGCAAGGAATCGCTTGTCCACGATGAAGACCCCCGTTACATGTGAGCGGATATGGACGACAAGAAACGCTATAGCCTGGTGCAGCCTCCCGAAGCGCCCACGAGGTTCCATTTCGGGGATGATGCCGCCCTGTGCGCGCCGGATCGGGATCAGGCTCATCCTCAGGCTCATCCCGTCGGTTCGGATCAAGGCGGCGGCCCGAAAAAGATCAAGCCGATTCGGTTCTTCGTGGCGGGCGTATGCATCGTTTTGGTCGCGTGCGCGTGTTTCCTCGCCTATGTGGCATTCTTCCACAAGGACGAGGGGGCGCTTCAGCCGGATCCGAACGTGAAGGTGGGAACCCTCACCGGAGCAAGCGCCGATCTTGACAAGATCGCGGAGGAGGCGCAGGTGAGCTTTTCGATCAACGCGGCTCCGGAGTTCGAGACGGGCACCGCGCCGGGGAACCTCACCATAGAGAATCTTGAGATCAACAACAACCGGTTCACGGTCGCGATCAATCTCGAGGAGGACGGACGCGAGGTGTATCGATCCGGGTACCTCGACCCCGGCCAGTACATAGAGTCCGCTCCGTTGAGCGAGGATCTGCCGCCGGGAGACTATCCCGCCGTGGCGACGATAGAGACGTTCAGGCTCTCGGACAACACCCCTATCGGGCGTGTCGCGGCCGAGTTGGTGCTTCATGTTAAGGGGTGAGAAGATGATGCGAGTAACAGAGGACGGTCGATGGGGGCATCGCGCATGGTTCGCGCCATGCCTCATCGTCGGCCTGCTGACAATGGCGGTTGCGTGCCCTTCGGTTGCCGAGGCCGCCGAAGGGGGCGGAACGGACCTGGACATGCCGCTGCGCGTGCTGGTAGCGCCTTCTCCTCCGCCCCCATACCCTGATCCTCCTCCACCCCCCCCCTCTTTTGATCCTCCGCAGGAGCAAGGGGTTGTGTCGAAGCCGATGGGCGAGACCGTGGGGAAGTGGGGCGTGCAAGCCAAGCCGCTGACCAAGACCGGTGATAGCTTTCCCGTGTCGGCTGCGGTCGCGCTGCTATCGGCCGTGCTGTGCGCCCTCGCTGCCCTGGCGCTCGCCGGATGCAAGAGAGTCCTCCAAGCCCGCAAGACGGGCATGTGCATGAGACGCTGAGGCGCGTTCTACGCGCTCAAGGCATCGAGGATGGGTTTTTCTGCGGGTGTTCGCGGGGTGGGTGGTTCTGCTTTCGCGTGCCGCAGTTCAACGAAACGAATAGAAGCGAATAGAAAGGTGGAGACATGAGGAAGCAAGCAGGATCATTGAAGAAGGGGACGGTCGCGGCGGCGGGGCTGACGCTCGCCCTCGCGTTCGGCGCGGTGCCGGCGTTCGCAGCGGATCATTCCGTAGAGGGCGAGTCGCCCGTGAGCTCCGATATGGCGTTGGTGGGCACCGTGAAGGCTCCGAAGGACGTGGTGAGCGTGACCATGCCCTCCTCCCTCACCTGGGCGTTCCAGCTCGATGCCGGAGGCATGGGCGGAACGGTCGAGTTGCCCCAGGGCGTGAAATACGAGATCAGGAACCTCGATGGCACGAAAACCGTGGGCGCCAAAATCACCAAGGTCGTCGATCCGAGCGATCTGCTCGCGAAGATGTCCATCACGCTGAACGGAACCACGCTTGTGACGGGTGCCATGGACGCGAGCTTGGGCGTGGCGCAGCCGAACGGCACGCTGGGGCTTACGCTGGACGCGTTCGTGGACAACGGCCCGATCACGCCGGGCGACTACACGGTCACGCCCACCATCACGCTGACGAGCGGGGCGACCGCATAACAGGTGTGCAAGGAGGATCGCGGCGCAGCCTCGGACGACGGGGCTGCGCGTCTATGACGGCGCGGCAGGCAGAGGTGCGAGATGAACGGTTCGAGAAGAATGGATAAAAAGGGCGTGCGCACGTTGCGGTTCGCATTCGCTGTGGCTCTGGCGCTGCTTATGGCGGTGTCGGGATTGCCCGCATCGGCGAGCCAGGCCGCGTCTTCCGCCGAGGCGAGCGCAGCCCAGGTCGATGCCGAAGGATCGGCGTCGGCGGATCGGCTCGCATCGACCGACGCTGCGGAGGCAACGGAAACGGGTCCCGACGCGGCCCTCGACGGATCCGGGTCGTCCCAGAGCGCGTCGCAGGACGCGGTCCCATCCGAGCCTTCCGAACCGGCGGCGCAGGAAGATGCCCCCGCGCCTGCCGTGCAGGACGACCCCGCTCAGAACATCCTCGTCGAATGCGCCGATGTCGCGGCATCGGCGGCCTCTCTTTCCGATCTGCCCGATGCGACGTCGGCTACTTTGCGCGCGCAAGGGGTCGTCCCCCAGGAAATCATCGTGGAAGCTTCGGGGACCACGGGAACGATCGTGCGCGCCGCCATACCGGTCGGTAAAACGCCGCAAGCGGTCTCCGAAACGTTGCGCGACCAGCCCGGCATTATCGCCGTGTAGCCGAATCACGTGTACCGGTACGCGGGCGACCTTGCCGCGGGGGTCGACGTTCCCGACGACCCCCGCGCTTCTCAGGAAGAGCAGTATTACTTGTATGGCGGCGAGTTCGGAACCATGAAGGGCGCGGACGTCCTGAACGCCTGGAATCGCGTTGCGGGCGGCTCCGACGTGACGGTCGCGGTGTTCGACAGCGGATGCCGGCTCGATCACGAGGACCTGGCGGGCACGCTGCTCACGGACCTTGCCTACGATGCGGCTAGCCGAAAGCCTTTGAAGGACTTCGAGGCGAAAGATCAGGATGCGAACGGGCACGGCACGGCGGTCGCGGGTTTGGTGGGCGCTCAGTCGGGTAACGGCAAAGGCATAGCCGGAACGGGTTTCAACGCCCGCCTGCTTCCCGTCAAGGTGCACAACCCGCTCATCGGGAGTCCCGACACCGCCACCGTGCTCAAGGGCATCTCCTATGTCGCGAACCTCGTCAGAACCGAGCGGCCCAAGGGCAACGACTTCAACCTTCGCGTTGCGAACATGTCCTTCATCTCCTATCCGGGAGCAGGGGAGGAGGGCGATCCCGCCCTGCATCGGGCCATTCAGGACTTGCGCGCCGAGGGTGTGATGACGGTGGCCGCCGGAGGCGACGGCGACGGGTCGGGGAACGCGAAGACGGAGTACGGGTATCCGTCCGACTTCCCCGAGGTCGTGGGCGTGACGGCCTTGGAGCAAACGGGTCGAAACGCGCCGTGGTCCGACTACAACGACAAGAAGGACCTGTCCGCTCCCGCCGTCGACCTCGCCACGACGTTGGCGGACGCGCCCGATGCCTACGGAAGGTTTTCGGGAACGTCCGGCGCAAGCCCCATCGTGGCAGGCGTCGCCGCGCTCCTGATGACCGCCAGCCCCGATTTGACGGTCGACGAAGCCGAACGGGTGCTCGAGGGCACGGCGGACGAGATCCAAGACCCCGATAACGGCAGGAGAGCGCTTTCGGGAAGCGCGGGCGCGGTGAACGCGTCCAAGGCTATCGACAGCGTTCTCCCGGCGGCGGTCGTGGACGTGAACGACTTGCAGCTCGACCCTATTCCCGACCAGCGGTACGCGAACCAGGCCTTGGAGCCGGATGTCGTTTTGCGTACCGCTGATGGCGCGCGGACGCTCGTGAACGGGCAAGACTACGCGCTTTCCTACGAGAACAACGTGCGGGCGGGCACGGCGAGCGTCACCATCGCGGGAAGGGGCGCCTACACCGGTTCGCGCAGCGCCACGTTCGAGATAACCCCCAACCTGTCGAACCTGGTCCTGGTGGTGCGCTTCCAAGGCGATACCTCGGGAGACGGCGACACGGGCCTCAACGCGCCGTATGCATCCTATCGGCCGGAGACGAAGTGGCAAGCGTTGCAGGAATTCTACAACAACCCTGAGCCGAAGTTCACTCCCGCCAAGAACTACTTCGGCATCAGCATGCGCGGGTTCCTCTACGCTTCCTCGCAAGGGGCGGTGGACACGCTGAGCTACTTCCCCCAATCGCTTGGCAACGGCAAGGTCGCCTGCATCACGCTCGACCGCCCCCGAAGCTACTATGACGTGTTCAACGGCGATTTCAATCTTTTCAACGACACGCTTGAGAAATTCGCTCAGCAGTACCCGGACTTCGATCCGAAGTATCTCGATCCGTCGGGTGACGGGATCATAGAGAACGTGACGATCATTCCGGACGTAGGCACCCAAGCGCCGATCCGCGGAAACGCGCTGTCCCCTCACAAATTCAACCTGGGAGGGCATGGCCTGTCCGTCGGCAGCGGGGCTTCCGCGAAGCAGGTGGCGAACGTCAACGTCAACGACACGCTGACCGTAGCGGGGACCTCGTCGAAGGTGATCACTCACGAGTTCATACACTCGCTGGGCATATACGACTATTATCGCAAAGACGAGCAGGTTAGCGGATCGAAGCCGGTCGGGTATTGGGACATCATGAGCGATACGGGTTTGTTCCAACCCTTGGCCATCACCCGCCAGGATCTCGGATGGACGACGATTCAGCAGGAGAGCCAATCAGGCCGGTTCACGCTGAGCGAATTGGGTTCGGGCGGGCAGCAGGCCATCATGTTTAAATCCCCCTTTTCGGATAACGAGTACTTCGTCGCGGAATATCGAAAGAAGGGCGACTACGGTCAAATCGACTCGAACATCACTGGTTCGGGCGTCATCGTGTACCGCGTGAATCCCGCGTACCGCGACTGGGGAAACTGGGGCAAAGACGACTACATCTACGTCTTCCGCCCGGGCGAGACGGGCGTGCGCGATGCCAAGGGGGATATCAGGGATGCTCAGATATCGCTTGCCGGGGGCACGTTCCGCTCCTCGGTCGGCTCAAGCGACATGACCCAAGGCATCACCGACGGGGCGATCGTGCTTTCCGACGGGCGCAACACCGGCATCGTGGTGAGCGCCGTGGAAGAGGGTGCCGATTCAGTCACCATCGATCTGTCGCTGCCCGTCACTTCCGAGGACGATCTCTGGCCGTTGATCGGAGACGAGAGCGGAAGCACGCAGTTCGGCAGCGATGTGCAGGACGTGAGCACCGTCAGCGGCGACGGAGGATTGTACACCCTCGTCCAACAGGGGAGCGGACGCAATTCCTCCTTTCTCGTGATGGAGACGCGCGAAGGCGACCAGGGCGACCGGCTCGTTCCGCTGGGGAACCAGATCTCGGGAACGTACATGACCAACGCCAGTTTGGCGATCCACCAAGGTTCGCTCTACTTCCTGGCGACCAACGGCGACGACATGAACCAGGCGCTTCTCAAGCGTTTCGACAAGGCCTCGAACGCATGGGTCGACGTCGCCCAGGTGTCAACGAGGACCTATATCCAAAGCCCCTGCGCTATGGCTTCGGTGGCGGACTCGCTCTACGTGCTGGTGGCAACCTTGGGCAGGAACGGCGAGGGGCCGCAGGTGTACCGTCTCGCCGAGGGGGCAGGAGGATCGACCTTCGAGAAGGTGGAGGATCCTTTGCCGGTCGACTACATCCTGGCCCCGCAGCTATTCGAGTTCGACGGAGCGCCCGCTATCGCGTGCGGCGACAACGATGGAACGGGTCAGAGCTCGACCCATCTGATTCGCTTGATGCCGGAGGGCTCATGGTCGAAGCTCGACCTACCCCATGCTTCGGAGGCTGCAGGCTCCGTCGATGCCGTCGTGCACGCCGGCAAGCTGTACCTGCTTGCGGCGTTCGGCAATCAGGCTGCAGGAGCCCCTGCTCCTCGCCTGTACGTCATCTCCCCAGAGGGCCAGGTGGAAATCTACAAAGAGCTTTCATGGCTGACCTACGGGTTGCGCAAATACAGCGCCCTGGAGGTGAGCGGCGACAACCTCTATGTATCCGCGGTGATGGGGCGGGGTCCCGTCAACGTTGTGGACGTCTACTCCGTGCCGTTGGCGAAGGTCGTGGGAGGGCAAGACCTGTCGTCCCTCGACCAGTGGGAGCAGCTTGGGCAGACGGCGTACAGTCCAACTTCTAAGATCGTCACCGCCGTGAAGGACGGCCGCCTCTATCTGGGCGCCGTCAACGAGGGAAGCAGTCGGGCCGTGTTCGTGTCGCATGCCCTGCTTCCAGGTCGATCGATCATCTCCGTGACCATGCCGTCGTCGGTGCAATTCTCCATCGATAAGGGCGCTGCGGACGCGAACGCCCCGCTTCCCGCGACCGACGGGAACGGGTCGGCGACGTTCGCCATACGCAACAACTCCTCCACCGCTGTTCGAGCGTTCGTTTCGAGCGTGTCGGTCGCCGATGCGAGTTTGGTGAGTCGCCAAGAGGATCTGACGGCGAACCGCTCGCTCATGCTGGGCATGGGCGATGTCGCGGGTGGGGCGTTCGCAGGTTGGTTGCCAGCGGTGTCGCAAGGCGCCCCTGCGACCGATATCGTGTACTACCCTTTCAACGCGGCGGGACAAGGGGTCATCGAGGGGAACTCCTCAAGCCCCTCCGTCGGCTTGTTCGGTAGGCTGGGAGATGCGGGCTGGGAGGATCGGGCAACCTTCACGGTGACTCCGACCTTCACGGTGGCGATGCGCCAATAACCCGAGAGATCATCGTCGCGCACGTGGCTCCAACGGCTCCCCGAACAGCGTTCGAGGAGCCGTTTTCGGTTGCGGGAGCAGGGGGGATCGGGGCGTTTCGAAGCCCGGACGGGCACAGGGGTATGAACACAGGACCAGAATTGCAAGTAAATCACCGGCCTATATTCACCTCCCCTCTGTTAAATGATAGCGTATTGATTGTATTAAGGAGCGCAATGCGCGTTGCGGACATGCCCTCAGCTGTGGATGGCCGTTTATTTGGGAAAACGTGGGACAAGGTCGGACGAAAGGAGGTGGGTTGTCGTGCTAGTTCAGTTTGCGAGTTCGGCGACGCCTCGTCCGAATGGCGGGCAGGATGTTCGCTCTTCGGTGTTCCGCAATGGCGCAGCCGCCCTTCTTGTTCTGATGATGTCGGCATCGCTTTGCCTCGTGCAGTCGCTCAAGGCGTTTGCGGAGATCGACGAGGGGACCGAGAGGACCGACGGCTCGATCCAGGTGCTCTCAAGCGAGGTTTCTGAGGATGGAAGGTCCCTCACGTACGATCTGCTCACCGACAAAGACCATGGAGCTGTTCGATTCTCGTTCAAGCAGGACGCCCAAAACCAGCCGCTTGCGGACGGCCTCTTCCCCGCATCGTATCGAAGCTCGTCGACCTTGGTGCCCGGCCAGGGGGTTTGGGTCACTGGCGGGGACGGCGTCGCGCATTGGGATAGCCGCTCCAATACATCAAGCTCCCAAGTCATACGCTTCGATGCGACGAACACGAGCGCTTGGTGGGAGATTGTCGTCCCGCAAGGATGCTCGCTGCACATCGTCGATGGGAAAAGCTTTCAAGCGGGTGAGGTCGTTCACGTGAGAGCCGGCCAGTCGTTTTACTTCATCACCTCTGATCCTCTCCTCGCGGGGG
This sequence comes from Eggerthella lenta DSM 2243, assembly GCF_000024265.1. Classification (NCBI taxonomy): domain Bacteria; kingdom Bacillati; phylum Actinomycetota; class Coriobacteriia; order Eggerthellales; family Eggerthellaceae; genus Eggerthella; species Eggerthella lenta. The sequence continues at coordinate 2,067,808 of NC_013204.1, read as the reverse complement.
GCGAATCCGGCGTCATGCACGGTTCGGGGACGGCCTCGATGGGTTATTACCACGACATCGATGCGCGTGTGGAGGCCCCCTGGCCGTTCGAAGAGCATGCAGGCTCGCCGACGATCGACGCCCCTTTCGCCTATAGGGTCAGCGTCACGTCCGAGGTGGCGAAGAGCTTTTCGGTGCGCTGGGCCGCCTCGGTCGAATACTACGTCGATGGAGACACCTCGGTTCCCGTGTTCGTGGACCACTGGCCGACGGGCTTGCGGTACTGGGTGCCGGAGCAGGTGACGGATGCGGCCCGCAAACCGAACTGCACCCCTGGACTGGGTCTCTGGCGGGATGGCTCCGGGGCCGCCTACGCCGACGGATCCCCCTTGCTTGAGGATTTGAAGCTCTACAACAAGAACCGCGCCACGATCACGTTCGAGCACGGCAGCCCGATAGGGCCGAACACCCCCGGCCGGCCGGAGGTCGCATTGTACGCGAGGCGGGACGGCACAGCTCCGATCCTGAAGAAGTGGAGCAGGTTGCTTCCCTCTGACAAGACCGCTTCATGGGGGAGACGGTTCCGCTTCCCGGTCCGGTCGATGGCTATACCGCGCTCTATTTCAAAGATCAGGAACGATGGAGGACGATGCGCCGCTCTGACGACGGATGGCATCTCGACGCCGGCGGCACGGATCCCGCATTCGCCTCCCTACTCGTTGAAGGCGATGCGACGGTGTACGACGACTGGACGCGCTCCGTGTACGACGGCGTGTACGACAAGTAGGAGACGATGGACGCTTCGATGACATATACGCTCGTGCTCGGCTTGGCGTTCGGGATCCTCGGACTGTGCGCTCCTCTGGTCTCCAAGGCTCTCCTGTCTTGGCGCAGGAAAGCCTATGAGGAATGGTTCGACAGCTCGGCCTCCGACACGCTCGCGTTCCGTCTCAAAAACGGGCAGGTCCCTGCAAGCCGCGCTGCGGGTCATGAGGGGGCTCTCGGCATATGGGCGGAGAGCCTGCGCCAAATGGCGGCGGATCGCTCCATCTCCCAAAGCCAGGCGAGCGCGGCGATCATGGCGCTCGGCGAGGATTCCCCTTTCGATTCGCTCGACGTTTCATCGTTGCCGACTGACGAGGAGCTGCGTGAAGAGTTCTCGGTTCGATCGGCACCGCGCGTCATCGTGCCTTGTGCGGTGATCATGGCCCTTTGCGGTGCCGTGTGCTCGTCTTCGAGCCTGGGCCCGATTAGCGTCGCGCTCTATGGTGGAATCGTCTTCTCGAGCGTCGTCCTTGCCCTCTGTGATGTGCGGAGCCGCACGATCCCGTTCGTTATGCCGCTCGTGCTCGTCGTGCTCGGCGCGGCTTTTCAGTGGGCGAGCTTCGGGTTGGAGAAGCTCGGGGCTGCGGTTGTCCTGGCCCTGGTGTTCGGCGCGGCATTGCTGGTGACGTCCCTCGTCGGATCGTTCGTTCGCAAAAGCCAGGCGGTGGGCATGGGAGATGTGCTCACCATGCCGGCCGTGGTGCTCTGCGCGGGATTGCCCGGCGCGGCGTACGGACTGGTCCTGGGGTTTGCGCTGGGGGCTATCGTGCTGGTGACAAGAAGGGTTGTGTTGGGCTTGAGGATTATGGAACGCGTCCCCTTCGGGCCGGTTCTGGCGGCTTGCGCGATCGCCGGCCCCTTGATCACCGTTTGGGCGATATCGCCGTGAGGATAAGGCGTGTCGATAGAGAGTATCCGGTAGAGAAGAAAGGAAGAGAGAGATGTCGAGCATCATCGAGAAGGCCCGCGCGGGCGCCCTGGCGGGCGAGCTGCGCGGAGGCCAGTCCCACACCGTGGAGGTCGTCGTGTTCATCGTGTTCGCGGCGGTCATCGGCGCGTTGCTGCTGAGTGGTGGTGCCGCAGGGGGTAATGTGTTTTTCGAAATGATGCGGATATGGAGCGATGCTATTGACAGCATTAGGCAACTTATGCAGGCTGGCACGCAACCGTGATTGAAGCTTCCTGGTTGACAACACGCTTGCGGGATGATTTGGCGTGCTTGGTGTTCGACGGGAGGTGCACTGTGCTTAAGATTGTTTCAGAAGCTCTCGCACACAAAACGTTCGTTTGGATGCCTTTGTTCGAAACGCGGGGAGGCCAGTCCACGCTCGTGTCGTTTGTCTTCATATTCCTCTTCGTGTTCGCCCTCTCGGCTCCTCTCGTGGAGATTATCCGGTACACGAGCGATGCGGTGTCCGTTGCGTCGGCATCCAACGACGTGGCGCGTGCCGTTGCGGAAAACCCCTCGATGAGCGAGGGGGAGCGCATGGATTTTTTCAATCGCGCCTATCCTAATCTCGCCGGGGCCAATGTTGAGGTGACGATAGGCTTTCCGCGATCGGAGGAGTACCAGCATCACCTACCCAGCGCCGACGGCACATGGAACGTCCGTCCTTCGAAGACGACGAGCCGTGAAGTCGACGTCGAAGTGTCCATCGATCGTCCGTGGGTCACGCCGTTGAGCTCGATCATCCTTGCGATCACGGGCACGGGACTGGGCGATTCGTATCATATCGAAGCAGGGGGAAGCGCCTGCATCGACGATACCGTCAGTAGCGGGAGTTGGTGAGCATGCGGTCTATTCGCTCTCGCATCCATGCGGTCGTCGAGCAGGGAAGCGTCGCCGTCGAATACGCGATATTCTTCCCCTTGGTGGTGGTGCTCGTCCTGTTCCTCATCCAGCTCTCTTGGGTGGGCTTTCAGTCGGCCACGTTCGATTATGCGACGAGGACTATGGTGTTGAACCTGGATCCCGATCGAGCGACGGAGGCCCCCGACCTCGATGCCTTTGTGGCGGACGGCATCGTCCAGACGCAGGCTCCGCTCGATGCCGCTCAGCTCACCGTTTCCCATGCGAATCTGAACGTCGACGTCAAGCACGACGAGAAGGAGACGGGCGGCCGCGATGATAAAACGCTGTACAAGATCGAGCGCGTTTCGCGCGAGGCAACCTACGCGCATCTATCCGGAACTGTGACCTATCATATTGGCCTGCTCCTGCCGCTTCCGGGTTTTTCCGAGATCACCCTCGTCAAGGCTCTCGATAGCGTCCTCCTCGTCAACTCCGTGTTCGAGGTGAGTTGACATGAAGCTCGCTATCTGGAATGCGCGAAAAGCGCGGGCGTGGTTCTCCTGCCGCCGCGAGCGGGGCGATCTCAACCTCACGTTTCTCATGCTGTTCTTCCTCGTGCTCGGGTTTTTAGCCTTTGCCGTCGATGCATCGCAGTTCTTGACGAAGAAAACCCTCTTGGAGAACACGCTCAACCTCGCGCGCGAAGAGCGCATGGCTCCTTCGGTGACGTTGGTCGCGAAGAACTCCCAAGAGCCGGATGCGGTCATCGCCCGTAGCGTTGCCGGCACGTTGCGCGATGCGAACTATCAGGGCGATATCGACGTCTACTTCTACGAAGTGCCCGAAGCGCAGTTGCCTCCCTCAAAACGCGATACCGAGCGTGTCTACGCGTATCAAGTGGTTTTGACCGAACAGGTCAAAACCGTGTTCGCCAGCATCTTCGGAGTTTACGACATACCGTTGAAAAGCACCGTGGTGGCCGTGTCGAACCCCTACTCTGAATACAAGGTATGGCGCCCCGCTTTCTCCAGAAGCACAAAATGGCATCTGGCTGCCAACGCACCCCCGGCGAGCCTTGGGTTCCAAACCGTCAGCCTGGCTTCGATGCCGGAGGAATTGAGGGATGCGATCAGCTCTCAAAGCGCGAATCCATGACGTTTTCCTCGAGGAGGAATCGTTCGCTGCAAGCAAAAAGCAAAGAGGAGATACGTTTCATGTTCAACAAGAGAAAGAGCTCGTCAGACAACCAGGCTTCGAAAGCGCAGCCGGGACACTTTCGAGAGGCGGGAGAAGGGGAGGAGTCGGGCTCGAGCGCGCGCAAGCTCTCTTTGGTCACCGCCGCTTCGGTGGCCATCGCCGTGATCGCGGTCGTGTACGCGTTCCTCACTTCGAGTAACGTGCAGAGCGAGATCGCCACCTTGCGCGAGAACACCTCGTCCACCGTCATCACCACGACGGCGATCTCCCAAGGGACGACCATCTCCCCGGATATGCTCAAGGTCGTCGACATACCTGCTTCGTTCTTGAACTCGGAGGCAATCGCCGACACGCAGGATCTGGTCGGGAAAATCGCCTTGTACAATATAGCCGCCAACAGCCAGGTTACGTCGGGCATGCTCTCCGCCATGGACAATGCCGCCACTTTGGCCTCCTCGCTTCAAGCGGGAAACGTCGCGATAAGCATCGCGGTGGATTCCGAAAGCGGTTTGTCCGGCTTGATCAAGCAAAACGATTATGTCGACATTCTCGGCAACGGCGAAGTGATCGTGCAGAATGTGCGCGTCGCCGCTTTGGACAGCAATCTGAGCGGCTCGGTGTCGCAATACGCAACCGTCACGTTGGAGGTCGCCCCCACGCAGGCGACGGCGATCCAAGAAGCCCAGTCCGAGAATCCCCTTCGGTTCGTTTTGAGGCCCGCGGTCGAACGCACCGCGCCGGGGGTGTAGGCGATGCTCGATGAGATAGGGCTCCCCAACATATCGCTCGTGAAAAGCGCGGTGCAGACGGAGCTGTCCAACCGGGTTTCGGACCTTGGCCGCGAGGTCGGCGAGATCGAGCTCACGCGCATCATCGAGAACGTTCTCTCGTCGATGGATCTTCCGCACGGCCTTTTCCTCACGCAAGATGCACGCGAGCGATTCAGCATGGATATCGTGAACGACTTCTTGCATTACGGGCCGCTCCAGCCTTTGCTGGATGACGATTCCATCACCGAGATCGTTGCCAACGGCCCCTCCCGCATCTTCGCGGAGAAGGGCGGGAGGATGCACAGGGTCGAGGGTTTGAAGTTCGACGACGATGCCCATTTGCGCAGGATCATCGACCGCATCGGCCAGCAGGTGGGAAGGCGCTGCGACGACTCCAGCCCGATGATGGACGCGCGCCTGGTGGACGGTTCCCGCGTGAACGCGGTGATCCCCCCGCTCGCCATAGACGGCAGCTCGCTCACCATCAGGAAGTTCGCAAAAGAGCGCATGACGGCGACGGATTTCATATCTTCCAGGACCGCTTCTCCGACGATGATGTCGTTTCTTGCTGCGGCGATCGCGGGGCGATGCAGCTGCATCGTCGCCGGGGGAACCGGATCCGGCAAAACCACGCTGCTTAACGTCCTTTCAGCGTTCATACCCGATCACGAGCGTCTCGTGACGATAGAGGATGCGGCCGAGCTCCAGCTCAAGCAAAGCAACCTCGTACGTTTAGAAAGCCGCCCTCCCAACATGGAAGGCCGAGGAGAGGTATCCATCCACCAGCTCGTGATCAACGCTCTGCGTATGCGCCCCGACAGGATAATAGTGGGAGAGTGCCGTGGGGACGAGGCCATCGAAATGATCAACGCCATGACCACCGGACACGACGGATCGCTCACGACCGTCCACGCCAATGACATAGCCACGACGTTCTCGCGCTTGGAAACCATGATCATGACGGGCATGGCGACGTACACCGCGGAAGACGCGAAGCGCCTCATCGCCCAAGCGGTGAGCTTGATCGTCATCATCAAGCGCATGGTGGACGGTACGCGCAAGATAGATTCCATCTACCATATCGCCGGCATGGAAGGCGATACGATATCGACTGAGCGGCTTTTCCATTTCGAACCCCAGGGTTTCGGCGAGGGGGGCAATTTGACGGGAGAGTTCGTCGGAGACGGCTTTCAGCCCAGCAAAGTGAAGATGCAGCTGGAGAACATGGGTGTGTACTACGACCCCGAATGGTTCTTCGACCGCTTTCGCGCATAGGGGGGGGGAACAGCTATGAACGATTTGATCGGATACGTGATCGTGATCCTGGCGCTTGTGTGCGGGATGGCCGGTTTCGTGTCGGCCCGTCGCTTGTCGGTGATGGAGCGCGACCGCACGTTCGAGCAAGTGGAGATATACAGAGGGGGGAGGCAGCGGAGACGGCAGCTTCAAAGAGCGCAAACCAAATCCGGAAGCAGGCTCGAGGCGATGCTCCTGTCGGCCGGGATGGCGATCTCGCCGGCGATGTTCTTGGTGGGAGTCGTGATCGCCGGCGCGCTCCTCGGCGCCTTCTTGCATGGGCCCCTCGGAGGCTTCGGCTTGCTTGTCGGCGTTGCCGGGGCTGCGGCCGCGGCATGGGCGCTCCTGCTGACGGCTGCGAAAAAGCGCTCGATGCAGTTCGAAACACAACTGGCTTCGGCGCTTCCGATGATCTCCGAGAACCTGCGTGGCGGGTCGAGCTTCGAAATGTCCATATCCGCAGTCGCCCAGTTCATGCCGGAGCCCATACATTCCGAGCTGCAGCGCGTCATCGAGGACGTTTCCAATGCGTCCATCTCGCTCCCCGATGCTTTCGAGCGGCTTGCGATCCGCATCCAAAGTTCCGAGGCGCACCTGCTTGCGACCGCCGTCATGATCCAGAAAGAAGGAGGCGGGAACCTGGCTTCCGTTGTCGACACGATAGCCGAAACCATCGCGCGCAGAATCGAGCTGAAGAACAAAGTGCGTTCTTCGACCGCCAACGCGCGCTTCTCCGCCGTGTTCGTGGCCGCCGTGCCTTTCGCGGTGCTCGCGTTCTTCACGTACGGCTCTCCCGGCTATATGGATAATTTCTACGCATGGCCTTTTTGGCCCGCCGTGATCATCGCCGCCGCAGTGCTCGATGGCATAGGACTGTTTCTCATCAGCCGTATGTACAAGTTCAAAGCAGAGTAGGGAGCCCTATTGTGGAGATGATGGTTGCATTGCTCATCGGATGCTCGGCGGGGTTCGCGGTGTACCTGTTGTTCGCGTCCCGCCTCTTCCCTTCGTATCGTAAAATCGAGAAGCCGCCCGACTCCTCGGTCGATGCGAACGTGTCCGATAGGATGGCGGCTGCCGCCAGCTTCGTTTCGAACATGCTCCCGCTCTCTCGCGCTCAAGAGCGCAATCTGCGCAATCAAATCGCCGCCGCTGGACTCAATATGAAGCCTTCGACGTTTTACGGGCTTTCGGTCATCCTCTCGCTTCTCGGGATGATCGCGCTGCTCGTGTTCTCGCCCTATATCGTCGGATCGGACACCACGAGCCTGCTCCTGTTCAACGCGGTGGTCGTCGCCGCGGGTATTCTGGGGCCCCGTGGCTTTCTGATCCTCAAGCGCAACGAGCGCCAAGAGGCGATCAACCGGGAGTTGGCAAGCGTCATAGACCTTCTCTCCATTTCGGTGGAAGCGGGTTTGACCATGGAACGGGCTATGCGGCATGTCAGCGAGCGCTTGGACGGCACCCTCTGCAAGGAGATCGCGCTTTGCGAGCGAGACATCAACCTCTTGGGCTATTCGCGCGAAGATGCGCTGAGGCGTTTGGCCGATCGCTGCCAGACGGAGGGCGTCTCCATGTTCGTTTCGTCGGTGATCGTATCGGCCAAGTCGGGATCCTCGATCTCCCGCGTGTTGAAGATGCAGGCATCGGTCGCGCGAAATCGGCAATTCACCGCCCTTGAGGAGAAGGTGGAAAAGCTGCCCACGAAGATGATCTTCCCCATGAGCATGTTCATCATGCCTTCGCTGATGCTGATCGTCATGGCTCCCGCGGTCCTCACCCTGGTCGAGTCCTTCAGCGGCATGAATTTATAGCGCTGTTGCGCAGGCGATATGCTCTTGCCCTCGAATGCGCCTTTCGCTATACTTAGCAACTTGCGTACCGATATACCTTTGATCGAAAGAAGAGAGACGAACCTTGAATCCGCTCCTCATCATCACGCTCATCCTGCTCGTCGTTTCGGGCATCGGCCTCATCGTGTTCATCCTGCTGCACTCCGGCAAGGGCACGGGCATCTCCGACATGATCGCCAGCTCGGTGTACTCCACTCAAACCGGTACGAGCATCGTCGAGAAGAACCTCGACCGCATCACCATCGCGTTCGCGATCATCTTCATGCTTTCGCTTATCGTCCTTATGATCATCTACCCCCACGGGACGATTGCAAAATAGCGAAAATTGCCCCTTCACAACGCAGAAGGGTTCGGGTAGAATAACCTGCGTTGCGTTTCGAGCAACACGTCGGAGTGGTGGAACGGCAGACACGCTAGCTTGAGGTGCTAGTGCCCGTTTAAGGGTGTGCGGGTTCAAATCCCGCCTCCGACACCAGAGAGAATGAAGAGAGCCTTCGGGCTCTCTTTTCTTATATCTCCGCATTGCATATGCGGACGGAGCCGCTTTCGGCGAAAGGAGCGGGCGTGGCGAAGGCGCTTGCAACGAAGAACCCGGTATCGGAGCGCATGCGCTCCATCCGGCGCGTGCTGTGGGTCATCCTCGTGTTGAACCTGGCGGTGGCCGCTGCGAAGTACGTCTACGGCCTGATGAGCGGATCGGCGTCCATGCAAGCCGACGGCATCCACTCGGTGTTCGATTCGGCCGGCAACGTGGTGGGCCTCGTCGGCATCGCGTTGGCGGCGCGTCCGGCCGACGACAGCCATCCTTACGGCCATGCGAAGTTCGAGACGTACGCAAGCCTCGTGATCGGCGTGCTGCTGCTTCTGGCGGCCTTCGAGGTGGGTTCGAGCGCGGTGGGCAAGCTCGTGTCCGGCGTGTACACGGCCGAAGTAACTCCCGTGTCGTTCATCGTCATGGTGGGCACCCTCGCCGTCAACATCGGGGTGACCACCTACGAGCGCCGGTGCGCGAAGCGGCTCAAAAGCGAGGTGCTTGCGGCGGATGCGAACCATACGCTGTCCGACGCGCTCGTGTCCATCGGGGTCATCGTCGGTCTGGCGGCCGTGGCGCTGGGCTTTCCCATGGCCGACCCCATCATGGCGCTCGTGGTGACCGTCGCCATCCTGGCCACGGCCTACGACGTATTCAAGCACGCGCTAGCCACCCTGTCCGATCATGCGCGCATTCCCGACAAGGACGTGCAGGCCGTGGCGATGGGCGTGCCGGGCGTGCAGGATGCCCATCACATCCGCACGCGCGGCACCGAGGGAGAGGTGTACGCCGACCTGCACGTGCTCGTGGCGCCCGGGATGACCGTGGGGGAGGCCCACGAGCTGTCCGAGCGGGTGGAGCGCGCCATCATGCAGCGGTTCCCGAACGTGATCGAGGTGCTCGTCCATATCGAGCCGAACGACGGTCATGAGGACTGAGGGCGCATGATCGAGGCGGTGTTCTTCGACGTGGGCTCGACGCTCATCCGGCCGTGCCCGTCGGTGGCCGAGACGTTCGCGCGCGTTGCGGCCGAGCGCGGCCACGACTTGACCGTGCGCGACGTCGAGCCGCACATGCCGGCCATGGACGCGTACTACGAGGCGGAGTATCTGCGCGACGGCGACTTCTGGTGCTCGCACGAGGGGTCGACGGCCATTTGGCTGGACCAGTACCGCTACGTGTGCCATCTCGCGGGCATCGGTCACGATGCGGAAGGCGTGGCGCAGACGGTGCACGAGGCCTATCGGCGCGCGGAATGCTGGGAGACGTACGCCGACGTCACAGCGTGCCTGAGAGCGCTCAAGGAGCGTGGATACGCGCTGGGAGTGGTATCGAACTGGGATGCGGGCTTGGAAGGGCTCCTGCGCGACCTCAGGCTGCTGCCGTACTTCGACACGGTAGTATCTTCGGCGGTGGTGGGCTACCGCAAGCCGAACCCGGTCATCTTCAACCTGGCTTGCGAGCAGATGGGCGTGCGCGCCGAAGCGAGCGTGCATGTGGGCGATCGTCCCGATGCCGACGGGGACGGGGCGACCGCTGCCGGCATCCGCGCGGTGATCGTCGACAGGCACGATGCCGAGAAAGATTGTGGCTACGAGCGCGTGACGGCGCTCACCGACCTCTTAGAGCTGCTCTAACCTTCGTCGTTCGGAGCGAGGCATGAAAAAAGCCCGTCGGCGAACCGACGGGCTTGTACGATCATGGAGCGGACGACGGGGTTCGAACCCGCGACCCCGACCTTGGCAAGGTCGTGCTCTACCAGCTGAGCCACGTCCGCATGGGTAACGCTTTTCAATTCTCAAACCGTCCGCCCCGCAAGGGGAGCGAATGGAGGCGACGCCCGGATTCGAACCGGGGGTGAAGGCTTTGCAGGCCTCTGCCTTACCACTTGGCCACGTCGCCATCTCGTCGACACCGTCATGAAAAGGCCGGTCAAAACTTTTGATAATGACCGGCCTGTTAGCGACGATGGAGCGGACGACGGGGTTCGAACCCGCGACCCCGACCTTGGCAAGGTCGTGCTCTACCAGCTGAGCCACGTCCGCATCGGCGAGGAAATATAATACTGGAAGTGTCCGTAGCGCGCAACCCCCGATTTCAGAAAAGTTCGCAAAAATATTTTCGAAATTTGTCTTTGATGGTCGGCGAACTTCTGGTAGACTATCTGCTTGCTGACGCGGAAAACTTCCAAAGCAGCAAGCATTCATGGGCGATTAGCTCAGGGGGAGAGCACTACCTTGACACGGTAGGGGTCACAAGTTCAAATCTTGTATCGCCCACCATGAATTCGAAAGAGCCTTCGATCTGCGAAGGCTCTTTTTTGTTGCTCCGGCCCCGAGGCCTCTCTCGTCAAAGTGACCCGGAAAAGTGCAAACGTGCGAACGATCTGGGAAATGACGGCGAAAGCGGGTCTGCTGGCGCAAGTGGGGCGGTTTGGTAATCTTGGAGCCGCTCTATTCTCTCGTTTGATGCGGGGAGGGGGCGATGCGCGTGCGTTTGTGCAGGTCGGATGTTCTCGGCATGTCGGAGGCGGCGGCACCGGTTACCAAACCCTTTGATTCCTGCCGTACGCAGAAGTTTTCGTCGTCATCGCGGCCCCTGCGGAGCCGGCAGCGCGCCGGACTTGCTGCCGGCCCTGGCGTTCGGTCAGTCTTCCAGTTTGGTGAACTCGTGGTGTCCGCAGTTGGGGCATGCGGGAAGGGCTTCGGCATCGCTCGTGATGCGAACGACGTAGCCGCAGTTGTCGCAGCGGTAGCGTCCCGCGCCCGGCTTGTCGCCTGTCTTGTACTTCATGGACGTCTCCTTATCTGATCGTCGGTTGCCTTGGTCCGTTCAGCGTACCGCAGGGCGTCGGCCGGTCGGTTGCGGCGGCGCAACGGTTCTCTATCCGCTCGTTTGCGCGGCATGGCGGCTGTGTTGCTGACAGCGCGCATGCGCATCATCGCCCGAAAAACACGGAATCGAGCGCGAAAGCGTGTTTTTCGGGCGATGATGCGCCATCGGGCAGCCGCTTTGCGCCCGATCCCGCTGCATCTTGCGCCCGCCGCTTACCGGCGGGGCGTTGCGGGGACGGGCGACTTCGGATATCCTAGCCGTCGTGAGAGTACGCAAGCGCGTACGAAGGGGCGCACCACCTCGGGTGCGATCTGCTTCGTGCGCGCTTTTTTCGTGCCCGGAGGCCGGCGGCTGCGCCGGCGGGGGCGGAAAGGAGGGTGAGACGTGGCGCAGGTGAACGGACGGGCGCGGCCCGAGGCGGACGGTTCGACGCTCGCGCAGCTGCTGGAGCGCGACGGCTTCGACGCCGCGCGCGTGGCGTGCGAGCTGAACGGGGCCATCGTGCCGCGCGACGCGTACGCGGCCACGGTGCTGCGGGCAGGCGACGTGCTGGAAGTGGTCCGCTTCGTGGGAGGCGGCTGATGGACGCGCTTTCGAGCCGCATCGGAGAAGAGGCGCGCGCGAGGCTGGCGGCGGCGCGCGTGGGCGTGGCGGGGCTGGGCGGCCTGGGGTCGCACATCGCCGTGATGCTGGCGCGCTCGGGGGTGGGCGCGCTGCACCTCGTGGACTTCGACCTCGTGGACGAGTCCAACCTCAACCGCCAGCACTACTTCCGCGAGCATCTCGGCCGGCCGAAGACCGAGGCGCTGGCCGAGCAGCTGCGGCGCATCGACCCGGGCATCGAGCTTACGCTCGACCGCGTGCGGGTGGATGCCGGCAACGTGGCGGCGCTGTTCGCGGGCGAGCGCATCGTGTGCGAGGCCTTCGACGACCCCCGCTGCAAAGCCGACCTCGTGAACGCGCTGCTGACGGAGGCGTCGAATACCGTGGTGGTGGCGGGCAGCGGCATGGCGGGTGCGGGACCGGCCGACGCGCTGGTCACGCGGCGCGTGGGGCGGCGGCTGTTCGTGTGCGGCGACGGCGAGGCCGACGTGGCCGACGAGGCGCTGTTCGCCCCGCGGGTGGCCCTGTGCGCGGCGCAGCAGGCGCTCGTCGTCGTGCGCCTCGTGCTGGGACTCGAAGGAAACTGACGGAAGCAACGGGCCGCAGAGGGCGGTCGGGAAGGGATATCCATGGCATACGAACCGGATACTTGGTCGCTGGGCGACCGGACGTTCACCTCGCGCTTCATCCTGGGGTCGGGGAAGTTCAACCTCGACCTCGTGGAGGCGGCCGTGCGCGATGCGGGCGCCGAGATCGTCACCTTGGCTGTGCGTCGCGCGAACACGGGGCAGGACGGAAGCATCCTCGACGCCATTCCCGAGGGCGTGACGCTGCTGCCGAACACATCGGGGGCGCGCACGGCCGACGAGGCGGTGCGCATCGCGCGGCTGGCGCGGGCGATGGGATGCGGCGACTTCGTGAAGGTGGAGGTCATCCGCGATGCGGCCTATCTCATGCCCGACAACGCCGAGACGGTGCGCGCAACGGCGCAACTGGCCGAGGAGGGCTTCGTCGTGCTGCCCTACATGTTCCCCGACCTCGTCTGCGCGCGCGACCTGGTACGCGCGGGCGCGGCGGCCGTCATGCCGCTGGCGGCGCCCATCGGGTCGAACAAGGGGTTGGCCGCCCGCGACTTCATCAAGATCATCGTCGACGAGGTGGACGTGCCCGTCATCGTGGACGCGGGCATCGGCCGGCCCTCCCAGGCGTGCGAGGCCATGGAGCTGGGCGCGGCCGCGGTCATGGCGAACACCGCGGTGGCCACGGCGGGCGACGTCCCCCTCATGGCGGCCGCGTTCAAACGCGCCGTGGAGGCGGGGCGCGCGGGATACCGAGCCGGCATGGGGCGCGTGCTCGACCGCGCCGAGGCCTCGTCGCCCCTCACCGGGTTCCTCGCGGATTAGGAGGGGCCATGACGCAAGCAGGCACCCGCTCCGCAACGCCCTCGGCGGTTCCGCACTTCACGCGCCTCGAGGCGGTGGACCCCGCCGACGTGGCGCGCGATCGCGGCATCGACCCTATGGCCTACCTTCCGGATATGGACGTCACCGACTCGCCCGTGCTCGACGAACTGTTGGCACGCGCGGCGGCGTTCGACTTCGACGCGGCGACCGAGGCCGACGTGCGCGCCGCGCTCGCGGCCGACCGCCTTTCCCCCGAGGGCTTCGGCGCGCTGCTGTCGCCTGCCGCCGAGCCGTTGCTGGAGGAGCTGGCCGCCGCCGCCCGCCGCGCGCGGCGGCGTTGGTTCGGCAGCACCGCGTACCTGTTCACGCCGCTGTACCTTGCGAACTACTGCGACAACCACTGCGTGTACTGCGGCTTCAACCGCGACAACGACATATGTCGCGCCCGTCTCGACCGCGCGGGCATCGCCGCCGAGCTCGACGCCATCGCGGCGACGGGGCTCGAGGAGATCCTGCTGCTCACGGGCGAGGATCGCGAGCGCACCGACCCCGCCTACATCGGCGAGGCGTGCAAGCTGGCCGCCGAGCGCTTCCGCATGGTGGGCGTGGAAGTGTACCCCATGAACGAGGACGAATACGCCTACCTGCACGGATGCGGCGTCGATTACGTCACGGTGTTCCAGGAGACGTACGACCCCGCGCTTTACGGCAAGCTGCACCTGGCGGGGCGCAAGCGGGTGTTCCCGTACCGTGCGAACGCTCAGGAGCGCGCGATGAGAGGCGGCATGCGGGGCGCGGCGTTCGGCGCCCTCTTGGGTCTCGGCGACTTCCGGCGCGACGCGTACGCATGCGGGCTGCACGCATGGCTCGTGCAGCGCGCTTACCCGCACGCCGAGCTGTCGCTGTCGTGCCCCCGTCTGCGTCCCATCGCCGGGAACGGGTCGCTGGGGCCGCGCGGCGTGGGCGAGCGACAGCTTCTGCAGGTGATGTGCGCTTACCGTCTTCTGCTGCCGCAGGCGGGCATCACCATCTCGTCGCGCGAGCGCGCGGGCTTCCGCGACCGGGCCATGGGCATCGCCGCCACGAAGATATCGGCCGGCGTGTCCACGGGCGTCGGCGAGCATGCGGACGGATCGCCTGCGGGCGACGACCAGTTCGAGATCGCCGACGGCCGCGACGTGGCGCAGGTGCGCGCCGCGCTGCGCGGCGTCGGTCTCGAGCCGGTGATGAACGACTATGTTCGCCTGTGAGCCCTCGGCGGCGGCCCCGACGTTTCGGCGCGTGTTCGTCACCGACCGCCTCGGCTGCGCTCTCCCGTTGCCGCAGCAGACGGCGTTCCTCGCGGAGTCGGGCGCCATCGACGCGGTCATCCTGCGCGAGAAGGACCTCGACGATGCCGCCTACGAACTTCTCGCAGCGGAGATGGCCGCCGTCTGCGCGCGCTGCGGCATCGCCTTCGTCGCGCACGCGCACGTGGAGGCGGCGCGCCGCCTCGGTTGCGCCGCCGTGCACCTGCCGCTGCCGCTGCTGCGCGCGCAGGGCCGTCCCGACGGGTTCGCGTGGGTGGGTACGAACGTCCACGAGGCCGACGAGGTGGCCGAGGCCGAGGTTCTGGGAGCCGACGTTCTCGTCGCGAGCCCCGTGTTCGCGCCTTCGTGTAAGCCGGCGTCCACGGCGCGAGGGTTGCCCTTCCTGCGCGCCGTGCTGGATCGCGCGCATGCGCCCGTGTTCGCGCTCGGCGGCATCACCGACGAGAACGAGCGTCTGATCAGGGAAGCAGGGACCGCGGGAGCGTGCCGCATGGCGGATTATGCGCGTCGTCGAGGCGTTCGGCAAGCCGCCCCGTGCAAATACGAGCGAAGTAGGGGATAATAGACCGTCGACGAGCGAACGAGCGGATCGGCAACGGGAACGGGGGAGACGCGGTGGGAGCGTCCAATTTCAGCGAGCGGGAGCTGGCGGGCGCGTGCGAGAAGTACGCGCGTGCGGTGAACGACATCAAAGATCGGTACGGGTTCGATTTCGTGTCCATCGGGTTGACGGCGTTCATCGGCGCGCCGCTCAAGTGGATATACAGCGCAGGCGCTACCGGCGAGCGCCATCGCCGCATCGTGCTGGCGCCGGGGCACGGCATCGGCGGCATCACCATCAAGGCGGGCAAGCCCATGATGTTCACGAACATCGACGAGGAGATCGACCCGCGCGAGTACTCGTCGTACCCTATCGTGTTCGCCGAGGATCTGCATAGCTTCTGCGCGTTGCCGCTCACGCGCGACGGGCGCGTGGTCGCCGTGCTGCTGTGCGCGTTCCGCACGGTGAGCGATCGGCACGAAGCGGCGTACCGCCAGGTCATCGACGATCTGGACGGCACCTTGTGCGATTTGGACGTCGTTTCCGACGACTTCATGGATTTCGAAAGAATCGCGGTGGAGAAACGCGCCGACGATCAGAAGAACCCTATCTTCATCCGTTCGGAGCTTGCGCGCGTCATCGCCGCTCAGGAGGACGAGCGCAAGCGCATCTCGCGCGAGCTGCACGACGGCATAGCGCAGGAGCTGCTGACGCTGTCGTTCGTGTTCAAGCGCCTTGTCGCGTATGTTGACGAAGAGGGCTACGAGCTGCTGGCGGAAGCGAACAACGATCTTGCCAACGTGCTTGACGAGCTGCACAACCTGTCGGTGAAGCTGCGACCCTCGGCTCTCGACCATCTTGGTTTCGTTGCGGCTCTGCGCTCGCAGGCTGCCGTGTTCGAGCGCACGTACGGCAACGAGATCGTGTTCGAGGGCAGCCTGTCGTGCGATCGCTTCGATCAGGCTCTCGAGACGCAGGCGTACCGCATCTGCCAGGAGGCCATCCTCAACGCCTGCAAGTACTCGGGTTCCGAGAAGGTGATCGTCCGGCTCGAGGATTCGGCCGGATGGCTGCATGTGAGCGTGATCGACCACGGATGCGGCTTCGACACCGAGCAGCCGGAGATCAAGGGGAGCGGCTGCGGTCTCGTAGGCATGCAGGAGCGCGCGAGCGTCATCGGCGCCCGGCTCGCGATGGAATCCGACGAGCATGGCACGAAGATGACGCTGGTTGCGCCGATGCACGTGGCGGAAGGCAAGGAGGCGGGCGCATGATCAGAGTAATGCTGGCGGACGACCACGAAGTGGTACGCGCGGGTTTCAGGATGATACTCGAGCAGGACCCCGACGTGCGGGTGGTGGCCGAGGCAGCCGACGGCGCGCAGGCTTACGCCATCGTGGCGCGCGAGAAACCGGACATCCTGCTCATGGACATCTCCATGCCCCCGGGGCAGAGCGGGCTGGTGGCCTGCGAGAAGATCGCGAAGGACTTCCCCGGCACGAAGGTGGTCATCCTCACGATGTTCGCCGAACCGGAGTACCTCTTCTACACGCTACGCGGGGGAGCGGCGGGCTACGTGCTGAAGAACTCGACGTCGGAAGAGCTGATCGCCGCCGTTCATGCGGTGGCCGAGGGCGGCAGCTACATCCATCCGAAGATGACGGCCATGCTCACCAAGCAGCTTGTGGCCGGAGGAGAGGAAGAGGATCGCTCCTACCAGCAGCTCTCGAACCGCGAGCTGGAGATCCTCCAGCTTCTGGCCAAGGGCTTCACGAACAAGGAGATATCCGAGCAGATATTCCTCTCGGTCAAGACGGTGGAGGCCCACCGTTCGAAGATATACCAGAAGCTGGGCCTGAAGACCCGCGCCGATTTGGTGGACTACGCCCTCAGGCACAAGCTGCTGAACGTGTAAAGGGGAAGGCGGCGCGCGCGAAAGGTGCGGCCTCTGGTGCATCGCGAAGCCGCGCGATGCACCAGAGGCCGCACCGGATCATTCCTCGCCATTCGGGGCGGCCGGCTTGGAGGCGCGTCCCAGGGTGAACGACAGGGCGCGCGTGGGGCAGGCGTCGATGCACGAACCGCAGGCCATGCAGTCGCCGGCCCGCACGATCGCGTCGCATCCGTCGAGCGCTGGCTCGAGGATCGCGGGATCGGACAGGCATGCATGCTTGCACGCGTCGCAGTGAATGCAGGCTGCGGGATCGATCTTCACGTTTACCTGGCCGAATCGGCCAAGCGCCTCGTAGAAGCCGCCCAGCGGGCACAGCGAGCGGCACCACACGCGATGGCCCCAGAACAGTTCCGTCAGCACGATGGCCAGCAGCACCCAAACGCCTGTCACGGCACCGAAGAGGATGCCCTTGTTGACGGCGCTTATGGGCGAGAACGCCTCGAACACCGGCACGCCGGTCAGCGCTGACAGGCCCAGCACGGCAAGGGCTATCCACAGCTTCGCATGGCGCGGCACCGGCATCTCACGCACGTCGATGCGCAGCTTGCGGCGAGCGAAGTCCACGATCTCGAGGAGCAGGTTCACCGGGCACACCCATCCGCAGAACGCCCGGCCTCGGATCAGCCCGTACACGATGAGCACCGGCAGCGCGGCCAGCAGCCAATCGAGCTCGAACGTTTTGGAGGCGGCGATGACCTGCAGAGCGCCGAAGGGGTCGAGGATGTCGAGGCCCCCGATGGATGAGGAGGACAGGCTGCCGAAGAAGGGAAGCTGGGCGGGGGTCGCCGCGGCGTCGCCGCCGCCGACGGACGTTCCGAACAGGCTCCATCCGGCCGCAAGCACCGGGGCGGCGAACAGCACGAGAGCCGCCGCCTGCACGGCATGGCGCAGCCAGGACCAGCGAAACGCGCGCCGCGTGTCCGAAGCTTCGCTCATCGCGTACCGGCCTCGGCCAGCGTGGGATCGTCCTCGAAGTTAGCGTACACGAGGTTGATGCCGGTCACGCCTTCGATGCCGATGAAGCCGCTCGCGATGTCGTGCGAGTCGTCTACGGTGTCGGCCTCGATGGTGACGACGATCTTGTGCCCGTTCGTCTCGTGCACCTCGACGCCTTCGCGCAGCGCCAGCTCCCGGGCCACGTCGTCGGTGCGATCGGGCATCGTTTCCACGACCAAACTCGAAATAACCATGATGGGTTCCTCACGTTCGTTCTTCTTATCCTCCGAGGGCCCGCCCCCTTGGAAGGAGGGGGCGGGGCGAGGAGGGAGGGCGGACGCGCGACGCTCCGTCCGCCGGGTAGGCACGTATCTCTTACGCCTGCGCGTGGCAGGTGATGCACTGCTCGTGCGTCGGGTCCATTTCCAGGGAACCCGCGTCGCCGCCCGCGTAGTGGTCGGCGGGCAGGGCGGTTGCGTCGGCCAGCATGGGGTTGGCCTGGTCGTTCGCGCCGTGGCAGCCGTAGCAGCCCGCCGCGCCGAGGTTTTCGAAGCGCCCGTCGTGGCTCGTCGGCATCAAAGGCGGGGCGCCGGCGGGCACGTTCGCGTTCACGTCTTCCCTGGGGGCTTCCTGGCTGCAGCCTGCAACCGTGCCCAAGCCCAGCGCCATCACGGCCACGAGGGCGGCGGTTATCATGTGCTTCTTCATCGTCTTCCCCTTAGAGCTTCGTAATGGATACGCAGGTCTTCTTGTAGTCGGGTTCCTTGGACAGCGGGCAGTACACGTCCTGCACCGCCAGGTTCACCAGGGTCTCCTCGGCGAAGAACGGAGCGAACGTCACGCCGGCCGGGGGCTCGGTGCGGCCCGCCGTGGACACCTTGATGTCGAACTCGCCGTACGTCGACTTCACCTTCACCATGTCTCCGTCCTGGATGCCCAGCTTCTTGCAATCGTCCGGGTTCATGTTCAGCAGCGCCTCGGGCAGCGCGCGGTCGAGCTCGGGCACGCGACGGGTCATCGTGCCGGTGTGCCAGTGCTCCAGCAAGCGACCCGTGACGAAGTAGAACGGGTACTCGTCGCTGGGGGTCTGCGCGGGCGGCTCGTAGGGGCGGAACACCACGGACGGCTTCAGGTTGGCGGACTTGTAGAAGCTCACGCCGCCGGCCTGTCCGGGCTTGCCGTACTGCTTCACGCCGACCTCGTCGAAGCCCTCGTCCTGCGAGCCCTCGGCGAAGCGCCACTTCGTGGACTTCCAGGTGCCGTTCACGTTGCGCACCGGCCACGTCATGCCGTGGTTGGCGAGGTACTCCTCGTAGGGGGCCAGCTGCTTTGCCTCCATTTTGAGCTTGGCGCCGAACGTGCCGTCGGCATCGTCGTTGATAGCCTTGGCCTTGTCGTTCATCTCGGGGTTAGAGAAGATGCGGTACTCCTCCCACAGCAGGCGGTTCGTCTCGCGGTCGTCGTTCTTGAAATCGCGGGCGTTCTTGTCGTAGATGAAGCCGAACAGGTGGTCGAAGGCATCCTCGCTGCCGATCTTCTCGCCGTCGAGCACGCGATGCGCCACTTCCATGAACGTCCAGAGATCCCACTTGGCCTCGCCCGGAGCGTCCACGGCCTTCTCGAAGACGGCGGTGCGGCGCTCGGCGTTGCCGAACTGCCCCTCTCGCTCCACCCACAGCGCCACGGGGAACACGACGTCGGCGTACTGCGTGGACAGGGTGGGGTACACCTCGTTGACCACGATGAACGTGTCGAAGATGCCCTTGTTGTCAGCGCCTTCGCCAAGGAAACGGGTGAGGTTCGGCATGGACTGCGCCCAGTTGTTATGGGCGGACCACATGAAGTCGATGTTGCCCTTGGAAAGCTCGCGGAACATCTTCACCGTGTGCATGCCGGGGGCCTTGATCTCGTCGAGGTAGCCTTCCGGAAGGTCCCAGATGGCCTCGGTGTAGCGGCGGTGCTGCTCGTTGGCCACCAAGAGGTCGGCCGGCAGGCGGTGGCTGAACGTGCCCACCTCGCGCGCGGTGCCGCAGGCGGTGGGCTGGCCGGTCAGCGAGAAGGGGCCGCAGCCGGGCTGGGCGATCTTGCCGGACAGCAGGTGGACGTTGTAGATGCAGTGGTTCATCCACGTGCCGCGGTTGTGCTGGTTCACGCCCATGGTCCACAGCGACATGACCTTCTTGTTCGGGTCCGCGAACACCTCGGCCAGCTCCTTGAGGTCCTCGACGGCCACGCCGGAGAGCTGAGAGGTGTACTCGAAGGTGTAGGGTTCCAGGCGTGCGGCGTACTCCTCGAAGGTGATAGGGCTCACCGCGTCCACCTTCGAGCCGATCTCGCTCTTGTCGTAGCCGTCCTCGAAGGAGTTGCCGATGTCCTCGGTGCCCTGCTTGAACTGCAGGTGGTCATTCACGAAGGCCTCGTCGTACTTCTTCTCCGACACGAGGTAGTTCGCGATGCAGTTCGCGATGGCGAGGTCGGTGTTCGGATGGAAGATCATCGTCTTGTCGGCGCTCGCGCTCGTGCGCGTTCTGATGGTGCCGAGGTCGTAGTGCTTCACGCCCTCGCCCGAGAGCTTGCGGGCCGTCAGGCGCGAGTATAGCATGGGGTGCGCTTCGGCCATGTTGGCGCCCCAGGTGACGAACACGTCGGCTTCGTCGAGGTCGCTGTATGATCCGGCGGGCTCGTCGGTTTGGAACACGTTCATGAACGCCACCACGGCGCTGGCCATGCACAGGCGCGCGTTCGGGTCGACGTTGTTCGAGAGAAGACCGGCTTTGATGAACTTGGCGCAGGCGTAGCCTTCGGTGATGGGCTGCTGGCCGCTCAGCCAGAAGGCCAGGCGCGACTTGTCGCTCTTCCACGTCTCTTTGAGCTTGGAGGACACGAGGTCGAGAGCTTCGTCCCAGCTCGCCTCGCGCAAACCTTCGCCGGTGCCCTTCGTGGACTTGTCCTCGCGGATCATCGGCGTGGTCAGGCGGTCGTCGCCGTACATGATCTTCGCCAAGTAGTAGCCTTTGACGCAGTTGAGGCCCTTGTTGGACTCGTTGTCCGGGTCGCCTGTCACGCTGATCAGCTTGTTGTCCTTGACCTCGCAGATGACGCCGCAACCGCAGCCGCAGAAGCGGCACACCGACGTGTACTTCTGTCCGTCGCCCGAAGCGGCGGTCGTCGATTGGCCTTCGCCGCTTGCGCATCCCACGAGCGACGACATGGTGCCTGCCGCCGCCGCGCTCGCCAGCGCTACTGCCGTGGCCTTGACGAATCCTCGTCTTGAGATGTCCATGACATCCCTCCTTTTCCTCCCGTTACCCATTGCTATGTCCTAAACCTCCAACGGTTTGGCAGCTTGTTCAGGGGAGCTCGGCGCAGCTGCGCCGAGCTCGTCATGCCGAGGGCTCGATGCCGCCCGCCCGCTCCTCGTCGCTTGCGATGCGGATGGCCACGCGGGGCTCGCTGACCACGCAACGTTCCACGCATAGGCCGCATCCCACGCACTTGTCCTCGTCGATGACGGGGGCGAACACGGAGTGGATGGCATCGCCTTCGCGCAGGCGGTAGTCGATGACGATAGCTTCGTCGATGAGAGGGCAGGTGCGGTAGCATACTTCGCAGCGCATGCCCTGGAATGCGATGCATAGATCCTCGTCGATGACGGCGATGCCCATCTTCACGTCGGAGCGGGTTTCGATGTCGCGCAGCGCGTTCGTGGGACAGGCCTCGACGCAGGGAAAATCCTCGCATAGGCGGCAGGCCTGGGCGCGCGCATCGATCATCGGCGTTCCCACGGCGGCTCCTGCGTCGTCGCGTGCCGGCTTGATAGCGATATAGGGGCAGGCCTCCATGCATTTCCCGCACTTGACGCAGCGCGAAGCGAAGTCTTTCTCGCCATGCGCTCCGGGGGGCCGCAGCAGATCGGCTTCGCCATGGGAGGCGTAGAGCGCCGCCTGGAATGCCACCAAGGCTGCCGATGCACCCGCTATGACGCTCGATACTTTCATGAAATCTCCTCTTCCTTGCTCCGTATCATGCGCTCGAGCAGGTCATATGCCTATCGGGGTATATCCGAGGGCGCGTGAGGATAAACCCGACGCGGGGCAAGGGTTTTATACTGTTTTTAGAAAAGAATAATATTGAGGTGGAGAAACAAAGCGCCCCGCATCGTCGAAAGCGATGCGGGGCGCGAATGCTCGAATGCGAGGATAGAAGCGTGCGGCTAGGAGCTCAAGCGAACGCCGACGTACACGGCGGTTTCGGGCAGGCCCGAGATGTCGTACATCTCGGACAGAGGGAGAGCCGAGACCTTCCATGTGTACGCGGTTCCGTCGACGTCGACCGTGCCCTGCTTGAACGTGTTGCCCACTTCGTCCACGCCCATGCCGTCCTCGGCGATGGTGGCCGGATCGAAGCCCTCGGCGGCGATGGCGGCGTCAATGGCGGCATCGAGGCTGCCCGAAGAGAAATCGGCGTAGCGCAGTCGCATGGACGTGCCGTCGCTGCGGTCGGCGTCGAGCGTCCACGAACCGTTGAGCAGCAAGGCCGCCTCGCTTGCGGAAAGCTTGGACACGCCTTTGTTGTACATCAGTCCCGCGTCGAGCTCGCTCACGTCGGACGGAAGCTTGATCAGCTCGAGGGCGGCTTCCGGATCGTCCGACATGCCTCCCTTGTCGATGACGGTAAGGCCTGCATCGGCGACGGCCTGCTTGATCTCGTCGTCGTTCAGCGTGATGTAGGATGTGAGCGCCGGCAGGTCGTAGGACACCTCGCGCGACAGGTTCTCCTCGACGCTGGCTTGCGCGCGAGCCGTGCCGCCCCTCACCGCGTCTAGGACGTTGAACAGCAGGTAGCCGCCGATAAGGGCTGCGACCAGGACGAAGGCGAACATGATGGCGATTTGCGGCCTCGGCATGTCGAGCGGGCGACGAAGGCCGCTGTCATCCAGATAGCGCACGGGGCCGTCCGTGTCCGCGTATTCGTTTCTGCGTGATTTGAATAGCATTGCGTCTCCTGCGACGATGTGCATGATCGGCGCGCAACCCACGTTGCGCTCTGCGCATTATAGCATTGCCCGCCGCGCCCCGCGTGCAAGCGCCTGCGACAACGCGATATGTACGCGTTGTGTTGAATTACGGTTTCGGTCATTATGGAGTTCCTGCGTCGTGGTAGGATACCAGACGCCCGTGGGGGAGTAGTTGGCTTGCGTTTCGAAAGCGCAAGCGGCACGATCAACATCATGGCCGAAAGGCCTGGCGTGTCTTAAATAACGAGACTCATGGCGCGGTTCGCTCTCATGCGGCCGCGCCATGAGTCTTTTTTTTATGGACGTCCCCCGCGCGGAACGGACGAGGAACTCGAAGAAGGAGCTTGCAACCCGTGGACCTATCAATCTTCGCGTCACCCGAGGCATGGATCAGCCTGGTCAGCCTCATCTTCCTGGAAATCGTGCTCGGCGTGGACAACCTGGTGTTCATATCGATCACGACGAACCGCCTGCCCGAGGACAAGCAGCACATAGGCCGTAAGCTCGGCCTGGCCGGCGCCCTGGTCATGCGAATCATCTTCCTATGTTTCGCGTCGTTCCTCGTGCATATGACCACGCCGCTGTTCACCATCGACCTCGGGCCTTACGCGCACGGATTCTCGGTGCGCGACCTCGTGCTGCTCGTCGGCGGCGGCTACCTTATATACAAGGGTATCGCCGAGCTGCGCGACACGCTCAAGCTGACCGAGCTCAAAGCCGAGCACTGCGAGGAGCACAAGGCGCTGCACCGTATCGCGCTGCCGCAGGCCGTGGGCACCATCATGGTCATGGATCTCGTCTTTTCCATCGACTCGGTCATCACGGCCGTGGGCATGGCCGACCACCTCATCATCATGATCATCGCCGTCATGCTGGCCGTGTTCCTCATGATGATCTTCATCGACCCCATCTCGAACTTCATCAACGGCCACCCCGAGATGAAGATGCTCGCGCTCACGTTCATCGTGGCCATCGGCGGCCTGCTGGTCATCGACAGCGCAGGCTTCCATACCGGCATCGAGCTTCTGCATATGCCGCTCGAGAAGCTGATCGTGTACTTCGCCATGGTGTTCTGCATCGTGCTCGAGCTCATCCAGATGCGCTACAACGCCAACTTCCTCGCGTGGCGCAAGGATCGTTGGAAGAACGAGACTGCCGCGCAGATCGACAGCGTGCGCGCCGAGATGATGGAGCAGATGAAGCGCGAGGACGCCCGGCCGCAAGATGCGGACGCGTCCGGCGTTTCGGACGCTCGTTCCGAGCGCATCACGCCGGTCATCATCGGAAACAACGTGTACGTCATGATGCCCATGGCGGGAGAGGACGCCGCGTCGTTCAAGGAGCTGATGGCGACTTCCGACACGGCGAACGCTGCGTTCGGCCAACCGCTCGAGATCGGCGCGCAGGTGGAAGACGTCCCCGCATCGGAAGATCCGTCCTACGAGGTCCCGGAAGGGAAGTAGCGCTTGTCGGAAAGGGGCCTGCAGGCCCCTTTCCGTTCGGTTTGACGCCTGTTCGTCGATGTCGGACGAAGGCGATCCTCGTCGGACAGTTCCCTATTCGACGGCGAACAGGTCGTAGCCTTCCTCGCTCACGAAGAAGCGCGCTGCGCGCGGCAGGATGCGCGCCGAGAACGGGGTCATGAGGCGCGTCGCCTCGCCGTCGTACTGCACCTCCATGGGCGGGTCGGCTTCCACGCGCACCGTGCGTGCCCGGTGGATTTCCAGCGCGCCCGTGCGGTCGGGAAAGTCGCCGCCGCGGTCGAGGAGGCCGGCCAGCACCGCCGGAATCAGCTCGAAGGCGGTTTTCGCCTTGAGCACCACCACGTTGAACTCGCCGTCTCGCGGCTCGTTGTCGTGCGTTACCGTGATGTCGAACTGGATCTTCGAGAAATTCACGAGCAAGATGCCAAGCCCGTCGCTCTCCAGGCGCTCGCCATCGAGGTCGAGGATGAAATGCGATTTCTGCGGCATGGGGTTCGCGATGGCCGCCGATAGGTAGGCCATGGGACCGAACAGGCGCTTGCCCGCTTCGGCGCCGTGCATGATGGCCGCGTCGTAGCCCGCACCCGCCATGATGCCGAAGCCGAACTTGCGGTCTTCGACTTCGATCTCGCCGAGGTCGAAGTCGAGCGTGCGGCCCTCGCGCACCATCTTCGCCAGCGCGTGGGGCTCCATGGGGGAGGCCAAGTTGAGCGCAAGCAGGTTCGCGGTGCCGGCTGGGAAGGGCAGGACGGGGATGCCCGAGTCGGCGAGCATGTAGCTGACCGTGGCCACGGTGCCGTCACCGCCGCTTGCGATGACGGCGTCGAACGACGCGGCGTCGTCCAGAAGGGTGCTCACTCCGGTGGTTCCGTCCGTCGAGCGCAAGCACGCCTCGTCGCCGTCCTGCATGAACGAGCGTACGAAGTCGTACACGGCTCCTTCGCCGAAGCCGGAGGAGAGGTTGTTGATGACGAGCAGTTTCACCGGTTCCCTTTCCGATCGTTTGCTATGATGGCATGGTACAACATGAACCGAGAAACACAAGGTAAGGAACACCGGGTGTACATAGCAAACCAAGAAAACCTCGCGGCGTTCGCGGAGCGCGCCATGCATTCCAGCGTGCTGGCCATCGATACGGAGTTTCTGCGCGAGAAGACCTACTATGCGAAGCTATGCCTGATCCAGCTCGCGACCGACGATGAGACGGCCATCGTCGATCCGTTCGCCGTCGACGATCTGAAGGTGCTCGCGCCCGTGCTGCGCAACGAGAACGTCATGAAGCTGTTCCATGCAGGCAACCAGGATCTGGAGATCCTGCTGCGAGAGGTGGGCGTGCTGCCGCATCCCCTGTTCGACACGCAGGTGGCCGCCGCGCTCCTGGGCCATACGCAGCAGATCGGCTACGCGGCGCTCGTGCATGCCGAGTGCGGCGTGACGTTGAAGAAAATCGACTCGTTCACCGATTGGTCGCGTCGTCCGCTGTCCGATTCGCAGTTGGAGTACGCGGCCGACGACGTGGTGTATCTGCCGCGCATGTACGAGCGCATGCGGGCGCAGCTCGTGGAGCTGGGACGACTGTCATGGCTCGATCGCGACTTCGAGGATTTGGCGGATCCGGCGCGCTACGCCGCCAACGAGCGCGAGCGCTACAAGCGGCTCAAGCGCGTGTCCCAGCTGTCGCGCCGTCAGCTGTCGGCCGCGCGCGAGGTAGCGGCCTGGCGCGAGCTTGAAGCGCAGCGACGCGACGTGCCCCGCAAGTGGGTGGTCACCGACGAGCAGATCGTGGAGGCCTGCAAGCGCGAGCCCCGTTCCATCGACGACCTGTTCATGGTGCGCGGGCTGTCCGACCGCCTCTCCACGAAGGACGCGCGCACCGTGGTGTCGCTGATCGCGTCCGCGTTGGACGCGTCTCCCGACACCTGGCCAGAGCCTGATCGCTGCGGCAAGAACGAGCCGAACGTCGACGCGGAGCTGGATCTCATGTGCGCGCTCGTGCGGCTGCGCGCGAAGCAGAACGGCGTGGCGTTCCCCACGCTGGCCAGCCATGACGACCTGGCGCGCGTCGCGCGCGGGTACCGCGAGGGCGTCGATCTTCTGCGCGGTTGGCGTCGTGCGCTCGTGGGAGAGGAGCTGCTGGAGCTTCTGGAAGGCAGGCTCGCGCTCAGCATCGACGGCTCCGAGCTGCGCGTGGAGCATCGGAGTTGAGCGCCTCCGGCGTCTCGGCGCCGTCAGTTACGAATCTTTCGCGCTGAATCCATGACGGTTTCGAGGCGATCATCTGTTTCATTATAGAATAGCGGGGAACGAAAACGATGCGGACGAGAGCGTTCGCGCATGCAACCTTCTGAAGGAGTGTTACACCCATGTTCGGATTGAGCAACGGATACCTGCTGCTGATCGTCGTCACGCTGGCCATCGGCGGCCTTGCAACCTGGTACGTGAACTCCCAGCTTAAGAAATACACGCACGTGCCCATATCCACGGGCCTCACCGGCGCCGAGGCTGCGCGCCGCATGCTCATGTATTACGGCATCGGCGACGTCGAGGTGCATCGCGGCGGTCCCGGCCAGGACTTCTTCGACCCGCGGACGAACTCCGTCACGCTGTCGCCCGACGCCTACGCCGGCCGCTCCATCACGGCCACGGCCACGGCGTGCCACGAGGTGGGCCACGCCTGCCAGTACGCGCAAGGCTACGCTCCCATGAAGATCCGCGGCGCGCTGGTGCCTGTGGTGAACCTGGCGTCGAACGCGTGGATCTTCCTGTTGATGATGGGCATCTTCCTGAACATCGCCGGCCTCACCACGGCCGCCATCGTCATGTACGCCGCGGTGGTCATCTTCCAGCTGGTCACGTTGCCGGTGGAGTTCAACGCCTCGCAGCGCGCGATGGCCTACATGAACACGACGGGCCTGCCCCAGGCCGAGCAGGCGGGCTCGTTCAACGTGCTGCGCGCCTGCGCCCTCACCTACGTGGCGGCCGCCCTCACCTCCATCCTGCAGCTGCTGTGGCTGCTCGGCCAGCGCCGGGACTAGCGGCGAGCCATGGGGTACGGGGAGATGGCGCGCCAAGACGGCCTCGGCGCCGCGCTCGAGCGGGCTCGCGCGGCGACGCGCTCCGAGGGCGGGGGGTCGCCGGATGCGCTGTCGGTGTCGGGCGCGATGGCGTTGGCGAAGGGAGCGCTCGAGGGCGTGACCGTGAGGCTCGTGGGCGAAGTGTCCGAGGTCTCGAACAAGCCCGGCTACAAAGCCGTGTACTTCACCGTGAAGGACCAGCGCGCTGCGTTGCCGTGCATGATGTGGAACAACCGTTTCCAAGCGTCCGGCGTGCGGTTGGCCGTGGGCCAGCTCGTGGAACTGACCGGGCGTTTCACGCTGTACGCACCGAAGGGCCGCATGAATTTCGACGTGTTTTCCATCGCGCTGGCCGGAGAGGGTAACCTGCGCATGCAGGTGGCGAACCTCGCGCGCAAGCTGGAAGCCGAGGGCCTTATGGCGCCGGCTCGCAAACGGCCGGTGCCTGCGTATCCGGCGCTCGTCGGACTGGTCACCTCGCCGCGGGGCGCGGCCGTTCACGACGTGCTGCGCACACTGCGCCGCCGGTTCCCGCTGGCTCGCGTGCTCGTCGCGGGCGTGGCGGTCGAGGGCTCGAACGCGCCCGCCGGCATCGTTGAGGGCATGCGCGCGGTCGTGCGCGCCGGGGCCGAGGTGGTGCTCGTGGTGCGCGGCGGCGGGTCGTTCGAGGATCTCATGCCCTTCAACGACGAGGGGCTGGCGCGCATGATCGCGAAGTGCCCCGTGCCGGTGGTCACCGGCATCGGCCACGAGCCCGACACGTCCATCGCCGACATGGTGGCCGACCTGCGCGCCTCTACGCCCACGGCCGCCGCCGAAGCCGTAAGCCCCGCCCGCGAGAGTCTCGGCCGCTTGTTCGAGGCGCGTTCGTCGTCGCTGCGCGCCAGCATGTCCCGGGCGCTCGACCGCGCCGGGGCCGAGGTGCGGCGCTGCGCTACGCGTCCGCTGTTCTGCGACGCGCAGCTTCTGTACGCCACCGAGGCTCAGATGCTCGACCTGGCCTCCGATCGTCTGTTCCGGGCGCTGCCCGCGAACCTGGCGCGCGACGAGGCTTCGGTCGCGCGCCAGCGCGAGCGCTTGGCCTGCGCGTTGCCAGCCAGCCTCGATCGCAGCCGCACGCGTCTCGAGCACGAGCGCGAGCGCCTGGCGTCGTGCGGCGGCGCTCTCGTGCCGCGCTTCGGGCAACAGGCGGCGCTTGCCGCCGCGCGTCTGCACGACCTGTCGCCGCTTGCCGTGCTGGGGCGCGGCTACGCCATCGCGCGCACGGAAGACGGCGCCGTGGTCAAGAGCGTGGAGGCCGCGCCGCCTGGCACGGCCGTGGACGTCGCCGTCGCGGACGGCGTGCTCGCCTGCCGGGTGGAGCAAGCCAGGCGCGTGGACACCGAAATCATCGATTGGGAGGATGCATCATGACGGAGAACACCGAACTCAGGCCCATCGAGGAGCTGACGTTTCGCGAGGCCATGGCCGAGCTGGACGGCATCGTCGGAGTGCTGGAAAGCAATTCGCTGGAGCTGGAAGACAGCCTGAGAAGCTACGAGCGCGGCGTGGCCCTGCTCG
This sequence comes from Eggerthella lenta DSM 2243, assembly GCF_000024265.1. NCBI lineage: Bacteria > Bacillati > Actinomycetota > Coriobacteriia > Eggerthellales > Eggerthellaceae > Eggerthella > Eggerthella lenta. The sequence goes on along the minus strand of NC_013204.1, from coordinate 2,038,847 downwards.
CGGCGCTGCAAGGCCGTCTGGCTGAGGCTCAGCAGAAAGTGGACGTGCTCATGGGCGAGCTCGTGGCCGACGCCGACGACGGTGCGCGCGACACCAGCTTGTCCTAGCGGGGAAAACCGGCTTTCGAGAAGGAGAAGGATATGCGCAAGGAAGACTGCCTGTTCTGCAAGATCGTGGCGGGGGAGATCCCCTCGGCGAAGGTGTACGAGGACGACCGCGTGCTCGCGTTCGAGGACGTGAACCCGCAGATGCCCGTGCACACCCTCATCGTGCCGAAGAATCACTACGACAACATCGGAGACGGCATCCCCGACGACGAGATGGGTTATCTGTTCAACACGGTGAAGAAGATCGCCGAGCTCAAGGGCATCGCCGAGAGCGGTTACCGCGTGATCGTCAACACGAACGACGATGCGCAGCAGTCCGTGCATCATATCCACGTGCACGTGCTGGGCGGCGCTCCCATGAACTCGGGCGATCCTTCGGCGAAGTAATATTCTGACCTGCGAATACGCTTCGATCGAGGTCGTCTTGCCGTTGTCCGGCAGACGGCCTCGACGCTTGTTTTCGGTGAGCGGCGCGCCGCTGGCCGATACAGGCCTCCGTTTGCCCGCGGAGCTTTCCGCCGCCACCTTAGAATATATGCTTTAGGAATACCGAAGGAGGCAGGTCGTTGAACGTACTAGTCATCAATGCGGGGTCATCTTCCTTGAAGTACCAGCTGGTCAACGTGGAGCAGCAGGAGCTGCTTGCGAAGGGCATCTGCGAGCGGGTAGGTTCGGCCGAGGCGTTCCATAAGCACGGCCTCGATAAGAACGAAGAGGTCATCGATGCCAAGATGGCCGATCATGACGATGCGATGGCGCTCGTCCTCGAATCGCTGACGAGCGGGCCGACGAAGGCCATCGACTCGCTCGAGGAAATCGATGCGGTAGGCCATCGCATCGTGCAGGGAGGCAAGTACTTCGATCGCTCGGTGCTTATCGACGACGACGTCATCCAGAAGATCGACGAGCTGGCGGAGCTCGCGCCTCTGCACAACAAGGCGGCGCTCATGGGCATCAACGCGTGCCTCAAGCACATGCCGAGCACGCCGATGGTTGCCGTGTTCGATACGTCGTTTTTCCAGACGCTGCCGCCGAAGGCTTACATGTACCCCTTGCCCTACGAGCTGTACGAGAAGTACGCCATCCGCAAGTACGGCGCCCACGGCACCTCGCACCGCTACATCTCCGAGCGCGCGGCCGCCGTGCTGGACGAGCCGATCGAGGACCTCAAGCTCATCACGTGCCACCTGGGCAACGGTTGCTCGATATCGGCCATCGACCATGGTGTGGCGGTGGACACCTCCATGGGCCTCACGCCGCTCGACGGCCTTATGATGGGCACGCGCTGCGGGGCCATCGACCCGGCCATCGTCCCGTTCGTGATGGAGCACGAGGGCCTGACTGCGGGCGAGATGAACGACCTCATGAACAAGAAATCGGGTCTTCTGGGCATATCCGGCATCTCGAACGACCTGCGCAGCGTGAGGGATGCCTCCGAGCAGGGTCACGAGCGCGCCATGCTGGCCTACGACATGTACTCGAACTCGGTGAAGAAGTATATCGGCCAGTACATCGCCGTCATGGGCGGCGTGGATGCCATCGTGCTCACGGCCGGCGTCGGCGAGAACTGCGAGAAGATGCGCCGCATGATCTTCGCGGGCTTGCAGCCTCTCGGCATGATCCTCGACGAGGAGAAGAACCGCCAACGCGGCTTCGAGCGCGAGATATCCACCGAGAGCTCTCCGGTGAAGATCATCATCATCCCCACGAACGAGGAGTACATGATCGCTCGCGACACTTACGAGATTCTCCATGAGAAAGTGGACGTCCCGCTGGTGTAAACGCACGAAGCTGTAAACGACGAGGCCCCCGCAGTTCAACGCGGGGGCCTCGTCGTTTGGCAAGCAGGCGGCGTCCGCCTTACTCCGCCTGCTTCGCTTGAGCCTGCACGCAGGTGATGGCGATGACGCCGACGATGTCGTCGGCGGTGCAGCCGCGGGAAAGGTCGTTCACGGGGGCGGCGATGCCTTGGGTGATCGGACCGTAGGCTTCGGCCTTCGCCAGGCGCTGCACCAGCTTGTAGCCGATGTTGCCGGCATCGAGGTCGGGGAATATCAGCACGTTGGCCTTGCCTGCGACGGGGGAGTCGGGAGCCTTCGAGGAGCCCACGGACTCGACGATGGCCGCGTCCAGCTGCAGCTCGCCGTCGAGCGCGAGACCGGGCGCCAGCTCCTTCGCGATGGCCGTTGCTTCGACCACTTTGGCCGCGTCGTCGTTCTTGGCCGAGCCGTAGGTCGAATGCGACAGCAGCGCCACGGCGGGCTCGGTGCCCATGAGCGTCTTCCACGACTTCGCGGAGTTCACGGCGATGTGCGCGAGCTTTTCGGCATCGGGCTGCACTTCCAGGCCGCAGTCCGAGAACAGGAACGTCCCCTCTTGGCCCAGGTCGCAGTCGGGCACCACCATGACGAAGAACGAGCTGACCAGCTTCACGCCCGGCGCGGTCTTGAGGATCTGCAGGCAGGGGCGCAGCACGTCGCCCGTGGCATGGCATGCGCCGGCCACCATGCCGTCGGCGCCGCCGGTCTTCACCATCATCACGCCGAAGTACAGCACGTCGTCCATGAGGCCCATCGCCTGCTCGGGCGTCATCCCCTTGGCCTTGCGCAGCTCGTAGAGCGCCTCGGCGAACCCTTCGCGCAGCTCGGACGTGCGCGGGTCGATGATGCGCGCACCGCTGAGCTTGTAGGGGCTGGCCGCGATGGCGTGGGCGTCGCCGAGGATGACGAGGTCGGCGATGTCGTCGGCCAAGATGCGCTCGGCCGCCGCCAGGGTGCGCTCGTCGTCGCCTTCGGGCAGCACGATCGTCTGGCGATCCGCTTTGGCGCGGGCGAGCATCGTTTCCAGGAATGAACTCATGGCAGGCCTTTCGATTCGCGCGACGCCCTCTTCGCATGCTGCAGCGGCGGGTCGTCGCTCGCTTCCATTTTATCCGCTTTGTATGATAATCCACGCAACCCGGAGCCTTCCCGGTAAAATAGCGTTCGGCATCTATGGCGCGGCAAATACCGCGCTTTATTTCTAGGATATCGCGACCGCGCGGTTCGTGCGGGTCAATACGGACAAGGAAGGTTCCCCATGGGTGTGCGTTACTGCGATTTGCATGACATCGATCGAGGCGATTTCGACGCCGTGGTGGTGGGCAGCGGGTTCGCCGGCAGCGTCATGGCGCGCGAGCTGGCAGAGCGCGGCGGCAAGCGTGTTCTCGTGATCGAGAAGAAGCCCCATATCGCCGGCAACATGTACGACGAGGCCGGCGAGGCGGGCATCCTCGTGCACCGCTATGGGCCGCACATCTTCCACACCAACGACAAGCGCGCGTTCGACTACGTCCGCCGCTTCACCGAGTGGCGCGACTACCAGCACGAGGTGCTGGCCGACTGGTACGGCACGTACATGCCGGTGCCGTTCAACAAGAACTCGATGGAGATCGCCTTCGGCGAGGAGCGCGCCTCGCAGCTCATCGAGAAGCTCATCGCCACGTTCGGCGACGAGCGCAAGGTGACCATCACCGAGCTGCGGAGCGTCGACGACCCCGATCTCACCGAGGTGGCGGACTTCATCTACAAGAACGTGTTCCTCTACTACACGCAGAAGCAGTGGGGGCTCACGCCGGAGGAGGTGGATCCGTCGGTGACGGCGCGCGTGCCCGTGTTCCTGTCGCGCGACAACCGCTACTTCCAAGACGCCTACCAGGGCATGCCGCTCGAGGGCTACACCCCGCTGTTCGAGCGCATGCTCGACCACGAGCGCATCATGGTGTGCCTGGAAACCGAAGCCGAGAACGTGTTCGAACTGGAGTTCGAGAGCAACGACGAGAACGCGCCTCTGTCCGCCATTCTCATCAAGGGCGCGCCGTTCGAGGGGCCCATCGTCTACACCGGGCCGCTCGACGAGCTGTTCCTGTCGCGTTTCGGCCGACTGCCGTACCGCAGCCTCGATTTCGTGTACGAGACGCACGACGTCGAGCACGTGCTGCCTTGCGGAACGGTGAACTTCACGGTGACCGAGGATTACACGCGCATCACCGAGTTCAAGTACCTCACCGGCCAGGTAAGCGACAAGACCACCATCATGAAGGAGTACAGCCACTCCTACGACGATCCGAAGAAGCAGATCCCGTACTACGCCATCATCAACGACGAGAACGCCGCGCACTACGAGCGCTACCGCGCGCTCACCACGTCGCTTCCGAACTTCCATCCGCTGGGCCGTCTGGCCGAGTACCGCTACTACAACATGGACGTCATCATCGGCCGTGCGCTGGCGCTCGCCGACGAGCTGGTGGGGTAGCGGCATGAAGACCATCTCCTTCGCCGTGCCGTGCTACAACTCGGCCGCCTACATGGATACCTGCATCGAGTCGATTTTGAAATGCGGGGACGACATCGAGATACTCATCGTCGACGACGGATCCACGAAGGACGACACGGCCGCCAAGGCCGATGCGTGGCAGGAGCGTCACCCCGGTTTGATCCGCGCCATCCATAAGGAAAACGGCGGTCATGGATCGGCGGTGAACATGGGATTGGCGAACGCGACGGGCCGCTACTTCAAGGTGGTGGACTCCGATGACTGGCTCGACGAGCACGCCATGGCCGAGATCATGGTTTACCTGCGCCGTCAGGCCGAACTGCCGCATCCAACCGATCTCGTCATCGGCAACTACGTGTACGAGAAGGTTCACGAGGGCGCGCGCACGGTCATGCACTACCGTAACGTGTTTCCCGAGGGGCGCGAGTTCGGCTGGGCCGACGTGGGCCATTTCGGGCAAAGCCAGTACCTGCTCATGCACTCGGTGATCTATCGTACCGATCTTTTGCGGGACATCGATCTCAAGCTGCCCGAGCATTGCTTCTACGTGGACAACATCTTCGTGTACGTTCCTCTTCCGCATGTGAAGACCATCTACTACCGTGACGTGGACATGTACCGCTACTTCATCGGGCGCGAAGATCAGAGCGTGAACGAGAACGTCATGATGGGTCGCATCGACCAGCAGCTGCGCGTGACGCGCGAGATGATCGATGCCGTGCGCCTGCCCGACGATGTGCCCGAGAAGCGCCTGGAGCGCTACATGGAGAACTACCTGTCCATGATGATGTGCATCTGCTCCATCTTCCTGCGCATGATCGACACCGACGAGGCAGAGGACAAGCGCGAGGCCATCTGGGAGTACCTCAAAGCGCACAATCCGGACGCCTACCGTCCCATCCGGCGCAGCACGCTCAACATGGGCACGAACCTGCCTACCTCGTTCGGTCGCCGCATCGGCATCACCGGCTATCGTATGGCTCAGAAGATCTTCAAGTTCAACTAGCGTGCATGCGGAACGGGAAGCTCGCCGTTCCGCATGCGTCCTGCGCCGCGCCCGTTGTCGCCCGAAAGCCTCGTTTTCAAGGGAAAACCGCGGCTTTCGGGCGACAACGGGACGCCTGTGCGAATGCGTTACGCTCCCAGGCCCGTCGCCACGGCGGCGAGCGCCACCAGGACGCCTACGATGGATTCGCCGCCCAGCAGGCCGGACGACACCACGAGGCCCGTTTCGCCCTGGGCCTTCTCCTTCTCCGCGGCCGCCTCGGGCGAGAGCCCCTTGCGGCGCAGCTTGCACACGGCGTCGTAGGCGACTTTGGCCATGGCTCCCAGAAACGCGGTCAGCGACATGTAGAAGGGCAGGTAGATGCCCAGCCCCAGCATCATGGCGGGGAAGTTCAGCAGGTAGAGGACGAATCCCGCCGCAAGCCCGATGGCGAACGCCGGCACCGAGGGGATGCCCGACACCATGGTGGCCACGACGGACGCCTGCGCGGACACGAACGACGCCGTGGGGCCGAACGACTCGGGGCCGTACGCGCTCACGAGGATCGCCATGACGGCGACGGCCACCAAGGCGCCCAGCACGGCGCCGATGGCCTGGCCGATCCACTGCGCCTTGGGGCTGGTGCCCAGCACGTGGCCGGCGTGGAAGTCGTTCATCACGTCGCCGGCCAGCCCGCACGCCACGGCCACGATGCCCGCGACGAAGAAAAGCTGCACCTGCGGCACGCTGGATACGGCCGCCACGGCCAAAAGCACGATGAGGCCGAATATCTCCATGGGGTCGATGCCCGTCTGGCCGACGCTCTGCGCGCTCATGGCCGTGGCGACGAAGGCGAGCAGCACCACGATGACGGCCGGGACGGGGCCCAGCTGCAGGCCGAAGCAGACGATGAGCGCGACGGCGGCCACGGCGAGCGCGGCCAGCCCGGCGGTGAGGCGGAAGCTGCCGATGCGCAGCCGTCCGTCCTTAGCGCCGCTTGCGGGCGCATCCATGGTGCTTGCGGCGGTGAGGCCGAACGCGTTCGAGCTGCGGGCGTCGCGCAGCATGCGCCAGGCCTTGGGCAGGATGTTCTTGAAGATGACGCCCAGGCCCGCGCCCATCATGACGCCCATACCGAGGCTGGACACGATGCCCTGCGCGGACGCCACGTCCCAGAGTCCCGCGGCCGAGCCGCCCACGATGATGCCGAAGTTCGCCAGCAGCGCTCCGACGAACCACACGACGACGGCGCCCGTGCCCACGAGGAAGCCCACGGCCAGAAGCATCGGCGACAGGTAGATGCCGAACGCAACGCCGGGGACCGCGGCGTTGCCGAAGAGCATCGCGGGGATCACGCCGAAGAAATCGCGCAACGCCGTGAACGCGCCCGCGAAGCCCATGGAGCCGAACAGCTTCCAGCCGGTCTTGCCGCCGGAATCGCCCGCGATGAGCGTCTGGGCGGCCGCTTCGCCGATGGGGTACTCCAGCTCGGAGTCCTCGATGAAGTGGCGGCGCAGAAGCGCGGTGCAGACGAGGCCCATGATGACGCCCGAGACGGCTACGAGGAGCATCTCGAACCAGCCCACCTCGTCGGCGTAGCCCAGCATCCAGATGCCGGGGATGGTGAAGGCCAGGCCGCCCGCCACCATGGCGCCGGCGCTCATCACGGTGTGCGTGACGTTCGCCTCGTTGAGGCTGGCCTTGCCGTGCCCGAGGGCCTTGAGGAAGAACAGCGAGATGATGGCCGCGAACACGATGGGCCAAGGAAGCGCCCCCATCTTGAGGGCCGTGTACACCGATGCCGCGGTGATGATGGCGCAACCGACGCAGCCTATGACGATGCCGCGCAGCGTCAGCTGCCCTTTGACAGAATCCATTCTCTTCTCCTTTGCGTATATCCGCTTCCCCTCACGTTTTAGGAAGTCGGGTTACTGAACGGACGGGTACAGTATACTGGACGAAAAGGGCGAGCGGCATCGCTAAATTCGCATGATTGTGGCAATTCGGGAAGGGCGGGAGGCTATGGACAACGGAAGGGACGCAGCGCGCACGGTGCTATGCGTGGACGTGGGGAACTCGGATACGAACCTGGGCCTCTTCGTCGGCGGCGAGCTGGAAGCCACCTGGAAGGTGACCACGACGGAGCGCATGACGGCCGACGAGGCGCGCATGCGGATGGCGGGGCTGTTCGACATGCTGGAGCGCGACGGCCGTCGTGCGATCTGCGACGATGCCGTCATCGCGTCGGTGGTGCCGGGGCTCACGGATGCATGGGTGACCGCGACGCGCGCGCTTACCGGCCGACGCCCCCTCGTGGTGGGACCCGGCGTGAAGACGGGCGTGAAGATGCGCTACAACGACCCCGGCGAGCTGGGAGCCGACCGGGTAGCCGACCTCGTTGCCGCCCGCACGGCCTATACGGCGCCCTTCATCGTGGTGGATCTGGGCACGACGACGAACTTCGAGGTGGTTGACGAGGGCGGCTCGTTCGTGGGCGGCATCATCGCGCCCGGCGTGAAGCTGTCGGCGAAGGCGCTGTCGGATGCCGCCGCGCAGCTGGCGATGGTCGATCTCAAGGCCCCGGCATCGGTGGTGGGCAAGAACACGCGCGAGGCCATGCAGGCGGGCGTCGTGATGGGGGAGGTCGCGCTCATCGACGGCCTCATCGACATGGTATGGCGCGAACTGGGCTACGAGACCGACGTCATCGCCACGGGCTCGGATGCCGCTGCCATCGCCGCGCTGTCGCAGCGCGTCGCCCGTACCGACGAACATCTCACCCTGCGGGGCCTGAGCATGTTGCACACGTTGAACCGTCGTTAAAAATTAACCAAGGTTTACAATTTAATCCAGTTCGCGTACAATTCCCACCTTGTTAGACAAAGGTAACTATTTGCCGGCGCAGGGCGTCGGCGCAGGGAAGGATGCTCATGACGAACGAGAGAGACCGGCGCGCGGCCAGGTGCCTTCGCGCCCTGTGGGCGGTCGGGGGCTTCGCCTGCTTCGGGCTTGGGGCGCTGGGGGCGGTGCTTCCCGTTCTGCCGACGGTGCCGTTCCTGCTGGGAGCCGCGTACTGCTTCGCGCGCAGCTCGGAGCGCCTCGACGCATGGTTCCATGGAACGAAGCTGTACCGCACCGTGCTCGAAGGCTTCGCGAAGAAGTGCGCGATGACCGTGAAGGCGAAGCTCATGCTGCTGGGCCCCGTCACGCTCGTGTTGGGCGCCTCGTTCCTTCTGATGGCGAACGTGCCGGTGGGACGCGCCGTCGTTGCTGCCGTATGGGTGGCGCATGTCGCGTATTTCGGCTTCATCGTGAAGACGGATCGCGGCTCTGGGACCGAGCGCGGCTCCGAATGCGTTGTCGAGCGGACGGAGGGCTAGGAATGTTCAGCAAACGGCTGGCGGGCATGGTGCCCGAAGCGCGCAAGTACGTAGCGGCAAGCGTCGCGCTCCAGTGGGTCGCGCTCGCGGCGAACATAGCGCTCATGCTGCTCATGGGGGCGTTCGTGCAGTCCCTCGTCGAGGGTGGGGACGTCGCCGCGGCGCGGGCGAACCTCGTGATGGCCGCTGCGGCGGCTATCGTCGTGCGCGTTTGCTGTTTGACGCTTTCGCAGCGCATGGGCCAGGCGGCAGCTGCGGCCGCGAAGCGCACCGTGCGCAAGCTCGTATACGACAAGCTCGTGCGCCTCGGTCCGTCGTACTCCGAGCGCGTGTCCACGAGCGAGGCCGTGCAGGTGAGCGTCGAGGGCACCGAGCAGCTGGAGAGCTACTTCGGTTCGTACCTGCCCCAGCTGTTCTATTCGGTCTTGGCGCCGCTCACCCTGTTCGCCTGTCTCGCTCCGCTGTGCTTTCCGGCAGCCGTGGCGCTTCTGGCCTGCGTGCCGCTCATACCCGCGTCCATCGTCGCCGTGTAGAAGATCGCGAAGCGCGCGATGGGCTCGTACTGGGACGCCTACACCGATCTGGGCGCGACGTTCCTCGAGAACCTGCAGGGCCTCACCACGCTCAAGATCTACCGCGTCGACGCCGATCGCCACGAGGCGATGAACCGCGAGGCCGAGACGTTCCGCCAGGCCACGATGCGGCTTTTACGCATGCAGCTGAACTCCGTGACGGTGATGGACGTGTTCGCCTACGGCGGGGCGGCGGTGGGCATCGTCATGGCGCTGTGGCAGTTCTCGCTCGGGCAGGCGCCGTTTTTCGCGGCTTTCGCCGTGATATTCCTGGCGGCCGAGTTCTTCATCCCGCTGCGTACGCTGGGGTCGTTCTTCCACACGGCCATGAACGGCATGGCGGCGGCCGACAAGATGTTCGCGATTCTCGATGCGCCGGAACCCAAGCGCGGCTCGCGCGTCATCGAAGCCGATCGCATCTCCTTTGCATGCCGCGGCGTGGGGTATTCCTACGATGGCGAGCGCACCGTGCTTTCCGACGTGGATTTCGATGCGGCCGCCGGATCGTTCACGGGCATCGTCGGCGAGAGCGGTTCGGGAAAGTCGACGTTGGCGGGCATCCTGTCGGGACGCAACGCCGGATTCGCGGGGTCGGTCGAAGTGGGCGGCGTGCCGATCCAGGAGGCGTCGCGCGCCTCGCTTGCGAGCACCGTCACGGTCGTTCCGTTCTCGAGTTACCTGTTCAAGGGGAGCGTGCGCTCGAACCTGCTGCTAGCCGACCCCCAGGCGAGCGACGAGGAGCTGTGGGAGGCGCTTCGTCGCTGCCGCGCAGAGGGGTTCGTGGAGCAGGCGGGCGGGCTCGATGCAGCGATAGCGGAGGAAGGCGGAAACCTTTCGGGTGGTCAGCGGCAGCGACTCGCGCTGGCTCGCGCCTTGCTCCGAGATACGCCTGCGTACGTGTTCGACGAGGCCACGTCGAACGTCGATGCGGATAGCGAGCGAGCCATCGTCGAGGTCGTCCATGAGCTGGCGCGCACGAAGACCGTCGTCGTGATCTCGCATCGCCTGGCGGCCGTGGCCGGCGCCGACCGCATCTACGTGTTGGAAGACGGCCGTGTGGCAGAAGCCGGAACGCACGGCGAATTGCTGGAGCACGGCGGCCCGTATGCGCGCCTATGGAGCCGGCAAGCCGAGCTCGAGCGCTTCTCTGCGGCGGTCGAAGCGGCCGGATCCGAGGAGGAGCTGCCGGAAGCGTCGCCTGCGGTTTCCGGAGGATCCGCGCGCGCCGCGGCAGAGCCTGCGCGCTGCCCCGACTGCCCTGCGCATGGGCGAAGAGGGGAAGAGCCTGCGCCCGTCGAGCCGACGCGCCGATCGCACTTGTCGGTGATGCTGCGGCTGGTGGGGCTCGTGCGCCCTCTGGCTCCCTGGATGGCGTTGGCCGTCGTGCTGGGAGTGCTGGGCTTCGGGGCGGCCATCTTCCTCACGGTGTTCGGGGTCTACGCGCTCGTCGACCTGGCGGGCTTTCCGCAGACTGTCGGCTACGGCGCCGCGCTGGCGCTCGTGGCCGTCTGCGGCGTCGCGCGCGGGCCTCTGCGCTACGGCGAGCAGCTGTGCAACCATTATCTCGCGTTCAAGCTGTTGGCGCTCGTGCGCGACCGCGTGTTCGCCGCGCTGCGCCGCTTGGCTCCGGCGAAGCTGGAAGGCCGCGACAAAGGCGACCTTGTTTCGCTTGTGACCGGCGATATCGAATTGCTGGAAGTGTTCTATGCTCACACGTTGTCCCCGGCGATCATCGCGTTCGTCGTGTCTGCGGGCATGACGGCGTTCGTCGCGACGATATCTCCGGCGCTGGGGTTGCTGGCTCTTGCATCCTACCTGCTGGTGGGCGTAGCGGTGCCGTACGCCTCCTCGAAGGCCAGCGGCATGGGCGGGCGCGAGCTGCGGGAGGGGCTGGGCGGTATGAACGCGTTCGTGCTTGACAGCTTGCGAGGCTTGCGCGAGACGCTGCAATTCGGCCGAGCGGCCGAACGTTCGCGCGAGCTGGACGAACGCATGGACGAGCTTGCCCGCGCGGAAGCGCGCCTCAAGGGGCGCGGCGCTCTGGCGATGTCGTTGACGAACGGGCTGGTGCTGGCGCTCGACGTTGCGATGGTGCTGGCGTCGGGGACGCTGTGCTTGTCCGGTGCCATCGCGCCCGACGGAGCTCTTGTGGCCACGGCCGCCCTCATGTCGTCGTTCGGCCCGGTCATCGCCGTGGCGAATCTCGGCTCCACGCTGCAGCAGACGCTTGCGTCCGGGGGGCGCGTGCTTGAGCTGCTTGACGAGCGCCCGCAGACCGAGGAGGTCGACGACGGTGTGGATCTGGGGACGTTCTCGGGCGCCGCGGTGCGTCGCGTCGACTTCTCCTATGGAGGGCATCCCGTGCTCGACGACGTGAGCCTGCACATCGAACCGGGCAGCGTGGTGCACCTGGCCGGGCGCAGCGGTTCGGGCAAGTCGACGCTGTGCAAGCTGCTCATGCGCTTTTGGGATGCCACGCGCGGCGTGGTGGAGGTGTCGGGCACGGATGTGCGCCGTGCGAACACGGCCAGCTTGCGCGAAACGCAGGGCTACATGACGCAGGAAACGCATCTGTTCGCCGGCACCATAGGCGAGAACATCCTCCTTGCGAAGCCGAGCGCCTCGCCCGAAGAGCTGGCCGAAGCATGCCGCAAGGCGGCGTTGAGCGGTTTGATCGAACGTCTGCCGCGCGGGCTGGACACGCCGGTGGGCGAGCTGGGGGAGACGCTCTCGGGAGGCGAGCGGCAGCGCATAGGCCTTGCACGCGTGTTCCTGCACGACGCGCCGTTCGTGCTGTTGGACGAGCCCACGTCGAACCTCGACAGCCTGAACGAGGCCGCCGTGCTCCGCGCGCTCTCCGAGGGCCGCGGCGACAAGACCGTCGTGCTGGTGAGCCATCGCGCCTCGACCGCCGCGATAGCCGACGTGGAATACACGGTGGATCGAGGACGGTTAGGTTAAGGGTCGAGCGCCGTTCGGGCTACTCCCATCCGCCTTCGCGCAGCGTGTTCCCATCCAAGTCCTTCAGGGTGAACGTGCCGTGTTCGTACACGGCGTAGCTGGGGGAGCCGTCCTTCGGGATGGAGGTGCTTCCCGGGTTGACGAACAGCACGCCGTCGCGCTCGTCGAGCGTCTTCGCATGGGTATGGCCTGACAAGAAGGCGCTGCCGGGAGCGAGCGTAGGCGGGTCGTCGGGGGACTTGCCCGGCAGGTGGCCGTGGGAGAGGTACAGGACGTGCCCGTCGGCCTCGACGAGGGCGTAGTCGGCCATGCACGGGAAGTCGAGCACCATCTGGTCAACTTCGGCATCGCAGTTGCCGCGCACGGCAACGATGCGCTTCGCCAGGCCGTTGAGCAGCGCGATCGCCTCTTTCGGCGCGTAGCCTTCCGGCAGGTCGTTGCGCGGGCCGTGGTACAGCAGGTCGCCCAGCAAGACGATGCGGTCGGGCGCTTCGGCTTCGATGCGGTCGACGAGCGCGCGCACGGCGGGCGCCGCGCCGTGCAGGTCGGATGCGATGAGCAGCTTCACAGGCGTTTCCTTTCCTCGGTGGGCCCTCAGCCTAAATCGGAGCAGTAGCCGCGCGTGATGATGCGCTTCTTGCTTCTCGGGAACAGATGGGCGTAGAGCGCCATGAAGTAGCTGTCGGTCATCGAGGCCATGTAGTCGACGACCACCTGGTTCGGATCCGATGCCAGGTACTCGTCGATCTCCACGGTGCGAGACTTGGCGGCGAGGGAGGCGGCATGGTGCTTGAACACCGGCGAGCCCTCGTCGCCTGCGAGAAGATCCTCCAAGAGGCGCTCGTACAGCTCCTCGAACATCTCTTCCACGATGTTGCCTGCGCCGTTCACCATGCCTTCGCGCTCGTATATGAGCTCGTAGTTCTGGCGTTTGGCACGCTTGAGGTCGGCGAACGCCTCCTCGCTGAGCGCGATGCGGTCGGTGCCGTAGCTCGTGTTCACGAGGTCGACGGTGAGGTTGTTGATGATGCGTGCGTTGTCGCGGCCGATGACCTCGCTGTCGAAGACGTCGAGCGAGTCGATCACGCCCATGTCGAGCGCGTCGGCGCGGTCCTTGCCCACGTAGGCGATCATGTCGCTGACGCGCACGACGCAGCCCTCCAGCGTGGAGGGGCGCAGCGTCTTGATGGTCCGCTCGTCGGCGTTGCAGGCCTCCACCAGCGCGTCGAGCGCGGCGAAGTCGGCCGTGTCGCCCATGCGCAGCACCTGCTGGGCGAACTCGCCGTTGTGGCACAGCACGCCGTCGAGGGTCTGCAGGCTGACGTTGCGGCGGTACAGCTGGTCGAGCACGCGCACCGAGTGCACGTTGTGGTTGAAGTAGCGCCCGGTGCGCGCGTGGTAGCAGGCGCTGAGGTAGCGCTCGCCGGCGTGGCCGAAGGGCGTGTGCCCTACGTCGTGGCCCAGTGCGATGGCCTCGATGAGCTCGCAGTTCAGCCCCAGCAGCGATCCGATGCCGCGGGCCACGCGGCTGACCAACTGCACGTGCAGCCCGCGGCGACAGATGTCGTCGTTCTCCACGAACGAGAACACCTGTGTCTTGTCGGCGTAACGGTTGTACGCCGGCACGTTGAGGATCTTCTCGATGTCGCGCGCGAACGCGGGGCGCGTGAGCGTGGCGTTGTCGTGAGGGTTCCGTTCGCGGCGCACGACGTTCGCGTCGTCGAAGCGATGCGGGTGCGCGCGCCCGGCGGCGCGGTCGGCGCGGATGGCGGCCTCGATGTCGGGGTTGAGTGAGAGATAGGGGATGTTCGTGCGTTCCATGGGCGTCCTCTGCTGATGCAGCCCGCCGCGCGGCGGCGGGCGTCGCGGGTATCGAGGACATTGTAGCGCATGGAGCCGCGTACGGCGAAGAGGCCGGCGAGCGAGCGCATGCGCCGGCTCCAAGCGGTTGCAGTCCGCTTACGCACGCTTTTGACAAGCAAAACCGCCTTTCATACGTACGAAAGCTTGACAAAAGCGTGCATTAACGAAGCGGGTCAGTGCTGATGGTAACGAAGCGCCTAGTACCGGTACAGCGCGGCGATGCCGGAGTCGCCGGGAATCTTCTCGGCGGGAAGCTCGAACACGTCGGCGTCCTGGGCAAGGGCCGCGCGGACGAAGCCGTCGGCCAGCTCGGGGCCCTGGAAGCGGCCGTGCGGCTCTCGCTCGAACAGGAAGACCTCGCCCGTCTGCTCGTCGAAGCCGCCGGGGATGTAGGCGCCTTCGGCCAGGAACAGGGCGCGCACCTTGCGCTCCACGAGAGCGAGCCCGATGGCTTTCAGGTCCGATGACGCGCCGCCGTGCGCCTCGGCATCGCCGAACTTCTCCAGCAGCTCGGTCGCACGCGCCTCGCGCACATGCTCGATGACGGCTTTCGCATCGGACAAGAGCTCGGGGGCCTCGATGCCGCCGATGTCCTTCTCGATGCCCTCGTCCAGCAGATGGGGGATGGTGGAGATGCGGCGGAAGGCGCTTTGGTGCTCGGGCAGGCTCACGAGGATCACCGGCAGGTCGGTGCCGGCCACGAGGTAGTCGGTCACCGCCTTGTTCACGTACTGGAAGAACTTTCCGGCCTCCTCCTTCCTCACGTCGTTGCGCGACTTCCAGCCGTGGTAGGGCGGCATATGGTTCTCGAGCGACGAGTAGTCCAGCGCACCCTCGTGCCCGTCGTACACGAGCGGGAACTCCTCGCTGAACGCGTCGAGCACGTCGCGGGGCAGCTCCACGCGCTCGAGCGAGCCGAAGTCGCCGTGGACGAACGCGAAGCGGTCGGCCGAAAGCCCCAGTAGGAAGTAGTGCGATCCGAACTGGAAGTTCTTCAGCAGCGGCTTGACGTAGAACCGCTCGCCCACGAACGCGAGCGGGCCCGCCTCGTAGCCAAGCCGGTAGATGTAGGTTCGGTCGTTGCCTGCGAGCACGGCGAGGCTTCCGCCGGGCGCGGGGCTCATCAGATCGTCGAAGTGCTCGGCTGCGTAGGCGAGCCGCTCGTCGACGCCTTTGTATTCGCGGCGCTCGCGCTCCTGGGCGAGCTTCGCGCGCGCCTGCTCCACGAGGGCCTCGAACTCGATGCGGTCGCTCTCGTCGCCGGGAGCACTGCCGTGCGTGGGCAGGTAGAGCGATACGAGGGGCGGCTCGACCTGCTCGTAGAGCGCAGAATCGAAGTCCGCCAAAATCGTGATGTCGTCGTTCATGGCAAACCTCTCTTTTCGGGCGATCGTTCGGAATGCCGGCGAAGCGCGACCGGCCGATCAAGCATAGCAGCGGTCCCGCCGGCGTCCGATACCGCTGCGGTTTTGTCAGGATTCGGTTGGCATCCTGCTGATTGCCCTGCGCCTTCCCGCCGCGGCGCCGCGAGCGCGCGCTTGCGCTATACTGGACAGCGACGAACACGGAAAGGGAGTGCATGCAGAACAGGCAGTGGATATTCGCGGTTATCGGGGGCTTGAGCTTCGTCCTCATGACGGGCAGCCTCGTGCTCGCGTACGCGAACGCGGGCGAGGAGGGCGTCGGCATCGCTGAGCTGGGGCCGTCGCTGGCGTTGGCATTCGTGTTCCTCGTGAACGTGGTGCTGGCGAAGCAGAACAGACGCAGGTAGGGGTCGCGATGGCGGGCGGCATCAGCGAAGAGGACATCCAGAAGGTGCGCGAGGCCAACGACCTCGTCGAGGTTATCGGAGAGCGGACGCCGGTGAAGCAGCGCGGGCGCGATTTCTGGTGCTGCTGCCCGCTGCACAACGAGAAGACCCCGTCGTTCAAGATCGATCCGGCCTTGCAGCTATGGCACTGCTTCGGCTGCGGCGAGGGCGGCGACGTGTTCGGCTTCATCATGAAGACCGAGGACCTGTCGTTTCCCGAAGCCGTGCGCCGGTTGGCCGAGCGCGCGCACATCGACATCGCCGAGAGCGGCGGGCGCAAGAGCATCGGCAGCAGCCGCAAGGCCCGCCTCAAGGCCGTCTGCGACGAGACCTCGCAGTTCTACCATTGCCAGCTCATGCGCAACCCCGGCTCCGACGCGTCGGCGGCGCGCAGCTACCTGGGCGCGCGCGGCCTGGGGGGCGAGGTGCCGAAGACCTGGCAGCTCGGTTTTGCGCCGGGGCACGGGCAGCTGGTGCGCCACCTGTCTGCGAAGGGCTTCAAGCCCGACGAGATGGTGCAGGCGAACGTGGCGCTGTCGAACGACGGGGGCAAGCTGCGCGACCGCTTCTACAACCGCATCATGTTCCCCATCAACGATCCGCAGGGCGAGTGCATCGCCTTCGGCGGACGCGTGGTGGGCAAGGGCGAGCCGAAGTACCTGAACTCGCAGGAGACTCCGCTGTTCCACAAGTCGCAGGTGCTCTACGGTATGGACAAGGCGAAAGCGGCCATGGCCTCGACCGGCATATCCGTGGTGGTGGAGGGCTACACCGACGTCATCGCGCTGCACGAGGCGGGCGTGAGGAATGCGGTGGCCACGCTGGGCACCGCGCTCACCATGCGCCATATCCGCTTGCTGTCGCGCCACGCGCAGCATCGCATCGTATACCTATTCGACGGCGACGAGGCAGGCCAGCGCGCCGCCGACCGGGCGCTCGCGTTCATCGACGACTCCATGACGCCCGAGGCGGGCAAGAGCCGCATCGAGCTGGCTGCCGTCACGCTGCCGGACAACCTCGACCCGGCCGACTTCGTGGCCCAGCGCGGTGCCGAGGAGCTGCAGAAGCTCATCGCGAACGCCCAGCCGCTGCTGAAGTACGGCATCGAGCGCCGCCTTGCGCGCCATGACCTCAGCCGCGCCGAGGGCCGCGCCGCCGCCCTTGCCGACGCGCTGCAGGTGCTGGCCCCCATCAAGGACTCCATGCTCGCGCGCGATTACGCCGTGCAGATAGCCACGAGCGTGCGCGCCCGCGAGCAGGACGTGATCGACCAGCTGGAGCATTTGAAGGCTCCGAAGGCCGAAGGGGAGCGCGACGACGAGTCCGCGCCGGAAGGTTTCGAGCGTGCCGTCGCTCCGCGGAGGCCGGCTCGCAACCTGCCGCGCGCCGAGATCAACCGCCGTCGTTTCGAACGTCAGCTGCTGACGCTGGCCGCGCGCCGCCCCGACCTGGCGCTCCTGCATGCCGACGCGCTCGCGCAGACGCAGTGGCACGAGCAGGCGCACGCCGCGATCGCCCAGAGCATGCTCGACGTGCTGGCCGAGGATCCGGCGGCCTCCTCGGCGCGGCTCGTGACGGAGGCGTCCCGCGCGCTTCCGGACGCCGCTGCCGTGCTGACGTCGGGCACCGTGTCGGAGACGGCTGCGCCCGAGCAGCTGGCGGCCTTCCTCGTGGAGGAGCTCGCCATCGGCGATGCCGAGGATGCGGTGGGCGCCCTGCGCGCGCAGATCGCCGACCCGTCGCGCCTCGATCCCGACGAGCTGGAGATGCTCTACGAAGCCGTGGCCGCCATGCAGCAGGACCTCAAGCGCCGCCGAGCCGCCCATAAGCCGCTTTCCCCGCGTTCCTGATCGGTTTCCTCGCCTCGCGCACGCCGAAGACGAGGGATGGTATACTCGACGCAGGAGAAAGGAGGAGCCCGTGAGCCCCTTCATCTGGTTGGCCGTGGCCGCCGTCATGGCCGTCGTCGAAGTCGTGTCGTTCGGCCTCATCACCATGTGGTTCGTCATCGGCGCGCTCGCAGCGTTCGCTGCGAACCTGCTCGGTGCCGACCTGCTTGTCCAGATCGTCGTGTTCCTGGTCGTTTCCGTCGTGTGCCTCGTGGCCCTGCGCCCCGTGTTCGTGAAGTACCGCGACCGCGGAAAGCAGGAGGAGCCCACCCATGTCGGGCAGACCGCCGTCGTGGTGGAGGACGTCGACAACGAGGGCCTCACCGGACGCGTGGAAACCGACAACCGCATGACCTGGGCCGCGCGTTCCGCCGACGGCTCGTTCATCCCCCAGGGCGCCGTCGTGCGCATCGTGGGGCAGGAGAGCGTGAAGCTCATCGTCGAAAGGAAGGTGTCCTAGCATGATCACCCTCGACCCGCTTCTGATCGCCATCATCGTGATCGTCGTGCTCGTGGTGCTGTTCTCGGTCACGTGCATCAAGATCGTCCCGCAGGCCGAAGCCGCCATCGTGGAGCGCTTGGGCTCGTACCTCGACACGTGGAACAACGGCCTGCACGTCAAGGTGCCGTTCATCGACCGCGTGCGCCCCTACATCTCGCTCAAAGAGCAGGTGTTCGACTTCCCGCCGCAGCCCGTCATCACGAAGGACAACGTCACCATGTCCATCGACTCGGTGGTGTTCTTCAGGATCATGGATCCGAAACTGTACACTTACGGGGTCGAAAGCCCGATCCTCGCCATCGAGAACCTCTCGGCCACCACGCTGCGCAACATCATCGGCGACTTGGACCTCGACACTACGCTGACCTCTCGCGACACCATCAACGCGAAGATGCGCGCCATCCTCGACGAGGCCACGGACGCCTGGGGTATCAAGGTGAACCGCGTCGAGGTGAAGAACATCACGCCGCCCTCCGCCATCCAGCAGGCCATGGAGAAGCAGATGAAGGCCGAGCGCGAGAAGCGCGAGGCGGTGCTTCTGGCCGAGGGCGAGAAGCAGGCCGCCATCACCATCGCCGAGGGCAACAAGCAGGCGCAGATCCTGTCTGCCGAGGCTGCGAAGCAGCAGGTGATTCTCGCCGCCGAAGCGGAGAAAGAGAAGCAGATCCGCGAAGCCGAAGGCGAGGCCGAGGCCATCAAGAACGTGCAGCAGGCCACGGCCGACGGCATCCGCATGGTGCGCGAGGCCGGCGCCGACAACGCCGTGCTCACGCTGCAGGCCTTCGAGGCGCTGAAGGCCGTGGCCAACGGCCGGGCCACGAAGCTCATCATCCCCTCCGAGATCCAGGGCATGGCGGGCCTTGCCGCCTCCCTCAAGGAGATCGTGGCGGACGACAAGCAATAGCCCTTCCCACCTCGCGTTTTGTGGAGCTTTCGGAAGTTTGCTGGACAAGGTGCGCCCGAAACCGGACAATACGAATCCGACGATAACCCGCGCCGCCCTGAAACGGGCGGCGCGTCCCATAATTCAGAAGGACGTGTTGACCGTGATTTCCATCGTGCAGTCCCCCAACCCTATCCTGAACCAGGTGTGCGATCCGTGCGACCTAGGCGATAAGAGCTTGAAGAAGCTGGCCAAGCAGATGGCGAAGGCCATGTACAAGAACGACGGTTGCGGCCTTGCTGCGCCGCAGCTCGGCGTGGCGAAGCGGCTCGTGGTGATCGACTGCGACCAGGAAGAAGGCGAGCAGAATCCCATCGTGCTGGTGAACCCCGTGCTGGTGGACACGCAGGGCGATCCGGTGGTGGCGGGCGAGGGGTGCCTGTCGTGCCCCGGCATCACGGTTCCCATCGCGCGCCCGCCGTTTGCGCGCGTGCGTTATTTCGACCTCGACGGCGAGGAGTGGGAGATCGAAGGCGACGATCTCCTCGGCCGCTGCCTGCAGCACGAGCTGGACCACCTCGACGGCATCACCATGTTCGAGCGCTGCGACCCGATGGCCCGCATCGAGGCGCTGCGCGACTACGAGATAGCGCTGGCCGCGGGCGCCCGCCCGGGGGAGACCTCGCTCGAAGCGCGGGTGCGCTAACCATGCGCGTCGTGTTCATGGGCACGCCCGCGTTCGCGGCGACCATCCTCGACGATTTGGCGGAGCAGCATGACGTGGCAGCGGTGTACACGCGTCCCGACGCGGTGCGCGGGCGCGGCAAGCGCTTAGAGCCCTCGCCGGTGAAGGCCGCGGCCGAGCGCCGCGGCTTGCGCGTGCTGACTCCGCGCACCCTGCGCGACGAGGCGGCGCAGCGCGAGCTGGCCTCGTTCGCCCCCGACGTGATCTGCGTCGCGGCCTACGGCGCCATCCTGCCGAAGGAGGTGCTCGACATCCCTCGCTTCGGCTGCCTCAACGTGCACGCGTCGCTGCTGCCGCGCTGGCGCGGCGCCGCGCCCATCGAGCGAGCCATCCTGGCGGGCGACGAGGAGGCGGGCGTGTGCATCATGCGCATGGAGGAGGGCCTGGACACAGGCGCCTACTGCGTGTGCCGCACCGCCATCGTCGACGGCAAAAGCGCCTCCGAGCTTACCGATGAGCTGGCCGACCTGGGCTCGCACGCCCTGCTCACCGCCCTCGTGCATGTCGAGCGCGACGCTGCCGAGTGGACGGAGCAGGACGAGGAGCAGGTCACCTACGCCTCGAAGATCGAGAAGCGCGAGCTGGACCTGTCGCCGAACGACGACGTTGCGCTCGCGGCGCGCAAAGTGCAGGCGTCGAGTGCGCCGCACCCGTCGCGCGCCGTCGTCGCCGGGCGCGGCGTCACCGTGCTCGAAGCGCACGCGCCCGAGGACGCGGCGGGTTGCGAGCTGGCGGCGGGCATCCGTCCGGGGGAGGTGCGCTTCGCGGGCAAGCGCCTGTTCCTCGGCATGGCGGACGGCGCGCTCGAGGTGGGCGCGCTCAAGCCCGACGGCAAGCAGACCATGGACGCGCGTTCGTTCGCCGCGGGCGTCCAGGGAATCAAGGACGGCGGCCTGACCTGGGAGGAACCCCATGCCTGAAGCACGTGAGACGCGAAAGCCCCAAGGCTACGCCGGACCTAAAAACCCTCCGAAGAAGCCGCGCTCGAAGGCGAGCCCCGCACGTTTGGCCGCGCTCGACGTGGTGCGCGCCGTGCGCGAGCGCGACGCGTTCGCGCAGGACGTCATCGGCACGCGCATCGACCGCTCCGACCTCTCGTCGGAGGATCGCGCGTTCGCTACGAAGCTGGCTCTCGGCGTGGTCAGCGCCACGGGCACGCTCGACGAGATCATCGATCGCGCGCTCAACGCGCCCAGCGACGTGAAACCCGACGTGCGCGATGCCTTGCGAGTGAGCACCTACGAGATCATCTTCCTCGGCAAGACGCCGCACGCGGCCGTCGACCAGGGCGTGGAGCTCGTGCGCTCCTTCGCGATGAGCGCGTCGGGTCTGGCGAACGCGGTGCTGCGCAAGATCGTGCTCATGCGTCAGGCGTTTCCCTTCGGCGATCCCATGCGCGACCCCGAGGCGCTCGCGCGCCTGCATGCGTTCCCCTTGTGGTTGGCGCGCAAGCTCATCGTCGACTTGGGGCCGCAGGAGGCTCTCGACTTCATGCGCGCCTCGAACGAGCAGGCGCCGCTGTTCATCGCCGTCAACGCGGCGAAAACCTCCGACGAGGCCCTGGTCAAAGCGTTCGACAAGCTGGACGAGGGGCTGGACCCGGTATCGGTGGACGGCGTGAGCGTTGCCGGCTGCTACCGTGTGCTCGACACACGCGCGCTGCTGCTTCCCGAGGTGAAGCGGATGTTCTCGCAGGGCAAGATCCTCGTGACGGACGCCGCTTCGCAGCTGGTGGCCGCCTCGGTGCTGCCTGAGCGGAAGCCCGCGTCGCTTCTGGAGGTGGGCGCCGGTCGCGCCACGAAGACGATCCTGCTGCAAAGCGATGCGACGCGCGCCTACGGCTCGCAGCTGGTCCTGTCTACGCTTGACAACCATGCGTTCAAGACGCGGCTTCTGCTGGAGCGCGCCGAGCGCTACGGCGCGGAGGTGGCCGAGGCGTTCACGGGCGACGCGCTGGAGCTGGACGCCGTGGTGGGGGACCGCGCCTTCGACGAGGTGTTCATCGACGCCCCGTGCTCGGGGCTGGGCACGCTGCGCCGCCATCCCGAGATCCGCTGGCGCATCAAGCCGGCCGACATCGTTGAGTTCGCGCGCGTGCAGCTGGGCATGCTGCAGGCTGCCGCGCCGCACGTGGCCCCGGGCGGCGCGCTGGCCTACGCCACGTGCACGGTAACCCGCGAGGAGAACAACGGCGTGGTGAAGGCCTTCCTCGAAAGCGAGGCCGGCGCGGGCTTCAAGCTGGCACCCGTCAACGGCCGCTCCTGCGTGGCCACGCGCCTCGCCCCCGGCTCCCCGGATGCTCACTTCGCCGTCCGCTTCGAGCGCATCGCGTAGGCGCGGCTGTCCTTGCGACGCTGCGGGCCCGGGGCATGCGCCCGGGCCCGTTTTTCTTTATGTACGAGGATAAATAGCGGGTGCAAACCGTCGGAAAAGCCTTACTATGGGTACCGAAATCTTTGAAGCGAATAGGAGACTTACATGCTTTCCGAGCGCATACTGTCGCGCCTGATCCATACCATGACCAAGCAGCATCTGGCTCTCAACCCCACGAGCGAGACCATGATGCCGTCCGCCAATCCCGGGCAGAAGTACATGCTGTACATGCACGTCCCTTTCTGCGAGCGCCTGTGCCCGTACTGCAGCTTCAACCGTTACCCGTTTCGCGAGGAGGTCGCCCGGCCCTACTTCGCGAACATGCGCAAAGAGATGCTGATGTTGAAGGATCTCGGCTACGACTTCGAGAGCATCTACGTAGGCGGCGGCACACCCACCGTCATGATCGACGAGCTGTGCGAGACGCTCGACATGGCTCGCGACAACTTCAACATCAGGGAGGTCGCCTCCGAGACCAACCCGAACCATCTGACGCAGCCGTGGTTGGACAAGCTGCAGGGTCGTGTGCAGCGTTTGAGCGTGGGCGTGCAAAGCTTCGACGACGACCTGCTCAAGCAGATGGACCGCTACGAGAAGTACGGCAGCGGCGACGTCATCCTGGAGCGCATCGCCGAGGCGGAGCCGTACTTCGACTCGCTGAACGTGGACATGATCTTCAATTTCCCCTCGCAGACCGAGGACGTTCTCATGGCCGACCTCGAGAAGATCGCGCTGTCCGGTTGCCGCCAGACCACGTTCTCTCCGCTGTACGTGTCGTCGGCCACTACGCGCAAAATGGCCGCTACGTTAGGCGCGATGGACTACGACCGCGAGTACCGTTACTACCAGATCCTCGACGGCGTGCTGGCCGGCGGCGACGACCCGCTGTTCGACCGCACCACGCTGTGGACGTTCACGCGCCCCGACAAGGCGGGCAAGCCGGCCGACGCGCCTCAGATCGACGAGTACCAGGTGAACTACGACGAGTATCCGGCCATCGGCAGCGGCTCCATCACGCACCTGAACGGCTGCTTGTACGTGAACAACTTCAGCATCAAAGACTACAACGCGGCCATCGAGAGCGGGCGCATGTCCATCATGGGCAAGACCGAGATGAGCAAGCGCGACCTCATGCGCTACCGCTTCCTGCTCGATTTGTACAAGCTGCGGCTCGACAAGCGCGCCTTCGAGCGCGACTTCGGCTGCAGCATCGAGACAGGTCTTCCCATGGAATTGGCTTTCATGCGTCTGAACAGGGCGTTTGAAACCGACAACGCCGAAGAGCTGACGCTGACGCCTATCGGACGCTACCTGACCGTGGTCATGTACCGCCAGTTCCTCAGCGGCATGAACAACTTGCGCGACCAGGCGCGCGCCGCGCTGACCGGCCCGGAGCGCGAGCTCCTGTTCGGCGACGGCGTTCCCGCGTAAGAGATTGTCATCCTGGGCGTAGGCCGTAATCGAAGGATTCCGTGCGGCATCGGCCGGGGCGCTTCCGGCTACCGCCGCACGGGATCCTTCGATTACGCAGCGTCGCTGCTCCGCTCAGGATGACAACTTGGGTCGCCGCCGCCATCGGGCCGCTTTTTTGTTTCCAAATGGTTTCGTCCTCCCCTGAATCGAAGCGGTTTGCTATACAATAAGTAAACTTTTATACCAACGATATACCAGAAGGAGGTCAAGCGAGCATGGAGCCGAACATCGAAGAGGTGGCTGGGCGAATTCGGGCGCTGCGCGAAGACCTCGATATCACCATGCAGGAGATGGCCGACGCGACGGGGCGCTCGGTGGCCGAGTACGCCGCACAGGAGTCGGGGCAGCAGGATCTGTCGTTCACGTTCCTCTACAAGTGCGCGCAGCGTCTGGGCGTCGACGTCATCGAGCTTCTGACCGGCGAGGATCCGCATCTGTCGGGCTATTCGTTGACCCGCGCCGCCGAGGGCCTGTCCATCAAGCGCCGTGCGGGCTTCGAGTACCTGCACAAGGCTCCTCATTTCAAGAACAAGCTGGCCGAGCCCTTCCTGGTGACGGCGCCGTACCTCGAGGAAGAGCAGGACGCGCCCATCCACCTTTCCTACCATAAGGGCCAGGAGCTCGACTACATCATCTCCGGCCGCATGCGCTTCGCCTACGAGGATCATATCGAAGAGCTCGAGGCAGGCGACCTTCTCATGTACGATTCCAGCCGCGGCCACGGCATGATCGCCACAGGCGGAGAGCCGTGCACGTTCCTCGCGGTGGTCATGAAGCCGAACGGGGAGATTATCTAGGCGCAGCGCCCCGGGCAGGCGGCGAGAAGCCGAACAAGCCCCCAGCGTATGCGCCCCGCATCCGATGATCCCATCCGTCTCGCGGCGGATCCTTCCGCTGCATCGATCTTCCGAGAAAGACACCATTATGAGAAACATCAACCTCCGCTACGTGAACGAGGCCTACGACGAGGACGGCGTGCTTTCCTCGTTCGAGGTGAGCTGTCCGGCAAGCTTCAACTTCGGCTACGACGTGGTCGACGACATCGCCGTGAACGACCCCGACCGCCGCGCCATGGTGTGGTGCAACCCCGAGGGCGAGAACCACGTGTTCACGTTCGCCGATATGAAGCGCTGGTCGGACAAGACCGCGAACTTCCTGGCCGAGCAGGGCATCGGCCGCGGCGACATGGTCATGGTCATCCTGCGGCGCCACTACCAGTTCTGGTTCGTGGCCACCGCGCTGGCGAAGCTGGGCGCCGTCATGGTTCCCGCCACCTTCATGCTCAAGGAACACGACCTGGAATAC
The DNA here is from genome assembly GCF_000024265.1 of Eggerthella lenta DSM 2243. Lineage (NCBI taxonomy): Bacteria > Bacillati > Actinomycetota > Coriobacteriia > Eggerthellales > Eggerthellaceae > Eggerthella > Eggerthella lenta. The sequence goes on along the minus strand of NC_013204.1, from coordinate 2,013,685 downwards.
CGCCTGAACGGCGCGTCCGTCAAGGCCGTCATCGCCACATCGCTCGGCGACATCGCCGAGGTGTGCGACCGCGTGGCCGACGCGTGCCCCACGCTTGAGCGCCGCATCCTCGTGAACGGCGCGGGCGGCGGCCTCACGCCCGAGGACGCCGACGGCAACCTCGTGTTCCCCGACGACGGCCTGCCGCTGGGCGAGGCGCTGTCGGGGCCGGAAGGCGTGTGCGCGGCGGGCGTCGAGCGCGCCGGCTGGCTCGACTTCAACACGTGCGTGCGCGCCGCGTCCGAGGACTTCGAGCGCCGTGAGACGGCGGCGGCCGACCCTATGCTCATGTACTTCTCGTCCGGCACGTCGGGCAACCCCAAAATGGTGCTGCACGATTCCGAGTACGCCATCGCGCATCTCGTCACGGCGAAGCATTGGCACAACGTGGATCCCGACGGCCTGCACTTCACCATCGCCGACACGGGCTGGGGCAAGGCGGTATGGGGCAAGTACTACGGCCAGTGGCTTATGGAGGCGTGCGTGTTCACGTACGACTTCGACCGCTTCCACCCCTCCGAGATCCTGTCGCTCATCGGCGAGCACCGCATCACCACGCTGTGCTGCCCGCCCACGATGTACCGCATGATGATGACCGAGAACGTCGACGCCTACGATCTGAGCTCGCTCCAGTACTCCACGACGGCGGGGGAGGCCTTGAATCCCGATCTGTTCGATTTCTGGAAGGAGCACACGGGGCTCACCATCTACGAGGGCTTCGGGCAGACCGAGACGCCGCTGACCATCGCGAACCTGACGAACTCCACTCCGCGACCCGGCTCCATGGGCAAGCCGGTGCCGCTGTACAACGTTGAGATCCAGCGCGACGACGGCACCCGCTGCGCCGTGGGCGAGACGGGCGAGGTGTGCATCGACATCCACGAGAAGGCTGCCGGCATCATGCTGGAATACTACCGCGACCCCGAGAAGACCGCGGCCGCCATGACGTGCGGCTGGTACCACACCGGCGATACCGCGTGGTGCGACGAGGACGGCTACTTCTGGTACGTCGGGCGCAACGACGACGTCATCAAATCGAGCGGCTACCGCATCGGCCCCTTCGAGATCGAGAGCGTGCTTCTGGAACACGAGGCGGTGCGCGAGTGCGCCGTCACCGGCGTGCCCGACCCCACGCGCGGCAAGGCCGTGAAGGCCACCGTCGTTTTGGCCGAGGGTTTCGAGGGTTCCTCCGAGCTGACACGCGAGCTGCAGACCTGGGTGAAGCACAAGACCGCGCCGTACAAGTACCCCCGCATCGTGGAGTACGTGGACGCGCTGCCCAAGACCGTGAACGGCAAGATCCGCCGCGCAGCCATCCGCGAGTCGGACGAGGCGGCGAAAGCTCTGGAAGGCCTCGTATGATGATGGATGCGCCCGTGGCCGTGGTGTGCGGGCACTACGGCGTGGGCAAGACGAACCTGACGCTCAACATTGCGCTCGACGCGGCTGCGGGGGGACGCGCGGTCACGGTGATCGACCTCGACGTGGTGAACCCCTTCTTCCGCTCCAGCGACTACCGCGCGCTGCTCGACGAGCGCGGCATCCGTTTGGTCGCGCCCGTGTTCGCGGGCACGAACGTGGACGGACCCAGCTTGTCCGGCACCATCGAGCCGGCCATCGACGGCGCCCAGCGAGCCTGGCGCGACGGCGACGAGCGTCCCTTCGTGGTGATCGATGCGGGCGGCGACGATGCGGGCGCCACGGCGCTCGGGCGCTTCGCGCGCACGGTCGAGCAGGCTCCCTACGAGATGCTGTACGTGGTGAACCGCAACCGCAACCTCACGCAGGAGCCGGCCGAGGCGGTGGAGGTGCTGCGCGAGATCGAGGCGAAATCGCACTTGCGGGCCACGTGCGTCGTGAACAACACGCACCTGCAGCACGACACCGACGCCCAGGTCGTGGAGCAGGGCCTGCCGTTCGCGCAAGCGGTTGCGCAAGCGGCCGGGCTGCCCTTGGCATGCACCACGGTGCCCGCTGCGGCGGCGCGCCAGGTCGCCGACCGGGAAACTACCCACCGCGCGCCGAATGGGGATCGGCAAACGTACTATCCTGTGCAAGTATATGTAAGAACTCCCTGGGAATAGACAAGAGAGCTGCGCGCCGGACGCTCCAGTCCGGCCGTTTATGCATTCGGACGAGACGAGGAAGGCGGATCATGGCGAGAATCAGCGTAGACGACTCCTTCTGCAAGGGGTGCGGCCTGTGCGTCGACGCGTGCCCCGAGCAGATCATGGCGCTCGACCGCGACAAGATCACCGTGAAGGGCTACCATCCCGCGTACTGCACCGACCTGGACGCGTGCACGGGATGCATGTCCTGCGCGGTCATGTGCCCTGACGTTGCGATCACGGTAGAGAGGTAGACCATGGCAGAGAAAGTGCTCATGAAGGGTAACGAGGCTTTGGCGGAGAGCGCCCTGCGCGCCGGCTGCCGCTTCTTCTTCGGATACCCCATCACGCCGCAGACCGAGCTTGCGGCCTACATGTCCAAGCGCATGGAGAAGGTCGGCGGCACGTTCTTGCAGGCTGAAAGCGAGATCGCGGCCATCAACATGGTGTACGGGGCGGCTGCGGCCGGCGCGCGCGTCATGACGTCGTCCTCGTCGCCGGGCATCTCGCTCAAGGGCGAGGGCATCTCCTACATGGCCGGCGCCGACCTGCCGGGCGTCATCATCAACGTGCAGCGCGGCGGCCCGGGCCTCGGCGGCATCCAGCCGTCTCAGGCCGACTACTGGCAGGCCACGCGCGCGCTCGGCCACGGCGACTTCCGCGTGGTGGTGTACGCTCCGTCCACCGTGCAGGAGATGGCCGACTACGTGTACAACGCGTTCGACGTGGCCGACAAGTACCGCACGCCCGTCATGATCCTGGCCGACGGCATGCTGGGGCAGATGATGGAGCCCGTGGTCATGCCCGAGCCCGTCGACTCGCTGCCCGAGAAGCCCTGGGCCGCATGCGGCCACAAGCACCAGCGCCCCCATAACGTGGTGAACTCGCTGTACCTCACCGCCGAGGCCCTGGAGAACCTCAACGTGGAGCGCTACGAGCGCTACGCCGCCATCGAGCGCGACGAGCAGCGCGCCGAGGCGTTCATGACCGACGACGCCGACATCGTGGTGGTCGCGTTCGGCGCGAGCGCCCGCGTGGCGCGCAGCGCGGTGGTCGCGGCTCGCGAGAAAGGCGTCAAAGCCGGCCTCGTCCGCCCCATCACCCTGTGGCCGTTCCCCGTGGACGCCATCGAGGCCACCATCCCTCAGGCGAAGGCCTACCTGTCGGTGGAGATGAACATGGGCCAGATGGTGGACGACGTGCGCCTGACCGTGGCCGGCCGCCGCCCGGTGGACTTCTACGGCCGCACCGGCGGCGTCATCCCGACGCCGGTGGAGGTGCTGGCCAAGCTGGAAGCCATGAACGAAGCAATCGCCGCATCCGCGAAAGGAGGGGAGTAGGCCATGGCCGACAAGGAAATGAAAGTCGTGTTCGAGCGACCCCATGCGCTCCTGCCCGTCGTCGCCAACTATTGTCCTGGGTGCTCCCACGGCATCGTCAACCGTCTTGTGGCCGAGTGCCTCGACGAGCTGGACGTGGAAGGCTCCACCGTGGGCATCGCGCCCGTCGGCTGCACCGTCACGTCCTACGACTTCTACGGCTGCGACATGATCGAGGCCGCGCACGGCCGTGCGCCGGCGGTGGCCACCGCCGTGAAGCGCGCGCTGCCCGACGGCGTCGTGTTCGCCTACCAGGGCGACGGCGACCTGGCGTCCATCGGCATGGCCGAGACGGTTCATGCGGCCACGCGCGGCGAGAACATCACCGTCGTATTCGTGAACAACGCTATCTACGGCATGACCGGCGGCCAAATGGCTCCCACGAGCCTGCCGAACCAGGTGACCCAGACCTCTCCCTACGGCCGCAACACCGAGACGGCCGGCTTCCCCATCCGCGTGTGCGAGCTTCTGAGCTCGCTCGACGGCGTGGCGTACCTCGAGCGCGTCACCGTCGACTGCCCGAAGAACGTGCGCAAGGCGAAGAAGGCCATCAAGAAAGCGTTCCAGACCCAGATCGACAAGCGCGGCTACTCGCTCGTCGAGATCGTGGGCACGTGCCCGACGAACTGGGGCATGACGCCGCAGGACGCATTCGCCTGGATGAACGAGAACATGCTGCCGTACTATCCCTTGGGCGTGTACAAGGACGTGGTGGCCGAGGGCCACGCGAACGCGGCCGAGGCGGCTTCGGCTCGCAACGCCGCCTGCCCCATCGCGCACCCCGACCCGCAGGTGGAAGGAGGCGCACGATGAGCCGTTCCGTCAACATGGTGCTGGCCGGCTTCGGCGGCCAAGGCGTGCTGTTCGCCGGCAAGCTGATCGCCTATGCCGGTCTGCTGGAGGATCGCGAGGTGTCGTGGCTGCCTTCCTACGGCCCCGAGATGCGCGGCGGCACCGCCAACTGCAGCGTGTGCCTGTCCGACGATCCCATCGGAAGCCCGCTCGTGCTCGCCCCCGACGTGCTCGTTGCCATGAACCAGCCGTCCCTCGACAAGTTCGAGCGCAGCGTGGCCGAGGGCGGCATCGTGGTGGCCGACTCCACGCTCGTCCAGCGCATCCCCGAGATCGAGGGCGTGCGCATGTGCGCCATCCCCGCGACGGCCATGGCCGAGGAGGCCGGCTTCAAGAAGCTGGCGAACATCATCCTGGCCGGCAAGCTGTTCGCCGAGACGCGCTTCTGCGAGGAGGAGACCCTCTGGAAGGCCATCGAGAAGTGCGTGCCCGCGAAGAAAGCGGCGATGCTCGACATGAACAAACGAGCCCTGCAACTGGGAATCGACGCATGATCGTTCCGACGGCCTGCCGGCCGTCGGAACTGCTCGACGCTGCGACGCGCAGCTAGTCCCCGTAGGGGGCGGCTTTCCGTGGCGCTCGATCTTGGCGCTCCAAGCCCTCGTCGCGTACCCAAGGTACGCTTCCTCGGGCTTTCGCGCCAATCTCGGGCACCACGGAAAGCCTCGCTGACCGATTTGGAAATGTACGCGTTAGAAAGTGTAGGATTCGCATGGTAGCTGAACTGGCCGAGATCGGCCTGCGCATCAAGGGTCTGCGCGAGGCGTGCGACGTCTCGCGCGAGGACATGGCGGCCGAGCTGGAAGTGCCGCTGGAGACGTATGTCCGCTGGGAGGAAACCGGCGACGACGTGCCCATTTCGGCCATCTACCACATGGCGCACCACTTCGGCGTGGAGTTCACGGAGATCCTCACGGGCACCGCGGCCAAGCTCGACACGTACCAGGTGGTGCGCTGGGGCGAAGGGCGCGAGGTCGACCGTTATCCGGGATACCACTTCGAGGATCTTGCGTGGCGCTACACCGGCAAGATCATGCAGCCGCTGCTCGTGGTGCTCGATCCTTCCGACGAGCCCGCGAAGCTCGTGACGCACACCGGTCAGGAGTTCAATCTCGTCATCGAGGGCACCGTCGTGGTGACGTGGGCGGACAAGGAGTTCGAGCTCAACGCCGGCGACAGCATCTACTTCAATCCGGAGCATCCGCACGGCCAACGCTGCGGCGGAGATATCCCTGCAAAATTCGTGACGATCATCGCAGAGTAGGAAGCACAGCCCGTGAACCATATCCTGAAAAAATACTGCCCCCGCATCGAGTTCGATTCGTACGAGGACTTCTTCGAGAACTTCAAGATCGACGTGCCCGAGGCGTTCAACTTCGGCTTCGACGTGGTGGACGAGTGGGCTCGCGTCGATCCCGAGAAGCGTGCGCTCGTATGGTGCGACGATCGCGACGAGGAGCGCACCTTCACGTTCGACGACTTGTCGAAGCTGTCGAACCGGGCGGCCAACGCGTTTCGCAAGCTCGGCATCGGCAAGGGGGACGTGGTCATGATGATCCTGCGCCGTCGCTGGGAATACTGGGTGTGCGCCGTGGCGCTGTGCAAGCTGGGCGCCACCATCATCCCCGCGTCGTTGCAGCTGACGAAGAAGGACATCGTCTACCGTGCCGATAGCGCGCAGGTGAAGGCGGTCGTTTGCGTGAACGACGAGTACGTATGCGGGCAGATGGAGGAAGCGCTGCCTGAATCGCCGTCCATCGAGAACCGCATCATCGTGGCGGGCGAGCGCGACGGCTGGACGCCGTTCGACCAGCTGATCGAGGGCGAGTCCGACGAGTTCGAGCGCCCGAGGGGCGAGGCGGGCGTCACGAGCAAGGACATCATGCTCATCTACTTCACGTCAGGCACCACGGGCATGGCGAAAGCGGTGTGCCACAACTTCGCCCACCCGTTGGGCCATATCATCACCGCGAAGTACTGGCAGCAGGTGGAAGAGGACGCGCTGCACATGAGCGTGACCGACAGCGGCTGGGCGAAGTTCGGCTGGGGCAAGATCTACGGCCAGTGGATCGCCGGCGCCACCGTCTTCGCCTACGACATGGACAAGTTCGTGCCCACGAAGCTGCTGCAGAAGATCCAGGACTACAAGCTGACCACGTTCTGCGCGCCGCCGACGATGTACCGCTTCATGCTGCAGGAGGACGTGAGCGCCTACGACCTGTCGAGCGTGCACAACTTCGCCACGGCGGGCGAGCCGCTGAACGCCGAGGTCACGTTGGCGTGGGAGCGTTTGACGGGCAAGAGGATCCGCGAGGGCTTCGGCCAGACCGAGGGTCCGGTGCTGCTGGCGACGTTCCCGTGGGTCGACCCGCGTCCGGGTTCCATGGGCAAGCCTTCGCCGCTTTTGAACATCAAGCTGCTGGACGACGACGGCATCGAGGTGCCCGACGGCGAGGAGGGCGCCATCTGCGTGACGGGGCTCAAGGAGGCGTACCCGCCGGGACTGTTCGTGGGGTACTATCGCGACGAGGAGCGCACGCGCGAGGCCGTGGGCGGGGAGTACTACAACCTGCACGACATGGCGTGGCGCGACTCCGACGGCTACTGTTTCTTCGTGGGTCGCAACGACGACGTCATCAAGTGCTCGGGTTACCGCATCGGGCCCTTCGAGGTGGAGAGCGCGCTCGTGGAGCATCCCGCCGTGGTGGAGTGCGCCGTCACGGCGGCGCCCGATCCCATCCGCGGCAAGGTGGTGAAGGCCACCGTCGTGTTGGCGCGCGGTTACGAGCCTTCCGACGAGCTGGTGCGCGAGCTGCAGAACCACGTGAAGCACACGACGGCGCCCTACAAGTATCCGCGCATCGTGGAGTTCGTCGACGAGCTGCCCAAGACCATCGGCGGCAAGATCAAGCGCAAGCTGATCAGGAACAACGACGGCATCGAGGATTAAGGGGCCGACCTGCCGGCGGCGCCGGCGGTCGGCAGGTCGACTTTGCATCATCGCCCGAAAAACACGCTTGCAGGAGCGATTCCGTGTTTTTCGGGCGATGATGTGCGTTCGCGGGCGTCGTGCTATGATGCGATCATGGGTCACGATGAGCCGACATACCGCGACTACGCCGTCTGGGCGCGCCAATCGCTCGAGGATATCGCGCGCGACTGCCACGTGCAGGCGTTCCGCGCGAGCGGGCCGGGAGGCCAGTGCGTGAACACAACGGACTCGGCGGTGCGCATGACGCACGTGCCCAGCGGCATGACGGTGACGTCTCACGAGTCGCGCAGCCAGTTCCGCAACCGCCAGCTGTGCTTGCAGAAGCTGCGCGACCGGTTCGTGCGCGAGGCCGTGCCGCCGAAGGCGCGCCGCGCCACGAAGGCGACCCGCGCCTCCAAGGAGCGCCGTCTCGCCCAGAAGCGCCGGCGCTCCCAAACGAAGGCGCAGCGCGGCCGCGTCGACGAGTGACGCAGGCGATCAGCCAGTGCGTTCCCTCCGTGGTTGGGCGTCCTCCCGCGGAGCCGGGTTGCCGCAGCGTTTCCTGCCAAATTTTCTATTTCGGCGTACGTCGCCGTCGTGACTCGGACTGGTCGAGCGGGCGCGAAGCCGCCCGCGCCGGCGGGGTAACGCTTGCGTGTCCTTCCTTCTACGAGCGCGCTACGGTTCGGCGACCGCGCGCTGCGCAGGCGTATCGTGGACGAGTAACGACGGTTCACGCCGCCCGTCAGCGGCGGCGTATGAGTGATAAGGAGCACGCATGGCGGATTTGCAAAGCCCGAAGGATCGTATCACCCTGCGAAACGGATACGGCATTCCCTGCCTGGGGTTCGGCACGTGGAAGATGCCCGATGGGGAAGTGGGGATCGATGCCGTTCATCAGGCTCTTCATGACGGGTATCGCCATATCGACACGGCGGCAGCCTACGACAACGAGGGCACGGTAGGCAAGGCGCTCGCCTCGGGAGGCATATCGCGCGAGGACCTGTTCATCACCACGAAGGTGTGGAACACCGATCGCGGCTACGATGCGACGCTCAAGGCGTTCGAGGAATCGCGTGCCAAGCTGCACCTCGACTACGTCGACCTGTACCTCATCCACTGGCCCGCTGCGCAGGGCGCCGAGGCCGAATGGCAGCGCACGAACCAGGAGACGTGGCGCGCGCTCGAGACGCTCTACCTCGACGGGCTCGTGCGCGCCATCGGCGTGAGCAATTTCAAGCCCCATCATCTTGAACCGCTTATGGACGCGGCCGATATCCTGCCGATGGTCGACCAGATCGAGCTGCACCCCGGCTGCAACCAGGAGGTCACGCGCGAGTTCTGCAACCGCCACGATATCGTGGTGGAGGCGTGGTCGCCGCTGGGCTCGGGTCGCGTGCTGGAAAACCAGCTGCTCATCGACATCGCTGCCAGCTACGGCTGCACGGTGGCGCAGCTGTGCCTGCGTTGGTGCCTGCAGCGCCGTGCCATCCCTCTGCCGAAGTCCACGGACCCGGCGCGCATCGCCGAGAACGCGCGCATCTTCTGGTTCGACATCACCGACGAGGACCTGCAGCGTATCGACGAGCTGGATCCTCTCGGCCAAAGCGGTCTCGATCCCGACACCATCGACTTCTAAACCTGCTCGGAAAGCCCGCGAAAGCGGGCTTTCCTTTTTGCGGAGCTTGCGGCGTTCGATGCGAAAACACCTGGCCGACAGGCTGGCAACGCATCGGCAAGGACGGTCGGGTCTTCCAGCGCCCTTCCGGGCTCTGCCGTATCGTGTATCGGGTACGTCTCGGCGCTTGCGCGCCGGACATCCGAGTGGCCTGGCGAAAGGAGCGGCTGCATGGTGGATAAGGCTCACGGCGGCGCGAAGCGCGCCTCGTCCGACGCGAGCGCCGGCAGGCAGCCGGGCGGGCAGAAGCTTGCGCGCGTGCTCGGCGTGCCGGACATGATTGTGTACGGGCTCATCTTCATGGTTCCCATCGCGCCAATGGGCATCTACGGCGGCGTGTTCTCGGAGTCGGGCGGCATGCCTGCACTCGTGTATCTCGTGGGCACGCTGGCCATGGTGTTCACGGCGCTGTCCTACGGCATGCTCATCCGCGAGTGGCCGGTGGCGGGCTCGGTGTACGCCTACACCTCGCGCGGCCTCGGCAAAGGCATTGGTTTCGTCACGGGCTGGACGCTGCTGCTCGATTATCTGTTGATTCCCTTGCTCATGTACGTGGTTGCCTCGACGGCGCTGTCCGGGCTCGTGCCCGAAGTGCCCCCGTGGGCGTTCGCCGTGGCGTTCGTGGCTGCGAACACGTTCGTGAACGTGCGCGGCATCGGACTCACCGATATCGTGAACCGCGTGGCGCTTGTGCTGGAGATCCTCGTGCTGCTCGTCTTCGTCGTGCTGGGCGTTCGATGGCTGCTCGCCGACCCTTCGTCGCGCGGTTTCTCGCTCGACCCGCTCTTCAATCCCTCGACGTTCGACCCGAACCTCGTCATGAGCGCCGTGTCGTTGGGCGTGCTGTCGTTTCTGGGCTTCGACGGCATCGCCACGCTGTCGGAGGAGGCGAAGGACGGCCGACGCGGCCCGGGTCGCGCCATGATGGCATCGCTGGTCATCGTGGGTGCGCTGTTCGTGCTGCAGACCTACATCGCGGGCTGCATCAGTCCCGACGGCGCCGCGTTCGCGGGCGACTCGGGCAACGCCTTCTACTTGGTGGCGCAGGTCGTGGGCGGACGCTGGCTGTACATCGTGTGCGCCGTTGCCACGGCGCTGGCCTGGGGAATCTTCACGGCGTTGGCCGCTCAGACGGCCGTGTCGCGGATACTTTTCGCCATGGGGCGTGCCGGCGGGCTGCCGAAGCCGTTGGCCAAGATCCATCCGAAGTACCATACGCCCTACGTCGCCTCTCTGTTCGTGGGAGCCCTCACGCTCGTGCTGGTGCTGACGTTCGGCAGGCTGGGCACCGACACCATATCCCTGTTCGTGAATTTCGGAGCGCTCTCCGCGTTCCTCATGCTACACGTTACCGTCATCGGGTACTTCTTCATCAAGAAGCGCGACGGGCGCTGGGCGGCGCATTTACTGTCTCCCTTGTGCGGCATCGCGGTGATCGGATACACGTGGTGGAGCCTCGACGTGCCGGCGAAGGTGCTCGGCCTTATCTGGATGGCGGCGGGCATAGCGTACTACCTCGTGCTGCATTACGGCTTGAGGCGCGATGTCGAGCTGGACGGGTAGTTTTCATCGTCACGTTATCCCAGCTGCGAAAACGGCGCTTTTCGCGTCGTAACCGGTTCTGGACAATATAACCCTCTTCATCGGACAATATAGCGACACGTCGAAAACTGAGGAGGTTCCGGTTTGAGGATAGCGATCTGCGATGATGACGGAGCGCTGCGAAGCGATCTGCGCAGTGCGCTGGACCGGTCGCTGGCAGGGCGTAACGTTCGGGCTCGGTACCAGGAGTACACGGCCGGCGAGCGCCTGGTAGCCGATGCGGCGAACGGAGATCCGTTCGATCTGGTGTTCCTCGACGTGTACCTCGAAGGCGTGGACGGCGTGTCGGCGGCCCGCGCGTTGCGCGCGGTGGACGCGGCGGTTCCCATCGTGTTCCTCACCGTCTCGCGCGAGCATGCGGTGGAAAGCTACGAGGTGCGTGCGACCGACTACCTCATGAAGCCGCTCGACCCGGCCGCCATCGAGCGTGTCCTCGATCGGGTTCTGCCTGCGAGCGAGCCTCGACTGGCGTTTCGGGTGGGCGCATCGCGGCGCTATTTCGCCTTCGGCGACATCGTGTATCTGGAAAGCCGCGATCATTCGGTGCTGCTGCACACCGCGGACGGAGCCTGCCATCGCGGCTTGGCCAAGCTCGACGACGTGCAGCAGGATCTGAACGATCCCCGCTTCCTGCGCTGCCATCGCAGCTGTTTGGTGAACATGGACTACATAGCCGACGTTTGCGACGATTTCATTCTACGCGACGGAACATGCGTGCCGGTACGCGTGAAAGAGCGTCGCAAGATGCACGAGGCCTATCACCGCTACTTCGTCGATGCCCTATGCGAGGGCCGCGCCGAAGCCTAGGCGCGGCCCTCGCATAGCTTTTCCCCGTTGCGGCGTTCGGCGTTTCGCGAAGCCGCCCTTCCGCAGCGCTCGTTCTCACGTTACGATACCGTTACAGCCGCGTGGCGGGTGGAGGACGGCGCGTACGATGTGCGCGCGGTATCGTCAACGACCGAGGAAAGGAATCTTGCATGAACGACACGGTGAACGAGGAAGGTCGCCTCCCGGTGCCGCTCAAGGTATTCGGCGTTCTCAGCATAGTAGGAGGACTCGCTTCCCTCGGCGACCTGGCGCCGGTGATCTTCTCCTTCGTGCAAGGCGTCGGCGGCGGCACGTACCGAACGGCGTCCATCGTCATCTTCGCCGGTCTCATGGCGGTGCTCACGTCATCGGCCGTGCTGTTCGTGTTCTTGGGCGTGCGGCTGCTGCGCAATCGCCGAGCCCACGCGGCGCAGGCGGCGAACACCCTCGCGGCGCTCACCGTGCTGGCCGTCATCGGCACGCTGATGCTGTTCGGCTTGTCTGCGCACCACATCGGCTACCTCGTTCAGATCGTCATTCTCGTCGCGGTGACCAGCTATCTCGACCCGCAGTTGCACGAGGAGCGCCGGCTACAGCGCAAGCTCAAGAAGATGGACAAGGAGCAGCGCTCGGAAGAGAGGAGGTTGGCGCGCGAGCGCAAGCCGAAAAAAGGGTTCATCACGCTGAACTTCTTCAACCTGTTCTGGATCTTCGTGGTGTGCTGCGTGCTGGGGCTCATCATCGAGGTGCTGTTCCATTTCGCGCTATACCATGAGTATCAGGATCGCGCTGGGCTTCTGTTCGGGCCGTTCTCTCCCATCTACGGTTTCGGCGCTCTGCTCATGACCATCGCGCTCAACCGTTTCCACGACAAGCCCGTGTGGGTGGTCTTCCTCGTGAGCGCCGTCATCGGCGGTGCGTTCGAGTATTTCACGAGCTGGATCATGGAGTTCTCGTTCGGCATCCGCGCATGGGACTATTCGGGCACGTTCTTGTCCATCGACGGACGCACGAACTTCGTGTTCATGGTGATGTGGGGCGTGCTGGGCGTGGCGTGGATCAAGCTTCTGCTGCCGCGGCTTTTGAAGTTGATCAACCTCATTCCGTGGAACTGGCGCTACGCGGTGACGGCCGTATGCGCGGGGCTCATGCTGGTGGACGGCGTCATGACCGTGCAGTCCATCGACTGCTGGTACGCGCGATCGGCGGGCAAGGCGCCCGACACGCCCATCGAGGAGTTTTACGCGAAGCATTTCGACAACGCCTACATGGAGCACCGCTTCCAGACCATGACCATGGATGTGAACGACGCCGCTCGAGCCGATCGGTAAGCGCGGCGATGCGCGCGTCCGTCAACGCTTGCGTATCGAATGGGCGCATGCGGCGGTAAAGGACAGGAGCGGCTGTTCGCAGGGTGTACAATCGAACCATTGAAGGGCGCACACGTTCGAACGTTCGAGCGCCCGGTCGAAGCTTGCGGGAAGGAGCTCTCATGGGAATCGTCGCCGCGTACGCCGTGCCGCATCCGCCCCTCGCCATGCCCGAGGTAGGCCGGGGCCAGGAGCGCGCCATCCAGGACACCCTCGACGCGTATCGCGAGGTGGCGCGCCGCATCGCTGCCCACGCGCCCGAGACAGTCGTCGTGGTGTCGCCCCACGCCCCGCTGTTCCGCGACTGCTTCCATCTGTCCACGGGCGACTTCGACCGCGGCGACATGGGGCGCTTCGGCGCATGGGACTCTTCCATGACCGTGCAATACGACGGCGAGATGACGGCCGCCATAGCCGCGTGCGCGCGCAAGCACACGGTGCCGCTGTGCGGCAGCGGCATGGGCGGGAAGGATCTCGACCATGCCACCATCGTGCCGCTGCATTTCGTGAACGAGGCATATTCGACGTACCAGGTGGTGCGCATCGGGCTGTCGGGCCTCTCGCCCCAGACGCACCTCGCGCTGGGGCGCTGCATCGCCGAGGCGGCCGCCGATCTGGATCGCAGCTGCGTCCTCATCGCCAGCGGCGACTTGTCCCATAAGCTTGCGAGCGACGGCCCGTACGGCTACGCTCCGCAGGGCCCCGTGTTCGACCGTATGGTCACCGCGCTGTTCGATGCGGGCGATTTGAGCGGTCTGCTGGAGATAGACGAGACGTTCGGCGAGGAGGCGGCGGAATGCGGCCTGCGCTCGTTCTGGATCATGGCGGGCGCGTTGGAAGGCCTTCCCATCTCGCACGAGCTGCTCAGCTACGAAGGCCCCTTCGGCGTGGGTTACGCGGTGGCCGCGTTCGAGGTGCAGGGCTCGGCCGGCGACGGCGCCGTGCGGACCGCGGTTGACCGCGATGAGGATCGCAGCGGTGCGCGCGACGCAGCCGCGAACGATGCGCCGGTCGACCCGTACGTTGCGCTTGCCCGCGCCAGCGTCGAAGGGTTCGTGCGCACGGGCAACCCCATAGCGGTGCCCGACGGCCTGCCGCCCGAGCTGTCGGACAAGCGCGCCGGCGTGTTCGTGTCGCTGCACGAACACGGCGAGCTGCGCGGCTGTATCGGCACCATCTCGCCGGTGACGGGCAGCACGGCCGCCGAGATCGTGCGCAACGGCGTGGCGGCGGCTTCGGAGGATCCGCGCTTCCCGCCCGTGCGCCCCGACGAGTTGGACGCGCTGTCGTATTCGGTGGATGTGCTGTTCACGCCCATGCCCGTCGAGTCGATCGACCAGCTGGACCCGGCCCGCTACGGTGTGATCGTGACGAAAGGCTGGAAGCGGGGGCTGCTGCTGCCGAACCTCGACGGCGTGGACTCGGCGCAGCAGCAGGTGGACATCGCGAAGCGAAAGGCCGGCATCGACCTGTTCGACGACGACGTGGAGCTGGAGCGCTTCGAGGTGGTGCGCCACGAACGCGGGGGAGAGCCGCGCCGTGGCTGACGGGCGCGCCGTGTGCGGCGTGTGCCCGCACGCCTGCGCGCTTTCCGAAGGACGGCGCGGGCTGTGCAGGGCGCGCGTTGCCTACGGTGGACGGGTCGTCGACGAGAATTACGGGCGCGTGACCTCGATCGCGCTCGATCCGGTGGAGAAGAAGCCGCTCGCGCGGTTCCGCCCGGGCTCGACCGTGCTGTCGCTGGGAAGCTACGGGTGCAACCTGCGCTGTCCGTTCTGCCAGAACGCGGATATCGCCTGCGCGGGCGCGGAGGATGCGGCATGGCGCTACGTGGCGCCCGAAGAGGCGGTCGGCCTGGCGCTGCGGGCCCGCGATCGCGGATGCGTAGGCGTCGCGTACACGTACAACGAACCGCTCGTGGGTTACGAGTACGTGCGGGACGTCGGACGGCTCGCGAGCGAGGCGGGGCTTGCGAACGTGCTGGTGAGCAACGGAATGGTGAACGAAGAGCCGCTTACCGAGCTCCTCGGCATCGTGGACGCGGCAAACATCGACCTCAAGGGGTTCACGCAGGGATTCTACGATACGGCGGGCGGCGACCTGTCCGCGGTCAAGCGCACCATCGAAACGCTGGCGGCCGATCCGACGTGCCACCTCGAGGTGACGACGCTCGTCATCCCCGGGCTCAACGACGATCCCGACGAAATCGATGCGGCAGCGGCTTGGCTGGCATCGCTCGATCCCGCCATCCCGTACCATCTCACGCGCTTCTTCCCGTGCCATCGGATGCTCGACCGGCCTCCAACCCCCGTGTCCGCGCTCCATGCGCTGGCGGATGTGGCGCGTCGCCACCTGAGCGACGTACTTTTGGGGAATTGCTGAACGATACGCAACATTTCGGAACGCGCGTCCTCGTCGCGGACAAATGCGCTATCATATCTACGGTGCCGAAACGGCACCTTCTTATTGGAGATGGATGGGTCCTGGTGGGCTCCACGGCCTTCAAAGCCGCTGTGAGGCGTGCAGAACGTCTCGGGTGTGTTCGATTCGCACACATCTCCGCCAGAAACGCAAGCGCCCCGATCGGGGCGCTTTTCGTATTCCCGGATAGAACCTCCCTCGGGGCGTCATCTTCCTCCCGGCACCCTCGTGTCGCCTTCGCGGCGAGTGACGGCTTGGGAGTCGAAGTACTCGAGCAGGGGGATGGCGTACTTCCTGCTGGTGCCCATCGCGTCCTTGAGCTCGGCTGCGGTGGCGGGGCCGTCAACCAGACGGGCGCGCACGGCTTGCTCGAAGGCGGCCAGCGCCGATACGTCGAAGTAGAAGTCGGCTCCGATGCGCCGTACGAGGCCCTGCTTCTCCAGACTTCCCAGCGCGCGGTGGACGAGCGAGGAGTCTAGGCCGCTCGATGCGATGAGCTCGCCTGTGGACGGCGGCGCCCCGGCTGCGGCGGCCAGCGTCTCGCGCAGCTGCTCGGCGGCCTGCTCCTCCAGCTTGCGCGCGCCTGCTCCGGCTTTGGGATGGCTCACCTCGCCCCCGTCCGTCACCGCGGCGCCGCGCGCGACCGCGTCGTCCAGCAGCGCGTCGAAGCAGCCCGCGTCCGCGCGCGGCAGGCAGCGCCGGCGCAGCGCGTCCTTCGCGATGCCGGTGGCGGCCGGGTTCTCGGCATGGAACTTCAGCAGGGCGTTCTCGATGGCGGCGCGCTGCTTCTGCAGCACGGAGGGGGCGGCGTAGCGCAGCGCGCGCTCGCCGCCGAGGCGCACCGCAGCGCCGTGCGCGGCAAGGGCCTCGAGCTCGCGGGCGGCCGCGTCCTCCTCGAGCCCGGAAAGCGTCGCCAGCTCGGCGGCCGTTACGGGCGCGGCGGTCAGCGCGAACGCGGCGTGCGCCACGGCGGCCTCGTCGCCTTCGCGCAGCGCGTCCAGCAGCTCGAGCGCGCCCGGTGCCAGCGTGGTGGTGCGGCGGGGGCGGGCGCGCAGCACCTCGCCGCCGCCGACGACGTGCACGGGCGAGTACGAGCGCACGACGAAGCGGTCGCGCCATGCTACGGGCAGCGGCTCGTCGAGGCGGATCTGCGCGTAGGCGCGCTCGCCGACGCCGAGCGACGGCCGTCCGTCCATGAGCAGCACGCGGCCGGTGACCTCGCGCGTGCCGTGCGCCACGTGCACGCGCGCGCCGCTGACGAGCGGCTTGCCCTTGCCTGGCACGCCGAGGAACGCAAGGTGGGCGTCGAAGCGGTCGGTGGCGCTCGCCGCACCGGGCGCGGCCAGGAAATCGCCCGGTCGAACCTCGTCGGTGGACACGGCGTTCAGGTTGAGGGCGACGCGGTGCCCGGCGTCGGCGCGATCGACGGGCTCGCCGTGCACCTGCACGCTGCGCACGCGCGTGCGCAGGCCGGAGGGCAGCACCTCCACCTCGTCGCCCATCCGGGCCGACCCGCTCCACAGGGTGCCCGTGACCACGGTCCCGGCGCCTTTGATGCTGAACACGCGGTCGACGGGCAGGCGCAGGCGCGAGCCCGCCTTCGCGCGCCGCGTGGTGCGCGCCGCGCGTGTCAGAGCCTCTTGCAGCTCGGGAAGCCCGGCGCCCGTGCGGCTGGACACGGGGACGATATCGGCATCCGCGAAAGGCGTGCCGGCCAGGCGGCCCCGCACCTCATCGGCCATGAACAGCGCCCATTCCTCGTCCACGAGGTCGGTTTTCGTGAGCGCCACCACACAGGTGCGTATGCCCAGAAGCTCCAGCACGGCCAGGTGCTCCTCGGTCTGCGGCATGATGCCGTCGTCGGCGGCGATGCAAAGAAGCGCCAGGTCGATGCCCGTCGATCCCGCGATCATCTGGCGCACGAAGCGCTCGTGGCCCGGCACGTCCACCACGCCGAGCACGGTGCCGTCGGGAAGCGCCAGGCGCGCGAAGCCCAGCTCGATGGTGATGCCGCGCTGCTTCTCCTCTGCCAGACGGTCGGGGTCGGTTCCGGTCAAGGCCAGCACGAGCGACGACTTGCCGTGGTCGATATGGCCGGCCGTGCCCAGCACGAGGTCGGTCTGCGTGCGCCCGCTCATGCGCGGCTCCCCTCGGCTCCGGCGTCGAGCGCGTCGAAGTAGGCGCGCACGGCCTCGGCGACCTCGGCTAGCTCGTCCTCGGCCACGGTGCGCGCGTCCAGCAGCACGGCGTCGTGCTTGATGCGCCCGATCACGGGCACGTCGCGCCGCGCAATGAGGAACGTCTCGCACCCCTGCGCGTCCCCGCGCGAAAACTCGATGCGCACCGCATGCGAGTCGATGTCGCACAACGGCAGCGCGCCGCCGCCGGCCCGCGCGGTATCCGGTACCACGTCGATGCGCGCCGCCCCTGCGGGAAGCGCTTCCTCCAAGGTGCGCGCCAGCCGCTCGGCGCGCCCGCGCACGGCTTCGGCCGGCTCGGACAGCATGCGCAGCGCAGGGATGCGCTCGAGCGCGATCGCGGGGTCGAGGTAGAGGCGCAGCGTGGCCTCCAGCGCGGCCAGCGTCATCTTGTCGAGGCGCATCGCGCGGGCGTAAGGGTTCTTCTTCAGCCGGTCGATGAACCGTTTCGCTCCCACGATGATGCCCGCCTGCGGGCCGCCCAGCAGCTTGTCGCCCGAGAACGACACGAGGTCGCAGCCCGCCTGCAGCGACTCGGCCACGGTGGGCTCGGCGTACGCGCCGAACGCATCGAGGTTCAGGAAGGCGCCCGATCCCTGGTCCTCGTACACCAGAAGCTCGCCCGCGCCCGGCTCGCCGGATGCCGTGCGCCGTGCGTTCTCGGCATCGGCCAGCGGGCGCAGGTCGCGCGCCGACACGCTCTCGGCGAAGCCCACCACGCGGTAGTTCGAAGGATGCACCTTCAACAGCATCGAGGTGTCGGCGCCGATGGCGCGCTCGTAGTCGACGGCATGCGTCTTGTTCGTGGTGCCCACCTCCACCATGCGCGCCTGCGACAGCTCCATGATGTCGGGCACGCGGAACGATCCGCCGATCTCCACCAGCTCGCCGCGCGACACCACGGCTTCGTGCCCGCGCGCGAACTCGTGGAGCACCATCATGACCGCCGCCGCGTTGTTGTTCACGGCCAGCGCCGCCTCGGCGCCGGTGAGCGTGCAGATGAGGCGCTCCACATGGTCGTGGCGGCTGCCGCGCGCCATGGCATCGGTGTCGTACTCCAGCGTGGAGTAGCCGCGCGCCACGTCGCTCACGGCGCTCACGGCCTCGTCGGCAAGCGGGCTGCGCCCGAGGTTCGTGTGCACGACGATGCCCGTGGCGTTGATCACGCGGCGCAGCGACGGGCGCGCCCGGGCGAACGCCCGGGCGCGCGTCGATTCGGCGAGCGCCGGAACGTCGACCCGTTCGCATGCTCCTGCAAGCACGGCTCGACGCGTCTCGTCGACGGCCTCGCGCACGCAATCGGCCAGCACGCTGCGGGGGAGGAGCGACAGAAGCGCGCTCACCTCGGGCAGCTGGAGCATCTCCTCCACCTGCGGGAGCGCGCGGAGCAGATCGGTGCGTGACGGATTCGCCATGGAAACGCCTTTCTCGAACACGGGTGCGGGGATGCGCGGCCGACGCGGCCGCTCGCCAAAGTATACCAGTGTTGCGCGCGCCGATGCACCGACGGCCGGGTATCGATTCGGCGATGCGACGAGCAGGACGACGAGATGGGGAAATTGTCGAGGAAAACGCTTTTGTTTCTCCCTGCGCCCGCGAGTTGCGGTACCATACCGTGCGGCTTCGCAGGGGACGCGCGAAGAAGCCGCGACCAGGCAAGGAAGGAACCAGATGCGATCATGATGCAGGACGAGATCCAAACGCTCAGGCCGGATGCGCTGTCGCCGGCTGAAATCGCGGAGAAGGCCGAGAAGGTCGGCGAGGCCAAGGCGGCCATGCCGAAGGCGAAGTGCTTCGCGTCCGCGATGCTGGCCGGGGCGTTCATCGCGTTCGGGGCGCTGTACTTCTGCGTGTTCCTGGGCGACCCCTCCATGCCGTTCGCGGTGCAGCGCGCGGTGGGCGGACTCTGCTTCTGCCTCGGGCTGGTGCTCGTGCTGTGCTGCGGCGCGGAGCTGTTCACCGGCAACGTGCTTCTGGTGTGCGCGAAAGCGTCGGGCCGTATCGGCTGGAGGTCCCTGTTCGGCAACTGGCTGCTCGTGTGGCTCGGCAACCTCGCCGGCGCGCTCGTCGCGCTCGCGCTCGTCCACTTTGCGAACGTCGCCGCCATGAACGGAGGCGCGGTGGGCGAGGCCTTCGTCAGCGTGGCCGCGGGCAAGGTGGCGCCCGATTGGACGACGCTGTTCTTCAAGGGCGTCATGTGCAACATCCTCGTGTGCCTGGCCGTGTGGATCGGGTTCTCGGCGCGCACCGTCGCCGACAAGGTGCTCGGCATCCTGCTGCCCATCTCTGCGTTCGTTGCGTGCGGGTTCGAGCACTGCGTGGCGAACATGTTCTTCCTCCCCATGGGGCTGTTGCTCAACTCGATGGGGGTGGGTGCGCCCGACGCGGTGACGCTGGCCGGCATCGCGACGAACCTGTCGGCCGCCACGCTGGGCAACGTCGCCGGCGGCGTCGCCGTCGGCATGGCGTACTGGTTCGTGTACCGGAAGAAGGACGTCGATCGGTAGGGGCTTTTCCGCCGGCCTTTCGCCGATAAGCTGCCCTGCGATTGCGGCGGGCGGCTGCGATACGGTATCATTACCTCGTCGCCTCGCATTGGCACGATTCTGCGCGGGTGCCATTTCTGCATGCAAGGCGACGCTTCATCATCGCGCACCTCATCGCGTCCCGCATGCGCATGCGCGCATCCGGCGACGCTGCACCGTCATTTCTGCAACGACAACCGAATAACATCGCAACTTTGCTATCGACTGGTATCGAAGGGGGCCTTCATGGCTGACTATCAGGCAATGTGGAAAGACTTGGGCATGGATCTGGAGACGCACGACCAGCTGTGCGCCGTGCTGCCGATGGCGTTCGGCGACACGTACCTCACGCAGGAGAACCGCCCTGAGAACATGGCGTTCTACGACTTCGTGGTGTCGGAGATCCACGGCGTGCGCCCCGCGGAGCTCATCGAGCTGCAAAAGCAGGGCGGCAAGGTGTTCGGCACGTTCTGCGTGTTCGTGCCCGACGAGGTGGTCGTCGCCTGCGGCGGCGCCGTCACGGGGCTGTGCGGCGGCTCGCAGTTCTGGGTGCCCGAAGGCGAGAAGGTGCTGCCCAGCGGCATCTGCCCGCTGATCAAGGCGTCGCTCGGCGCGCACTTCGGCAAGACGTGTCCGTACTTCAGCGTGGCCGACATGTATGTGGGCGAGACCACGTGCGACGGCAAGAAGAAGGCCTACGAGATCCTGGGGGCCGACAAGAAGACCTACGTCATGGACGTGCCGCAGATGAAGCGCGAGAAGGACATCGCGGCGTGGAAAGACGAGATCGCGCTGTTCGCCAAGGAGGTGGAGGCCGAGACGGGCAACGAACTGACGGCCGAGAACCTTGCCCGTGCCATTCGCACCATCAACGAGAAGCGTCGCGCGCTGGCCCGCGTGTTCGAGGCGCGCAAGGCAGACCCGGTGCCCATCAGCGGCAAGGACGCCCTGCTCATGATGCAGATCGCGTTCTTCGACGACCCGGTGCGCTGCGCCGAGACGGCGAACAAGCTGGCCGACGAGCTGGAAGCGCGCATCGAGCGCGGCGAGGGCGTGGTGCCCGCCGGCACGAAGCGCATCCTGATCACGGGCACGCCGCTGGCCATCCCGAACTGGAAGCTGCACCATATCGTCGAGACGAGCGGCGCCGTGGTGGTGTGCGAGGAGATGTGCACGGGCACGCGCTACTTCGAGAACGAGGTGGACGAGGGCGAGGGCACGCTCGACGGCATGTTCCAGGCGTTGGCGCAGCGCTATATGAAGAACAACTGCGCGTGCTTCACGCCGAACCCGGGTCGCGTCGCGGACGTGGTGCGCATGGCGAAGGAGTACAAGGTCGACGGCGTGATCGACGCGAACCTCAAGTTCTGCACGCTCTACGACGTGGAAAAGGCGCCGCTGGCGGACGCGCTTGCCGAGGAGGGCATCCCGTGCCTGGGCCTCGAGACCGACTACGCCGACAACGACGCCGAGCAGCTGCGCACGCGCATCGGCGCGTTCATCGAGATGCTGGACGCGTAAGGCCATGCAACAAGACGCTGCCGATACCGTGAACAAGGACGCACGTCCCGAGGATTGCTATATCCTGTTCTCGAGCCATACCGACGGCTGGCGTCTGTACGAGCTGGCGCGCGACGCGGGGGCCAAGGCGAGGATCTCGCCCACGCCCCGCGCCGCGCGCGCTTCCTGCGGGGTGTCGTTGCTCGCGTCGTGCGACGACGTGGAGCTGCTGGAGCGCCTTGCGCAGGAGGAGGGCGTCCCGATCGAGGGCGTAGCCCGGCTGCCGCGCCAGCTGAACGCGCGGCGCGACATATTTTGCTGAAGGAGAACGACCGCGGTAGGCTGTCGTCCTGCAGGCGGTGCGGAGGCCGTGCATGCTTTCATCCTGAGCGCAGCGCGCAGCGCGGAGTCGAAGGATCCCGTGAGGCGCCAGCTGGAAGCGCCACGGCCGTCGCCGTGCGGGATGACAACCGACGATGAGAAAGAAGGAAGACGATGGAGCAGATCGACGCACGGGGTCAGGCGTGCCCGCTTCCCGTGGTGCGCGCCAAGAAGGCGCTCTCGGCCATGGGGGAGGGCGTGCTCGAAGTGCTCGTTGACAACGAGACCGCGGTGCACAATCTGGAGGCGCTGGCGAAGACGCTCAAGGTGGAAGCCGTCGGCGAGAAGCGCGGCGAAGATGCGTTCGCGGTGACCTTCTCGAAGGGCGCGGCGGCGTCGGACGGCCAGGCGGGAAGCGCCGCGAGCTGCCCGGCGGTCGATCCGGCCCCGACGGGCGGCCGGGTGGCGGTGATCCCGTCCGAGTTCATGGGCTCGGGGGACGACGAGCTGGGAGCCGTGCTGATGAAGGGCTTCGTGTTCGCCCTGACGCAGCTCGACGAGCTGCCGGAGACGGTGCTCATGTACAACGGCGGCGTGAAGCTCGCCTGCACGGGCTCCTCGTCGCTCGACGACCTGCGCACGCTCGCCGAGGCCGGCGTCGAGATCATGAGCTGCGGCACGTGCCTGAACCATTACGGGCTGGCCGAGCAGCTGGAAGTGGGCGAGGCCACGAACATGTACGTGATCGTGGAGAAGCAGGCGAGCGCGCGCGGCATCATCCGCCCGTAGGGCCGGGCCGAGACGTAAGGATCGTGGAGCTATGATCTACTTCGACAACGCGGCCACCACCGCCGTCAAGCCGCCCGAGGTGGCCGAGGCGGTGGCGCGGGCCGTCAACAGCTTCGGGGGCGTGGGCCGCGGTGTGCACGAGGCGTCGCTCGACGCGGGCTATGCCGTGTTCCGGGCGCGCCAGCAGCTGGCTCGGCTGTTCGGTGCGGCCGATCCGTCGTGCGTATCCTTCGCCAGCAACGCCACCGAGGCGCTGAACACCGCCATCGCCGGGCTCGCGCGGCCGGGAGACAAGCTGGTGACCACGGCCGCCTCGCACAATTCGGTGCTGCGCCCGCTGTACCGTCTGGCGGACGAGCGCGGTTGCGAGGTGGTCGTGGTGCCCCACGACGCGCGCGGCGCGCTCGACTACGACGCGTTGGAGGCGGCGCTTCCGGGAGCGCGGCTGGCGGCGGTGACCCATGCTTCCAACCTCACCGGCGACGTGTACGACATCGCCCGCATCGCGCGCCTGTGCCGCGAGCGCGGCGCGCTGCTGGTGGCGGACGCGGCCCAGACGGCGGGCGTCGTGCCCATCGACATGGGGCGCGATGGGCTGGACGTCGTGGCGTTCACCGGGCACAAGAGCCTGTACGGCCCCCAGGGCACGGGCGGCCTCGCCGTGGCGGAAGGCGTGGAGATCGAGCCGCTGAAGGTGGGCGGTTCGGGTACGCACAGCTACGACCGGCATCATCCCGCGCGCATGCCCGAGCGCCTGGAGGCGGGCACGCTGAACGCCCACGGCATCGCCGGCTTGAGCGCGGGGCTGGCCTATATCGAGGAGCGCGGCGTGGAGGAGCTGGGCGCGCAGGTGCGCGCGTTGGCCGAGCGCTTCGAGCGCGGCGTGCGCGGCATCGACGGCGTGCGCGTGCTGGGCGGGGGCGGCGACGCGGGGCGTTGCGGCATCGTCGCGCTCAACGTGGGAGATGCGGACTCCGCGGCGATCGGCGACGCGCTCAATGCCGAATTCGGCATCTGCACGCGCGCCGGCGCCCATTGTGCGCCGCTCATGCACGAGGCGCTGGGCACGCAGAGCCAGGGCGCCGTGCGGTTCAGCTTCAGCAGCTTCAACACCGAGGACGAGGTGGACGCCGGCATCGCCGCCGTGGCCGCCATCGCCGAGGGGGCCTGAGCCGTGCGGAGGAAGACGCCGAAAGCCGTGGTGACCTTCGCGTCCACGAGCGACGCGATGGCCGTCGAGGCCGCCGCCCGCGAGACGGGCCTCCCAGGCAGGATGATCCCCATTCCATCCGAGGTTTCCGCAGGTTGCGGCCTGGCCTGGTGCGTCCCTGCCGAGGAGCGGGACGCGCTGCTGGACGCCTTCGAGAGCGGCGGCCTGGCATACGAGGCCGTGCACGAGGTGGAATTGTACTAGGCACCCCTCCGCGCCAAGAAAAGATGAAAGGACCTAGCCTATGCCCTCGATCGGCATCGACGTAGGAAGCACGGCCGCGAAGGCGGCGGTGTTCGAAAACGGCCGGCTCGCCGAGACGCTTGTGTGCCCTACGGGGTTCAGCAGCGTGGACGCGGCCGAGCGCCTGGCCCAGCAGTTGCTCGCGCGCGGCTTCGACCCGCGCAGGCTTCCCTGCGTCGCGACGGGCTACGGACGCGTCGCGGTCCCCTATGCGGATCGCGTGGTCACCGAGATCACCTGCCACGGCAAGGGCGCCGGTTTCCTGTTCGGCGGCGGGGGCACCGTGGTCGACGTGGGCGGCCAGGACACGAAGGTCATCGTGCTGCGCGGCGGCAAGGTGGTCAAGTTCGCGATGAACGACAAGTGCTCGGCCGGCACGGGGAAGTTCCTCGAGGTCATGGCGAACCGCCTCGGCGTCAGCCAGGAGGAGCTCGCGCGCCTCGCGCGGGCGGGCGCGCCCACGTCCATCTCGTCCATGTGCACGGTGTTCGCGGAATCGGAGGTCATCAGCCTCATCGGCAAGGGAACGCCGCGCGAGGACATCGCGTACGCCGTGATCGAATCGGTGGTGGAGCGGGTGTCGGTGCTCGTCGCGCAGGGCAAAGGCGCGCCCTACTTCCTGACGGGCGGCCTGTGCGACAACGGGTACTTCGTCGAGCGCCTCGGCGCGCGCTTGGGCGAGCCCGTGGCCACCGAGTCCCGCGCGCGTTTCGCAGGCGCCGTGGGAGCCGCGCTGCTGGCCGCGGAAGGGGAGGGGCGCCGAAGTTGAGCCGCGTCGGCTTTCTGCCGCGGAATCGGTCCATTTCGCCCATGTCCTCGACTTATGTGCGCTTCCGCCATGCCGAATCGCCCGTTTGCGTCGCCTTCGCGTGCTACGTGCTTTAAAAACGCAGGTCGGAAATTAACCGAGGCGTACTTTCGTCCGTTCGACGTCTCGGCAGGTGCGCATAAGTCGCGAACATGGCGCTTTCCCGGGGTTTTCAATGGCGAAGGTGCGCATAAGTTAAGGACATAGCCTTTCCCGTGCAACGTCCGCCGGCCGCATCGCCCCCTTCGGGGCGATGCGGCCCTACTTCATGCTGATCTCGCCCGCCGCGCCGTCGCGAACATGGCCGATCAGCGCGGGCGCGCGACCGGCGGCCGCTTCGAACGCGCGCGCGAACTCGTCGGCCTCGTCGGGCGCCACGGCCACCAGCAGGCCGCCGGACGTCTGCGGGTCGCACAGCACGCCCATGCGGTTCTCGAACTCCTCGTCTCCGAGGCCGCCCTGCCTCACGAAGGCGCGCGCCCAGTCGATGATGCCGAACGTCTTGGCGGGGCGGCAGAAGTCGCAGGAATACCGGTAGACGCCCTCGAACAGCGGCAGGTCGTCCCAGACGAGCTCGGCCGACGCGTCCGAGGCGTCCAGCATCTCGTGGAGGTGCCCGGCCAACCCGAAGCCCGTCACGTCGGTGGCGGCGTGCACGTGCGCGGCCGCCATCGCCTCGGAGCCCGCCTTGTTGAGCTCCATCATGGACGCGATGACGGGGCGCATGCCCTCGTCGTCTTCGAAGCCGGCCCGGAACGCCGAGTTCATGATCCCCGAGCCGAGGACCTTCGTGTAGAACAGCGCGTCGCCCGGCTGTGCGCCGCCGTTGCGCACGATGCAGTCGGGGTGCACGGTGCCGAACACCGACAGGCCGTACTTCGGCTCGTCGTCCTCGATGGAGTGGCCGCCCACCACGAACGCGCCCGCCTCGCGCACCTTGTCGGCGCCGCCGCGCAGCACGTCGGCCACCACGTCGGTGCCCAGGCTGCACGGGAACGCGAGGATGTTGAGCGCCGTCAGAGGCTTCGCCCCCATGGCGAACACGTCGGACAGCGCATTCGCCGCGGCGATGGCGCCGAACTCGTAGGGGTCGTCCACCACCGGGGTGAAGAAATCGAGCGTCAGCACCGCGGCCGTGTCGTCGTTCAGACGGTAGACGGCGGCGTCGTCGGACGTGTCGAAGCCCAGCAGCAAATCTGCGTCGGGCGGCGGCGCGATGTCCTTCAGTATCTCTTCGAGGTCTCCCGGACCCCACTTCGCCGCTCAACCGCCCTTCTCGGTAAGGCGGGTGAGACGAATGCGCTCTGTCTCGCTCATGGGACTCCTTTCGCATGCGACGAATCGGTCGTTTCTCGCAGTATAGCAGTCCGTCCCGTCGGCCGTTCGTCCCGCCTCCAAGGCGTCATGCATCCCACCTTCGGTGCCGTACCCGGATCGCGCTGGCCGTTCGCCGGAACCGCCTATGCCGTTCGCAGCCGGAAAGCGACCGTTCGTTTTGCCTCTTCAAGGGGAAGTATGACGTTTACCGAATATTCTCGAATAGATCACGGGACTTTGCGCATAAAACGGGTCGCCTCATCAGAAACTGATGATGTCGCATCCGATGGTGCTTGTTAGGATTGCGGCGGTCGAGCGGTGGAGGGCTGCCGACTCGGCCACGGCATGCATGTACCGGTACCACGAGCAGGACGACGTCTCCCCATGCCCTCGGCGACGTTCTCCCGCTGGTTTCGGGCGCATGAGGTTCTCAAGGGACGAGAAGACAAGAAGGAAGGAGAACGAGGACATGAATCTGTCACGCAGGGGCTTTTTCAAAGCCGCCGGCGCAGCGTTCGCCACTACCATGGCGTTCGAGCTGTCCTCACAGTCGGAGGCGCTGGCGGTCGAGCCCGCAGCCGACTGGAAGCTCGTGAACACGGAGGAGTACACGAACATCTGCTGCTACTGCTCCGGCGGTTGCGGCGTGATCTGCTCCACCCGCGACGGCGAGCTGATCAACATCGAAGGCGACCCCGACCATCCGGTCAACCAGGGCGGCCTGTGCCCGAAGGGCGCCACGATGTTCCAGCTGCGCAACGTGGTGGATCCCGCCACGCGCGAGGTGATCAAGAACCCGAACCGCAGGACCCGTCCGATGGTTCGACGCCCCGGCGCCTCCGAGTGGGAGGATATCACCTGGGACGACGCCGTCGCCGAGATCGCGCGTTGGGTCAAGGACACGCGCGACGCCACGTTCGAGACGGTGTCCAACGGCATCACGGTCAACCGTTGCCACGGCATCGCCAGCTTGGGCGGCAGCCAGCAGAACTCCGAGGAAGAGTACCTCATCAACAAGATGATGCGGTCGCTAGGGGTGATAGCCATCGACAACCAGGCTCGTGTTTGACACAGCCCCACGGTTGCCGGTCTGGCAGCAACATTCGGTCGCGGTTCGATGACGAACCACTATTGCGACATGCAGAACGCCGACGTCATCTTGACGATCGGCTCCAACAACGTCGAGAACCACCCCGTTTCGTCGAAGTGGGTGCAGAGGGCGCTTGACAACGGCGCCACGTGGATCGTCGTCGATCCGCGCTACACGCGCTCGGCCGAGATGGCGGACATCTACTGTCCTATCCGCTCGGGCACCGACATCGCTTTCTACGGCGGTCTGTTTAACTACATTCTCGAGCATGACCTGTGGCAGCACGAGTACGTGCTGAACTACACGAACGCGTCCTACCTGTTGGACGAGGAGTACTCCTTCGACGTGGAGACGGGCATCTTCTCGGGCTTCGACAAGGACAGCGCCACCTACGACGCGAAGACCTGGCACTACCAGGTGGAGTCTACGAAGGAGTGGGACACCTCGGAGGGCGGCGCCTACGCCTGGGCCAAGGCCGAGGGCGTGCCCGAGTTCACGCCTCCCACCGTCGAAGTGCCGAAGCGCGACATGACCCTGCAGGACCCGATGTGCGTGTTCCAGCAGATGAAGAAGCACTATTCACGCTACGACCTGGACACCGTGTCCGCCACGTGCGGCATGGACAAGGAGCTTTTGGAGAAGGTGTACGCCACCTACGCGGCCACCGGCGCTCCCGACAAGTCCGGTACCATCCTGTACGCACTCGGCCAGACGCAGCACACCTACGGCGCGCAGAACTGCCGCTCCATGGGCATCCTGCAGCTTCTGCTGGGCAACGTCGGCGTGGCCGGCGGCGGCGTGAACGCGCTGCGCGGCGAGCCGAACGTGCAGGGCGCCACCGACATGGGCATGCTCGTGGCGAACCAGCCCGGCTACCTGAACTGGCCCACCGAGTACGGCACGCCGTCTCTGCGCAAATGGTGCGAGAAGGAGACGTACGCGGACGGTTACTACACCAACAAGCCGAAGTTCATCGTCTCCGCGCTGAAGGAATGGTTCGGCGACGCGGCCACGGTGGAGAACGACTACGGCTACGACTGGTGGCCGAAGGTGCCGAAGAGCCCCGACTACTCCATCATCGGCTCGTTCGAGCTGATGAGCCAGGGTATCATCAAGGGCTACTTCAACTGGGGCATGAACCCCTGCCACTCGGCGCCGAACGCGAGCAACGTGCGCCGCGCCATGGCGAACCTCGACTGGCTCGTGGTGGCCGACTGGGTGGAGACGGAGTCCGCCACCTTCTGGAAGGCCCCCGACATGAACGCCGCCGACATCGACACCACGGTGTACTTCCTGCCCGCGGCGCTGATCTACGAGAAGCCGGGCACCATCCTGAACTCTGGCCGCTGGCTGCAGTGGCGCTACCAGGCCGTCGAGCCGTGGGAAGACGCCAAGCCCGACTACGAGATCTGCGACGTGTTGTGGAAGGCCATCGTCGACCTGTACAAGAAGGAAGACGGTGTGGCTCCCGAGCCCGTCGTCAACACGAAGTGGGACTACTACGTTGACGGCAAGATCGACCCGCGCCCCGTGGCCTGGGCCCTCAACGGCTACAACTACGCCGAGGGCGGCTTCGAGAACGGCGCGCCCGATTTGCTGAGCACGTTCGCGAACCTCAAGGCCGACGGCTCCACGGCCTGCGGCATGTGGATCTACACCGGCTTCTGGGCCAACAACGACGCTCCGCTCGACCCGGCCGAGCAGGCCATCGGCAGCCGCGTCGCCGACGACCCGACGGGGCTGGGCCTGCATCCCAAGTGGTCGTTCGCTTGGCCGCTCAACCGTCGCATCATCTACAACCGCGCCTCGGCGGATCTGGAAGGCAAGCCCTGGAACCCGAACCGGGTGCTGGTCGAATGGACGGGCGAGAAGTGGGTGCAGAACGACGTCGGCGACTTCGTGGCCGTGTCGAACGGCACGCCCGTGCCGCCCAACAACAAGGCGTTCATGATGCTGTGGGAGCAGAACGCGCGCCTGGAGAGCTACGGCATGGGCGACGGTCCTTTGCCCGAGCACTACGAGCCCTTCGAGAGCCCGGCGGACAACAAGCTGAACGGACGGCAGAACTCGCCGTGCGTGCGCTTCGCCGAGTTCGAGTCGGTCAAGCGCGGCGACCGCAGCCAGTACCCCATCGCGGTGACCACCTATTCGGTCACCGAGCATTGGCAGACCGGCGGCCAGACCCGCACGTGCCCGGCCCTCAACGAGGCCATGCCCGAGCAGTTCGTCGAGATGTCGGTGGAACTGGCGGCCGAAAAGGGCATCGAGAACGGCGAGCGCGTCCGCGTGTTCAACAACCGCGGGTCGGTCGAGGTCATGGCGCTGGTCACGCCTCGCTTTAAGCCGTTCAAGGTGAACGGCGAGACCGTGCACCAGGTGGGCATGACGCACCACTTCGGCTGGGCGGGCGACTTCGCCACCGGAGACATCGTCAACGACCTGCCGCCGAACGTGGGCGACCCGAACTGCTGGGTGCCCGAGTACAAGGCGTTCCTCGTCGACATCGAGAAGGCATAGGAGGGGTGAGCTATGAGTGAGAAAGCCATATTGTTCGACTCCTCCCGCTGCACCGCGTGCCGCGGCTGCCAGGTGGCCTGCAAGTGCTGGAACGGCCTGCCGTCCACTCTCGAGAAGAACGGGAACCCTTCCACGGGCTCGTACCAAAGCCCGATGGATTTGAACGGCGACACGCGCCTGCTGATCAGCTTCCATGAGGAGGCCGGTGGCGACAAGGGCGTGAAGTGGGCCTTCGGGCGCCGCTCGTGCCAGCACTGCACCGACGCCCCCTGCGCCACCATCTGTCCTGGCGGGGCGCTGAAGAAGGATGAGGCCACCGGTTTCGTCAGCGTGGACGAGTCCAAGTGCATCGGCTGCAGGTACTGCTCCACGGCCTGCCCGTTCGACGTGCCGCAATACCACGGCGACACGAGCAAGATCAACAAGTGCACCGGATGCCTCGACCGCGTCGAGCAGGGCCTGGCTCCGGCGTGCGTGACCACCTGTCAACCGCAGGCGCTCATGTTCGGCGATCGCGAGGAGATGCTTTCCATCGCCCGGGAACGCGTGGACTACCTGCACGGCAAGGGCTATGCGGACGCCGCCTTGTACGGTGAGGACGAGGTGGGCGGCCTTCACGTGATCCAGGTGCTGAAGCACGGCGTGGAAGCGCACGGCCAGGTCGTCGACCCGCAGGTCAACCCGATGGTCGGCCTGACCCAGATCATGAAGCCGGTCACGGGCGCCGTCACGGGCCTCACGGTTGCCGGCTTGGCGGCCATGTTCGTGCTGGGCATCGGCTACAAGCGCGACAAGCTGGCGTACAACCCCGAGACGGACGACACGATCTCCGTCGACACCGGAGAGGTCGTCAAGCACGGCGACGGCCAGGACGAGGAGACGGTGATGGAGCATATCACCGAGAACCTTCCGGGCAAGAAGGGAGGCAACCGATGAGCAAGGGACCCGTCAAGGTTTCCGCTGAGGAAGCCGCCAAGAACCAGGCGTTCTTGGCAAGCATGGCAGCCAGCGGCAAGGAACGCTACATCAAGCGCCACTCGCTGCAGGCGCGCTTGACGCACGGCATCACCATCGCGGCGTGCATCCTGCTGTGCATCTCCGGCCTGTTCGTGTTCGTTCCGGCCCTCGCGGCCGCTGTCGGCGCGGACACGGTGTTCGCCATCCGCATGTCGCATCGCATCATCGGCGTCGTGTTCGTCGCGGTGCCACTGATCAGCGCCCTGCTGGCTCCGAAGGGCGTGGCGCACATCTTCAAGAACCTGTTCGATCGTTGGGATTCCGACGACAAGAAGTGGATGATGCTGTTCTTCCCGTACCTGTTCATGGCCAAGTGGATCCACATGCCCGACCAGCGCGAGGTCAAGAGCGGCCAGCGTTTCGCCGACGGCATGCTGTGGTTCGCCGGAGCGCTCATGGGCATCACGGGCATCATCCTTCTGCTGGGCACGACGCTGTTCGATTTCGGTGCGGGCGTGCACGGCGTGACCCTGTTCCTGCACGACATAGGCTTTCTGCTGATCGCGGTGTTCGGCCTGGCGCACATCTTCCTGGGCGCCGGCATCTTCCAGCCGTACCGCGGCACGGCGAAGCTCATGTTCGGCGACGGCACGGTGTCCGAGTCCGACGCCCTGTACCACTGGGGCCACTGGGCCCGCAAGGAGATCGCCACGGGCGAGAACGTGGTGGAGAAGACGAAGTAAAAGCGCGGCGACCCGTTCGTGCCGCCGCGAATCGCGGCGGCACGGGCGCCGGGTGGGTAACCCGACCGGACGCTCCCGGGTTGTCATCCTGAGCGGAGCGCGAAGCGCGGAGTCGAAGGATCCCGCGCGGCGCCAGCTGGAAGCGCCGCGGCTATCGCCGCGCGGGATCCTTCGACTCCGGCCTGCGCTCAGGATGACAAAAAGGGCGTTCCGCCCGTTCAGATAGGAAAGGAATCCATGAACCTCAAAGCGATCGATGCGGCCATCGCCGCGTACCGTACGAACCTCGACGAGGGCGACGTCTCGCGGCTCGCGTTCTTCCGCGAGCTGTGGGGGGTTCAGGCCGAGGCGGCCTCCCATGTTGATCTCGGCTACGAAGTGCCCGACGCCGATAGCCTGAAAACGTGGGCGCGCCACGGGGAGCCGGTGCTCTCCCATGCTCCGGTGAAGATCGAGGCCGCCGCGTTGGCGGGCGCGATGGAGCGGCTGGCCGAAGTGCTGGCTGCGCGCGGCGGGTTCGCGGCGTCGACGAGCGAGGCGCTCTCGCGCACGAGCTGGGAGCGCATGGTCGCCGCAAGCGACCTCGCGCTCGCCGGCTGCAACCCGGCTGCCTATGTGGAGTCGTTCGTCGAGCTGCTCGAGGACGACGGCATGGACGAGGACGCGGCCCGCATCGGCGCGATGGCGGCGGCGCTGGCCCTGCGCGCGTTTCTAGAGGGTCCGGCGACGGCCGTCGAGCGGGCGCGTCGGGAGGCGGGTGCCGACGAGCCGCATAGCGTGCGCTGCCCCGTGTGCGGCGGCGAAGCTGCGGTGGCGCAGGTGAGCGGCGCGCCTGCGGGGCAGGGACGCGCCAAGCGCCTGTGGTGCGCCCAGTGCGGCTGCGCGTGGGAGTTCGAGCGCGTGCGTTGCGTGCGCTGCGGCACGCAGAACCAGAGCCGTCTGCATTATTTCAATCTCGAGGGCGACGAGGCGCACCGCCTGGCCACCTGCGACGAATGCGGCGGCTACACGCGCACCGTGTACGAGGAGGACGCGCTTGCGCCGTTCTCGTTCGAAGTGGAGGACGTGGTCATGGCGAAGCTCGACCTCGTGGCGTACCAGCGCGCGGCCGCCGATGCCGCCGCGGAAGCGCAGAGGTAGGACGATGGCCATCGTAGAGCGTCCCGAGCCCGCGAAGCGCGAGTCGGCCGAGCGGCCCATCCGCATCTTCCTGAACGAGGTGCCTGTGGCCGTGAGCCAGGGAAGCCCCTTCGGGCTGTCCGAGCTGGCGGTGGGCTACCTGTTGTCCGAGGGCCTCATCGCCGATCGCGACAGCCTTGTGGAGGTGGTCGAGGTGCCCGAGGAGGCTGCGGTGTACGTGGCCAGCGGAGAGCGGGCGGAGGAAGGTTACGTGCCCCTGCACCGCGTCACGTCGGCCGGGTGCGCCCAGTCGGCGCTTCTGCGCGACGCGCGGCGCGCGGGCGAGCCCCGCGCGTTGGAGACGGCGGCGCGCTTCGACGCCGACGACTTGCTGGCGTGCATGGAGGAGCTGTGCGAGCGCAGCCCGCGCCGCAACACCGGCGCGTGCGTGCACGGCTGCGGGCTGGGTGCGGCGGGTTCGGACGAGCTGCTGCTGGTGCGCGAGGACATCGGGCGGCACAACGCCATGGACAAGCTGGTGGGGCAGGCGTGGCTCGACCGTGTGGACGTGCGCGACAAGGCGCTGTTCATCACGGGGCGCATCAGCTGCGAGATGGCCCTCAAGGCTTATCGCGCCGGTTGCCCGGTGCTGGTCAGCCGCAAGTCGGCTACCGACGAGGCCGTGCGCCGCGCCGAGGAGCTGGGCGTCACCCTCGCGTCGCACTGCCGCGACGGCCGTATCCGCGTCCTGTCGCGTTCCGAGCGCGTGACGGGGTAGGGGGATCGGCCCCTGCGGGCGATCCATCCGGTTTCGCCGTGCACGCGCCCGGTTTCGCCGTGCGCCTTGACCGCGCCCGCCGGTTGCCTTTGAATTGCCCAGACGGCGCGCGGCGTGTAGGCGCGCCCGAGCGAGAAAGGGCTTCCTTTGAGACATTCCGGGCGTGCACGGCGCGATCCGGGCGCGATGGCGCTCGTCGTGCTGCTGGCGGTGCTGCTCGCCGGGGCGGCGGCGGGGTTCGGCTATCTCGCCTGGCAACGGCAGCAGGCGGCCGATGCGGTGCGCGCGGTCGAGCGCGAGCCGCTGCCGGCGGTGGAGCGCGCCTACGACGCGCCTGCGGACGAGCCGGCGGAGAATCCTATCGACTTCGAGGCGCTGCGCCGGGAGAGCCCCGACGTCTACGCGTGGCTCTACGTGCCGAACACGAACGTCAACCTTCCCGTGCTCCAGCGGCCGGGAGACGACTTCTTCTACCTCGATCACGACCGCTACGGCGAGCCGGCCGTCGAAGGTGCGGTGTTTTCCCAGATGGCGAACGCGACCGACTTCTTCGATCCCGTCACCGTGCTGTACGGCCACAACATCGTGAACGACGCGATGTTCGCCACGTTGCATGCCTACGAGGACCCGGCGTTCTTCGCCGACAACCCCGAGCTGTACGTTTACCTGCCTGATCGCATCCTCGCCTACGAGGTGGTGGCGGCCTACGAGTACGACGACCGGCACATCCTCAACTCGTTCGACTTCTCCGACCCCGCCGTGCGGACGGGCTACTTCGCATCGGTGCTCGCGCCCGACGACCCGAAGGCGAACGTGCGCGACGGCGCGCAGCTCGATGCCGACGACCGCATCGTGCAGCTCAGCACCTGCCGCTCGGCCCTGACCAGCGACCCGGTGCGCTATATCGTCACGGCCGTGCTCGTGGGCGAGAAGCCTGCTGCGTGAGCTGCGCCCCCGCTTTCGCAACAGGCGGAGCCTCTTTCGTCGAAGGGGTCGAACGGCATGTCTCCATGCTCTAGCATGAGGTGGCTGTGGAATGCTTGCGCCTTCGGGTAGGCGCATCGACGAGAGAGGTGCTGATATGAAGAAGAAGCTGGCCGCGCTTTTGTGCGCTGCGATGCTCGCGTGCACGCTCCCCGCGCTCGCGTGGGCCGACGAGGCGGATCAGGCGACGGCGGATCAGGCGACCGCGCAGGAGTCGGCCACGGCCCACTCGATCGGGCCGTGGCAGGAGGGCGCGTCGAACGAAGACGGCTCGTGCGTCCTCTCTGGCGAGACGAGGGCGTCTTCGTTCGCCGTCATCGCTACGAGCGAGACGGCCGACGACGCGCTGGACGGCATGCCGTCGTTCAGGGTCGTTGCTGAGAACGCGACCAAGAAGATCGATTTCGGCGTGGCGCTTCTCGCGGGCGGCCAGTACGCCGGTTGCAACAAGCTCGAGGTGCACGTGAAGCCGAGCGCGGGAAGCGCCGGCATCGCCAAGACGTTCGAAGTGACGAGGGCCGTCGACCAGAGCAGCTTCAACTTCACGTCCGAGATGTTCAACCTCGGCGACCAGGAAGGCGATGCCTCTTACAGCGCCGACTTCGTCATGACGCTCGTCCCCTCGAAGGCGGACGTCGACGAACCGGCCGCCGACGAGCCTGCTGCCGATACGTCGGCTGCGTTGCCGTCCGGCGCCGATACGGGCGCGACCTCGCCCAAGACCGGCATGGACGCCGGCGCGCTGGCGGGCGCCTCCTTCGGCATGCTGGTCGCCGCCGGAGTCGTGGTCTTCGCGCTGCGCCGCAAGCTCGCGAAGTAACCGATATTCATCGTCGGGCGGGCGGCGCCGCAAGGTTCGCCCGCCCGGTCGTCGAAAGGCGGCCGCATTGGCGCTTGCGCGACCTCGCCTTATACATATTCTCGCAAGTTTCTGCATAAAAGGGGTTACAAATCGGCTCCGAACCGAATATACTGCTTCCAGTCCTTTAAAAGCGGTACAGAGAGACCGACAAGGTAGAACCCCAAGCGCTCACCCGAACAAGAGCGCGACGAGTCGAAGCCTTTGTCTGTCGCGGAGGCTTTTTTCATGCCCTCGCGCAGACGCCGCCAACTCGGGGGCGACGCGGACGCCCGGCATCGCCGGAGCGGGCGCGGAACCCGGCGGAGAGCAGGTCCGTCTGTACGCACTCGACGTCAAGAAAGGGTGTGTATGAACGACGCAGGAACGGTCAAGACCGTCTGCATGGACGCAGACGAGATCGAGCGGTCGCTGACGCGCATCGCGCATCAGATCCTCGAGACCAACAAGGGCGCGGGCAACATCGCGCTCGTCGGCATCGTGACGCGCGGCGACTTGCTCGCCAAGCGCCTGGCCGAGAAGATCGAGGCCATCGAGGGCACGAAGGTGCCGCTCGGCAAGCTCGACATCAGCTTCTATCGCGACGACTTCGCGACGCATCTCTCGCCCGAGGTGCATTCCACCGACATCCTCTTCGACCTCGACGGCAAGGACGTCGTGCTCGTCGACGACGTGCTGTACACCGGCCGCACCATCCGCGCCGCGCTCGACGCGCTCATGGATATCGGCCGTCCCTCCACGGTGCAGCTGGCCGTCCTCGTGGATCGCGGCCATCGTCAGCTGCCCATCCGCGCCGACTTCGTGGGCAAGAACGTCCCGTCTTCCTCCGACGAGAACGTGCGCCTGTTCTTGGAAGAGGCGGACGGCAAGTCCGAGGTCGAGATACTGGAAATCGCTCCGGGCTCCCGCGCGGGTTCGGCACCGCTGGGAGGTGAATAGGGCATGGCCTTCAATCACAAGCATCTAATCGACATCACGGAGTACTCCGCCGACGACATCATGACCGTTCTGGAAACGGCGGTCCGCTTCAAGGAAGTCAACGAGCGCCGCATCAAGCAGGTGCCCACGCTCAAGGGCGTCACCGTGGTCAACATGTTCAACGAGCCGTCCACTCGCACGCGCTCCTCGTTCGAGATCGCCGAGAAGCGCCTGAGCGCCAACAGCCTGAACTTCGGCGGCAGCTCCACCTCCACGGTGAAGGGCGAGAGCCTCGTGGACACGGTGGAGACGCTGTGCGCCTACAAGATCGACATGATCATCGTGCGCGACAAGCACGCCGGCGTGCCCCGCAAGATCGCCGACGTCTCCGGCGCGCACGTCATCGATGCGGGCGACGGCAAGCACCAGCACCCCACGCAGGCGCTGCTGGACCTGTACTCCATCTGGGAGGTCAAGGGCGACCTGAACGGCCTCAAGGTGGGCGTCGTGGGCGACATCGGCCACTCCCGCGTGTGCGGCAGCCTGATCCCCGCGCTCAAGATCATGGGTTGCGAGGTGACGGTGGTCGCTCCGCCGACGCTGCTGCCCGCGCGCCCCGACATCCTGGGCGCCGACCACGTGACCACGAAGCTGGACGAGGCGCTGCCCGACCTCGACGTGGTGTACATGCTGCGCATCCAGCGCGAGCGCCTCGAAGGCGCGCCATACCCGTCGCTGCGCGAGTACAACATGCTGTACGGCCTCACGAAGGACCGCGAGCACCTCATGAAGCCCGACGCCCTCATCTGCCACCCCGGCCCCATCAACCGCGGCGTCGAACTGGATAGCTACATGGCCGACCACCCGAAGCGCTCGGTCATTCTCGATCAGGTCTATGCCGGCATCCTGACCCGCATGGCCGAAATGTACCTGCTGCTCGGAGGGAGCGAAGATGGCCTTACTGCTTAAGAACGCCCATGTGATCGACCCGCAGGTCGGTCTGAACGAAACGGCCGACATCCTCGTGCGCGACGGGAATATCGTCGAGATCGGCCAGAACCTGACGATGGAGAAGGGCGTCGAGCGCGACCTGGGCGGCAAGATCGTCGTTCCCGGCCTCGTGGACATCCACGTGCATCTGCGCGAGCCCGGCTACGAGCTGAAGGAGGATATCGCCTCCGGCACGCGCGCCGCGGCGCACGGCGGCTTCACGGCGGTGTGCTGCATGCCGAACACGAAGCCCGTCATCGACAACGCCGTGGGCGTGGAGTACGTGAAGGCTCGCGCGGCGGCCGTGGGCAAGTGCCGCGTGCACGTGGCCGGCTCCTGCTCGCAAGGGCTCAAGGGCGACACGCTGTCCGAGATGGGCGACATGGTGGCGCACGGCGCCGTCGCCTTCACCGACGACGGCCGCGGGGTGCAGGGCGCGGGCATGATGCGCCGCGTCATGGACTACGCCGCGCAGTTCGACCGCGTGGTGATGAGCCACTGCCAGGACGAGGACCTCGTCGGCGCCGGCCAGGTGAACGAGGGCGTCGTGTCGACGCGCCTGGGCATGCTGGGCTGGCCGGCCGAAGGTGAGGAGATCCAGATCGCCCGCGACATCGCCATCTGCCGCCTCACCGGCTGCCCGCTGCACATCCAGCACCTCACCACGGCGCGCGGCCTGGACCTGGTGCGCGCCGCCAAGGCCGAGGGCCTGCCGGTCACCTGCGAGGTCACGCCGCACCACCTGTTCCTCACCGAAGACGCCATCGGCGACGACTACAACACCTTCCTCAAGGTGAACCCGCCGCTGCGCACGGCCGAGGACGCCGCCGCGCTGGTGGAAGGCGTGAAGGACGGCACGGTGGACGCCATCGTCACCGACCACGCGCCGCACAACGACTTCGAGAAGAACGCCGAGTTCGAGCTGGCGCCCTTCGGCATGATCGGCCTAGAGACGGCGCTTTCGCTCGTCATCACGAACCTGGTGGCGCCGGGCGTCATCAGCTGGGAGCGCGCCGTCGAGCTCATGGCCGTGCGTCCCCGCGAGATCCTGCGCGTCGAGCGCGTGGCCCTCGAGCCGGGCGCGACGGCCGACCTCACGGTCATCGACCCGGACGCCGCCTGGACGGTGGACGCCGCGGACTTCCAGTCTAAGGCCGTGAACTCGGGCTTCATCGGCGTCGAGCTGTCCGGCCGCGCCACCGACGTCTACGTGGGCGGTTACGCCACCATGGAGGACGGCGCCATCATCGAGTAGGGTCGAGCCCTGCACGATATTCGAACCACGCGGCCCCGCATCGAGCGAACGATGCGGGGCCGTTCTGCGCGATGCCCGGTGCGCCCGATGGCCATACGGGGCGTAAGAAACGCTCCGCTGAGCCGACTAGGCGGCGCAGGTCGCCCGCTGCGGTTCCAGATGCCCGATTCTTCCTGCAATGTTGCGTTGCGGGGGTAGAAGAAGGGCGATCCTGAGTGCTTTTGCGCGTTTTCCCTGGTTGCAAACGCAACTGCTGGAGAATGTCCGATCGATGCGCGTTCTTTCGCAACATTACGGGAGATATCGGGCATCCGGGCGGGCAATGCGTGATAAAATCATCTCCTTATCGAGCCAGTGCAGGCGCTCTTCTTTTTTGAAGCAGCCCATGGAGGAAGCCGGGCCCTCGCTTCCTAGTACCACGTCTGCAAGATCCTCGCAGCCCAGGGCAAACGAGGAGGCTCCAATGGAACCTATGCAGGTTT
This sequence comes from Eggerthella lenta DSM 2243, assembly GCF_000024265.1. Taxonomy (NCBI): domain Bacteria; kingdom Bacillati; phylum Actinomycetota; class Coriobacteriia; order Eggerthellales; family Eggerthellaceae; genus Eggerthella; species Eggerthella lenta. The sequence goes on along the minus strand of NC_013204.1, from coordinate 1,974,855 downwards.
GCTTCTCCCATCAAACGGCTTTTCAGGTGTTGAGGGCGATCGACGCGCGGGAGCTTGCAGGGTCTGGCGACACGGCGCGGCGGCTTCCCGCTCGTGCGCCGAGTGCGCGGGAGCTCGAAGAGGTCGTCAAGCGCATTGAGAACGATCGCCCTGGGTTATCGATCGAGCGTCCCGTCCATATTCTCCTGGGAGCGGCTTCAAGATGCCGCTCCACTTCGCGTCGCGTGTCGCACGTGTGCACACGGCAGATGCGTGGGAAGTCCTTGCTCCGGCTGTCGGACGGTGTTGGCGTATGCAGTGCGCCGTTTGCCTGCGTTCAGGCGGCTCCGTCAGCGAAAAACAAGATCGATCTGCTTGAACTTGCTTACGAGCTTTGCGGAACCTATCGCACTCGGCGAACGTCGACTGCTCCTGCGTATCAGGTGCCTCCTTTGATGACGATGCGTTCTCTACGCAGCTTCGTTTCGCTCAACCCTTCCATCGCGGGCGCTCGGATCGTGGCGCGCGTCCTGCCGTACCTGGCGGATGGTTCGGCTTCTCCGAGGGAGACGAAGCAGGCGCTCGTGTTGGGCTTGCCGACATCGTACGGCGGGTACGGCTTGGGCATCCCGAGGATGAATTACGAGGTGAAGGCAATCGCAGGAGCCCGCACGACTTCCGGCAGATCGAGTTTTCGTTGCGACCTTTGCTGGCCGGATGCGAAACTCGACGTGGAGTACCAAAGCAGGGAGATGCACGAAGGGGAGGAAAGCCGTATCAGGGATTCTAGAAGGACGAACGCGTTGATGGCGATGGGCTGGACGGTCGTAGGCGTCACGAACGACGAGCTGGACAGCCTGGCTGCAACCGACGCGATAGCCGACACGATACGTCGGCTCCTGGGAAAGCGCGTGCAAGTGCGCGTGTCGGACTACCATGCTCGCAAGCTGCGGCTCCGGCGGCAGCTCGGGCTTCCGGTGGGCTACGACTAGGCCGGCCGCCGTAGGTGCGGCCTCGATGTGCGATTATCACAGGAATGTTGCGTTTGACGGGGCGTTCTCATCGACGCGGAAGAGCGCGAGACGATGATCAGGCAGTTTGCAATGATTACTTTCGATGCATGCCGATACGGTCCGAAAAAACGCAACATTGCGGGAAGAATCGCACGCGGCACGCCGCTTCTTCGGCACGCGTGCGCCGGCCGCCGACGGGATAGAACGTCCGACGGTCGGAAGCTGTGCGCGTCTTTCGGTATCGTTTCTTGTAATTGCATAAAATTACTTGAATAAAAGAAAATATTGCATTTATAATCGATAAAACTCGTTATAGGCGTATACTACGCTTCGACCTTTAAGGGCGGTACGGAGAGACCGACAAGGTGCGCAACATACACCCTGCATCCGTGCGCCTCCCACATCAGATGGAGGCGCTTTTTTGTAGGGGCGTTGCCCGAACGGAAGGATGGAAGCTTGAGCGAGATTTCGAAGCGGTTGTTGCAGGGGACGTCGAAGCCCGCGGGCGCGCCCGCGGCGCTCGTGTTGGAGGACGGCGCCGTGTTCCGCGGCACGTCGTGCGCGGCGGCGGGGGAGGTGTTCGGCGAGATCTGCTTCAACACGTCGCTCGAGGGCTACCTCGAGGTGATCACCGACCCGTCGTACGCGGGCCAGATCGTGACGATGACGTATCCCCAGATCGGAAACTACGGCGTGAACGTGGACGACGCGCAGGCGGACGAGCCCGCCCTGCGCGGCCTCGTCGTGCGCGACCTGTGCGCGACGCCGTCGAACTGGCGCAGCGCGCAGGGCCTGCCCGACTACCTGCGCGACCACGGCGTGGTGGCCGTCGAAGGGGTGGACACCCGCGCGCTCGTGCGCCATGTGCGCGACTGCGGCGCACAACGGGCCGTGCTGTCCACCGTCGACGTGGACGAGGCCAGCCTTCTGGCGAAAGTGCGCGCGAGCGCATCCATCGTCGGGCAGAACCTGGCCTCCACGGTGTCGTGCGCGCGTCCGCGCCGCTTCTTGGCCGACGACCTGCCGGCTTCGCAGGCGTTCGCGCTCGCCGCGCCTCCCGAGCCGCGCTTCAAAGTGGTCGCCTACGACTGCGGAGCGAAGCGCTCCATCCTCGAAAACCTCGTGCGCGCCGGCTGCGGCGTGACCTGCGTGCCGTGGGACACCCCGGCGGCCGAGGTGCTGACCATGGCTCCCGACGGCGTGTTCCTGTCGAACGGCCCGGGCGACCCCGAGGCCGTCGAGGGCACGTACGCCCAGGTGGAGCAACTGCTGGGGAAGGTGCCCGTGTTCGGCATCTGCCTGGGGCACCAGATGATCGCCAAGGCGGCGGGCGCGGATATCGAGAAGCTCAAGTTCGGCCACCGCGGCGGCAACCATCCCGTCATGAACCTGCGCACGCGCCGCGTGGAGATCACCGCGCAGAACCACGGCTTCGGCCTCGTGTTCCCCAGCTTGGGCGCGCTCGTGCCGGAGCTGTCGGCCGGCGTCTGCACGCACGAGGACGACCTGCGCTGCTGGGCGCGCCGCGGCGTCGCGCCGGTGGTGCAAAACGAGCGCTTCGGACGCATCCAGCTCACGCACGTGAACCTCAACGACGGCACGGCCGAGGGCGTCGCGTTCCTCGATATACCGGCGTTCTCCGTGCAGTACCACCCGGAAGCCTCGCCGGGTCCTACCGACGCCCATTACCTGTTCGCTGCGTTCGCACGGTTGATGGATTCCGCCGTTCTGGCGAACGGCGGCGTTGCCGACGCTGCGGCCGCGGCTGGCACCCCATCTTGCACTTCTGCTGCGGCTGGACGGACGGAAGTCCAGTCCAGCCTTGCATCAGGGCAATCTGGGGCACCAGCCGCGCCCTCGCTGACCTTGCCTGACCCGCGCGAATGTGCAAACTACCTCGACATCGACATCGCCGAGGATCGCCTGGCCGGCTGGTCGTTCGCCGAAGTGAAGGAGGCCTCCCATGCCTAAGCGCGAAGACATCCAAACCATCCTCGTCATCGGAAGCGGCCCCATCGTCATCGGGCAGGCGTGCGAGTTCGACTACTCGGGCGCGCAGGCCTGCAAGGTGTTGAAGGCCGACGGCTATCGCGTGGTGCTCGTGAACAGCAACCCCGCGACCATCATGACCGACCCGGGCCTGGCCGACCGCACCTACGTCGAACCCATCACCGTGGAGTTCGTCGAGCAGGTCATTGCGAAGGAGCGCCCCGACGCCCTCTTGCCCACGCTGGGCGGCCAGACCGGGCTCAACACGGCCGTCGAGCTCGCGCGCGCCGGCATCCTGGCCAAGTACGGCGTGGAGATGATCGGCTGCGACCTCGAGGCCATCGAGCGCGGCGAGGACCGCAAGCAGTTCAACGAGTGCATGGCGAAGCTTGGCATCGAGACGTCGCGCTCCGGCTACGCCTATTCCATCGCCGACGCCGAGGACATCGTGGCCGAGCTCGGCTACCCCGTGGTGCTGCGCCCCTCGTTCACGCTGGGCGGCGCGGGCGGCGGCATCGCGCACGACGCGGCCGAGCTGCACGAGATCGTGGGCCAGGGCCTGGAGCTGTCGCCGGCCGGCGAGGTGCTGGTGGAGGAGAGCATCGAGGGCTGGAAAGAGTACGAGATGGAGGTCATGCGCGACCGCGCCGGCAACGGCATCATCGTGTGCTCCATCGAGAACTTCGACGCCATGGGCGTGCACACGGGCGACTCCATCACGGTGGCGCCCGCGCAGACGCTGACGGATGTGGAGTACCAGCGCATGCGCGCGGCGTCGCTGGCCATCCTCGAGAAGATCGGCGTGGAGACCGGCGGCTCCAACGTGCAGTTCGCCGTCAACCCCGAGAACGGCCGCATGATCGTCATAGAGATGAACCCTCGCGTGTCGCGCTCCTCGGCGCTCGCGTCGAAAGCCACGGGCTTCCCCATCGCGAAGGCGGCCGCGAAGCTGGCCGTGGGCTACACGCTCGACGAGATCGTGAACGACATCACGAAGGCCACGCCCGCCTGCTTCGAGCCGTCCATCGACTACTGCGTGGTGAAGGTGCCGCGCTTCGCGTTCGAGAAGTTCCAGGGCACCGACGACACGCTGTCCACGCGCATGAAGGCCGTCGGCGAGGTCATGGCCATCGGCCGAACGTTCGAGGAATCGCTCGGCAAGGCCATGCGCTCGCTGGAGAACGGGCGCGCGGGCCTGGGAGCCGACGGCAAGGGCGGCGAGGCCGACGCGTCCGACGAGGCGCTGGAAGACCTCGTGGCGCGCCCCACGGCCGAGCGCATCTTCTACCTGGCCGAGGCGCTGCGCCGCGGCTGGACGGTCGAGCGCGCGAGCGCGGCGAGCCGCGTGGACCCCTTCTTCGTCGCGCGCATGGCCGACATCGTGCGCGTGCAGGAAAACCTGCGCGGCATGGCGCTGGACGAGCTCGATGCCGACGCGTTCCGCCTGCTCAAGCGCATGGGGCTGGCCGACGCGCAGATCGCGTGCCTCACGGGCTCCGACGAGCTCACCGTGCGCACGTGCCGCAAGATGCTGGGCGTGAGGCCCGCGTTCAAAACCGTGGACACCTGCGCCGCCGAGTTCCCCAGCGCCACGGCCTACCATTACAAGACCTACGACGCCGACGAGACCGAGACGGCGCCGAAGACGCGGCGGCGCGCCATGATCCTGGGCGCGGGGCCGAACCGCATCGGCCAGGGCATCGAGTTCGACTACTGCTGCGTGCACGCCAGCTACGCTCTGCACGAGGTCGGGTTCGAGACGATCATGGTGAACTGCAACCCCGAGACGGTGTCCACCGACTACGACACGTCCGACAAGCTGTACTTCGAGCCGCTTACGTTCGAGGACGTCATGGACATCGTCGACGTCGAGCAGCCCGACGGCGTGGTGGTCACGCTCGGCGGGCAGACGCCGCTCAAGCTGGCGAACGCGCTGGCGGCGGCCGGCGTGCCCATCATGGGCACCTCGCCGGAGGCCATCGACCTGGCCGAGGACCGCGACCGCTTCGCCGCCGTCCTCGACGAGCTGGGCATCGTATACCCGGCCGCCGGCATGGCCTCCACGTATCAAGAGGCGTGCGTCGTGGCCGACCGCATCGGCTTCCCACTGCTCGTGCGCCCCAGCTACGTGCTGGGCGGGCGCGGCATGGGCATCGTCTACGACGGCGCCCAGCTGGAGAAATACATGGCGGAGGCCGCGAAGATCTCGCCCGACCACCCGGTGTACCTCGACCGCTTCCTCGAAGGCGCGGTGGAGGTGGACCTCGACGCGCTCTGCGACGGCGAGCAGGTGTTCGTGGGCGGCGTGCTGGAGCACATCGAGATGGCGGGCATACATTCGGGCGACTCGGCCTGCTGCACGCCGCCGTTCGCGCTGTCCGAGGCCGTGCAGGCGCAGCTGCGCGCCATCGCGCGCCGCCTGGCGCTGCGCCTGGGCGTGGTGGGGCTCATCAACATCCAGTTCGCCATCAAAGACCAGGTCATCTACATCATCGAGGCGAACCCGCGCGCCAGCCGCACGGTGCCGTTCACCTCGAAGGCCACGGGCGTTCCGCTGGCGAAGGTCGCCGCGCGCATCATGGCGGGGGAGAAGCTGGCCGATTTGGGGATGCCGCCCGACGACCGCCGGCTCGAGCATTTCAGCGTGAAGGAAGCCGTCATGCCCTTCGGCCGCTTCCCCGGCGCCGACACGGTGCTCGGCCCCGAGATGAAGTCCACCGGCGAGGTCATGGGCATCGCGCGCAACTTCCCGGCGGCGTTCGCGAAGACGCAGCTGGCCATCAGCTACGCGCTGCCCGAGGGCGGCACGGTGTTCGTCAGCGTGTGCGACCGCGACAAGCGCGCCATCGTGCCCATCGCTCGCGACATCGCGCGTCTGGGCTTTCGCATCGTGGCCACAGGCGGCACGGCCCGCACGTTGCGGGCGGCCGGCGTGGAGTGCGAGCAGGTGAGGAAGATCCACGAGGGCGAGGGCAACGTGCGCGACATGATCGCCGCCGGGGACATCGCGCTCATGATCAACACGCCGTTCGGCCACGCCACGCGCGCCGACGGCTACGAGCTGCGCCTCGAGGCCGTGAAGCACGGCGTGACCCACGTGACGAACCTCGCCGGCGCCCAGGCCATGGTGGCCGGCATGGAAGCCGCGCGCCTCGGCGGCCTCGCGGCCGTGGCCTTGCAGGACCTGCCCCAGTGGGAGCTTTCGCGCTGACGCGCCGCGTTCTGCGCGCATCGTCGCCCGGAAAACACGGAATCGCACCTGGAACCGTGTTTTCCGGGCGAAAAGGCGATGGCTTCCGATTTCCGATGCGCTTCCGGTTTGCTACACTGAAGGCGTTTCATCGTTTCGCATGATTCCCTGACGAGGGCAGCCGTACCAGGATCGAAAAGACGGCGCATAACCTACGAAAGGGGTCTTCTCATGGCATGGGTCGTTCTTATCGTATCGGGCGTTTTGGAAGCGGTGTGGGCCACGGCGCTCGGGCGCGCGGAGGGGTTCACCAGGCTAGCGCCTTCGATCGTGTTCCTGGTTGCGCTGGCGTTGAGCATGGTCGGCTTGTCCTACGCGGTCAAAACACTGCCAACGGGCACCTCGTACGCCGTTTGGGTCGGCATCGGCGCCTCGCTCACGGTCGCCTACGGCATGCTCTCGGGAACAGAGCCCGTATCGGTGGCGAAAGTGCTGCTCATCATCGGCCTCATAGCTTGCGTCATCGGTCTCAAGCTCGTCCACGACGGCTCTTGATGCCGCTTGGAATTCAACGTGCGGAAACATAGAAGCGAGGGCGCATCGGCTGACGCGCCCTCGCTCGATCAGAACTCTCCCTCACGCCTTCGAGGACTTCGGCGGTCTGGCCGACCCTCGTTTGACGGCTATGTCGAGCGCGCCCAGCGCGTCGTAGGCTTCCCGCGCCGACGCTTCGACTCGATCGGCATCGAGGCCGCGCTCGTCGGGATGCAGCTCGACGCGTCCGTCGGCGACGGCGGACCATGCCTCGTACACTTTCTCGATGGGCGGCAGCTTCTCCACGGTGCTCCTTCGGTCGCGGCGTCATGTTCGGAAACAGCATGATATCAGATGGTAGAATGATCGCTTCGAATGCTGACGAACCGTCGAAGAAGGAGCGCCTGCAACGCTCTCGGCGGAGCTCGAAGAAGCCGGCTTCGAAATGGCGGAGCTTGTCGGCGACGCGGTTGGCGCACCTCTCGACGAGGTGAGCCCGACGATCGCCGTAGTCGCGCGCAAGCCTGCGACCTGCGTGGACGGGCGATGACACGAAACGTGTCTTGCCGGAGCGATGCGGCTCAGCCATCTTGGGAGCCTGAAAGGGGGCGCGTCCCATGGATTTCGGAGAGAAGCTGAAAGCGCTGCGCACCGAGCGCGGCCTGACCCAGGAGCAGCTTGCCGCCAAGCTGTACGTGTCGCGCACGGCCGTGTCGAAGTGGGAGACGGGCGGCGGCTCGCCCAACCTCGACTCGCTGCAGGTCGTCGCGCGCCTATTCGACGTGTCGGTGGACGACCTCCTGTCCACCGACGACCTCATCGTGCTCGCCCGCGACGAGCGCCGCTCGACGGCGCGCAGCAGCGGCATGCTGTCGTTCGGTCTGCTCGACGTGCTGGCCGTCGTGTTCGCGTTCATTCCGCTATACGGCGTGGACGACGGCTCGCTCGTGCGCATGGCGAACCTGGCCGACTACGGCGCGTCCGTGGATTTCGGCGCGTCGTTCGCCGCCATGGCGGCGGCCGTCGTCTCGCTCATGTTCATGGGCGCGGTGGAGATCGTGCTGGCAGCTGTGGGCTCGCGCCGCGCGGCCCGCATCGTCGCCCTCGTCGGGTTCGCGGTGCAGGCGCTGGCCGTCGTCCTGTTCGCCTCCACCATGCAGCCCTACGCCACAACGCTCATGTTCGCGCTGCTCCTGGCGAAGGTCGTCGTCGGCTACCGTATTCTGCGCTCGTAACCCCTGGTCGGCTGCGGAGGTCACGCACCGTGTCGCCCGTGCGACGCATCGTGGCTTGCCGCCGGGGAGGCGCGCGTCGTTTCATTGAGGCTCGGACCCGCAAGGGATCCGCAGCATCCGTGAGGCGAAAGGACGGTTCGATGGAAACAACCCTGACGGCCGCGTGGCTGAACGACACGTTCGCCGCGTTCCGCGCTCTTCCTCGACTGGTGGCGCTTCGCCGGCGCCGCGTTCGAGGACGGGTTCTCGTTCCCCTCCGGGCACATGACCGCGGCCTCGGCGGCGATGGCGGCGCTCATGCTGGCGTATCGGAATTGGAAAACGGTGCTCGGCGGCTCGCTCGTCATGCTGGTCATGGGCGCTGCCCGCTGCTATCTCGTGGTGCACTATCCCACCGACGTGCTGGCCGGCCTTCTCGTGGGCGCGCTCGCGGCCGTCGCGGCGCAGCTGCTCGTGTCGTTCGCGTTCCGCCGGTACGGGGAGCGCCGATTCGCGCGGCCTCGCCACGCCTGTGCTCCCGTGCGACGCAGGCGGTAGGTCCCGCCGTTCGCTCCCTCCGTCGTCCCGGCGTGCACATTCCCTGCATTTTGGCTTGTCAGCCGCATGAAGCGCGCGCAGATGATACAATCGTCGGCCGAGAGACGAAAACGCGCGCCGCGCTCGCACGGGCGGCGGCGAAAAGTGAAAGGACGAATGTGGCACTCGTCAACGAGCGGGCCCGCATCCTCGCCAACGAGGAAGTCGGCCCGAACCTCTACCTCATGGAACTCGCGGCCTCGCATATCGCGGCGAGCATCGAGCCGGGGCAGTTCGTGCACATGAAGGTGCCGAGCATGGAGGCGCACATCCTGCGCCGCCCGTTCTCGGTGTACGCGCGCGATGCGGCGGCCGGCACGCTCGAGGTGCTCTACCAATCGGTGGGCTTCGGCACCGACCATATGACGCGCATCGAGCCCGAGCGAGCCGAGCACCTCTCCGGCGCCGAGCTCATCGGGCCGGTGGGCCGCGGGTGGCAGCCTCCCGCGAACGCGCGTCGCGCCCTCCTCGTGGGCGGCGGCGTGGGTGCTGCTCCGCTTTTCATGCTGTGCGAGAGTCTGATTAGCGCCGGCGTGCGCACTGACGTGGTGCTGGGCGCGCAGACCGAGGCGGCGCTCACGTGTCGCGGCCGCTACGAGGCGCTGCTGGACGAGCCGCCGCGCTGCGCCACCGACGACGGCAGCTTCGGACGCGAGGGCTTCTGCACCTCGCTCGTCGCCGAAGCGCTCGCCGAAGCTGCAGAAGCGGGGGAGCCGTACGACTATCTGGCCGTGTGCGGCCCCGAGCCCCTTATGAAGATCGTGGCCGGCATGGCCGCCGAGGCGGGCGTGCCCTGCGAGGTGTCCATGGAGAAGCGCATGGCCTGCGGCGTGGGAGCATGCCTGTCGTGCGTGGTGGACACGGTGGGCGGCAAGCAGCGGGCCTGCGTCGACGGCCCCGTGTTCGATGCGCGGAAGGTGGTATGGTAGATGGGCGATAGCTTCAACGCAACGCAACCTGTTCGGTCGGGCGGCGGGGACACCCCTCCAGTCGCTCGGACAGTCCGCGCTCGGTCGAACAGTCCGCAGGACTGTTCGATTCGCTGCGGAACTCGCTTGGTGGAGGGGTGTCCCCGCCGCCCTGTTCCGACTTCGGTGGACATGCGCGTGAATCTTGGCGGGTTGGAGATGAAGAACCCGGTGACGGTGGCTTCGGGGACGTTTGCTGCGGGGCGCGAGTACGGGGACTTCGTGGACGTGGCGGGCCTCGGGGCCGTCACGACGAAGGGCGTGTCGCTGAACGGCTGGGCGGGCAACGCCAGTCCCCGCATCGCCGAGACGCCTTCGGGCATGCTCAACTCCATCGGGCTTCAGAACCCCGGCGTGGCGCACTTGAAGGAATGCGATCTGCCGTGGCTGGCCGAGCGCGGCGCGACGGTCATCGTGAACGTGTCGGGCCACAGTTTCGACGAGTACGTGCAGGTGATCGAGGCGTTGGAAGACGTGCCGGTGGACGCGTACGAGGTGAACATCTCGTGCCCGAACGTGGACGCGGGCGGCATGACCATCGGCACGTGCACGGACAGCGTCGAGGCGGTCGTGTCCCGGTGCCGCGCCGCCACGAAGCGCCCGCTCATCGTGAAACTCACGCCGAACGTCACCGACGTGACCGAGATCGCGCGCGCCGCAGTGTCGGCCGGCGCCGACGCGCTGTCGCTCATCAACACGCTTCTGGGCATGGCCATCGATGCGGAGCGCCGCCGACCGCAGCTCGCGCGCGGCGTGGGCGGACTGTCGGGCCCGGCCGTCAAGCCTGTGGCGCTGCGCATGGTGTGGGAGGTTCACCAGGCCGTCGACGTGCCGCTGCTCGGCATGGGCGGCATCTCGTGCGCGACCGACGCGGTGGAGTTCATGCTGGCCGGGGCCACGGCGGTGGCCGTCGGCACCGCGAATTTCGTGAATCCGCACGCCACGGTTGAAATCATCGACGGAATGGCGCAGTATTGCGAAAGGCACGGCATCGAAGACGTGCAGCAACTGATAGGAGCTTTGGAATGGTGAGTTCGTTCGAAGAGGTTCCCGCGCGCGATCGCGTGATCGTGGCGCTCGACTGCGGCATCGAAGAGGCCTTCGACCTCGCGGACCAGCTGCAGGGCAAGGCGACGTGGATGAAGGTGGGAATGACGCTGTTCTACGCGAACGGCCCGGCCATCGTGTACGCGCTCAAGGAGCGCGGCTTCAAGGTGTTCCTCGACCTCAAGTTCCACGACATTCCGCACCAGGTGGAGGGCGCCGCGTACGCCGCGGCCGGCAGCGGGGCCGATATGCTGACCATGCACACGGTGGGCGGCGTCGACATGATGGCTGCGGCGCAGAAGGGCGCCGAGCGCGCAGCGTCCGAGTACGGTCACGATGCGCCGGCGACGCTGGGAATTACGGTTCTCACCAGCATGAACGATGCGGCTCTGGCCGAAACGGGCGTAAGCCGCGCCATGGCCGACCAGGTGGTCGTGCTGGCCGAGCAGGCCAAGCGCGCCGGCATCTCCGGCGTGGTGGCGTCTCCGAAGGAGGCTGCGCGTCTGCGCGAGATCCTGGGTCCGGACGCCTACATCGTCACGCCGGGCGTGCGCCCTGCGGGCAGCGATCGCGGCGATCAGAGCCGCGTGGCCACGCCTGCCCAGGCGTTCGCCAACGGTGCGTCGCACATCGTCATCGGGCGTCCCATCACGCAGGCGGCCGATCCGGCGGCTGCATTCGAGTCCATCGCGGCCGAGCTGTAGGCGCCCCGTCGAACTTGCGTGCGGTCTGGGAAAATGACGGTTGGGCGACGAATGGTCGACAAAGGAGCCAACTGCTTCTAGAATGTGTGACCACGCACTGAAATTTTTAGGATTTGTAGGAAAAGACAAGGTGAAGTGGGCGAATGCGTGATAGTATCACGGAATCGTTTTGGAACAGAAGGAGATAACACGATGGCTATTCCTCAACTCAGCCCTGAAGAGCGTCAGGCGGCTTTGGAAAAGGCGAAGGCGGCTCGCATCAAGCGCGCCGAGGTTCGCGATGACCTGAAGTCCGGCAAGCTCACGCTCGAGAAGGTTCTTGAAATGAAGAACGATCCGGTCGTGGGCCGTATGAAGGTTTCCACCCTCATCGAGACGCTTCCCGGCTACGGCAAGGCCAAGGCTGAGAAGATCATGAAGGAGCTCCAGATTGCCGAGAGCCGCCGTCTGCGCGGTCTGGGCGAGCGTCAGCAGACCGCCCTGCTGGAGCGCTTGGGCTAACCGCACCTATGCGCCACGGCAATCTGTTCGTCATCTCGGGGCCATCGGGTGCTGGCAAGGGCACGCTGGTGGCCCGTCTTTTGCGCGAGATCCCCGATGCTTGGGTGTCCATGTCGGTTACCACGCGCAAGCCGCGCGAGGGAGAAGTGGATGGCGTCCACTACCGCTTCGCGTCCCCTGAGGAATTCCAGGAGCTCGTCGACGAGGACGGCCTGCTGGAATGGGCGACGTACGGCGGCAACTGCTACGGCACGCCCCGCGCTACCGTCGAGGAGCACATCGCGTGCGGCGATCAGGTTATCCTGGAAATCGACGTTCAGGGAGGATTCCAGGTGCGCGACAAGTTCCCTTCGGCGCATCTCGTCTTCATCGAGCCGCCGTCGCTTGACGTGCTGGAAGCGCGCCTTCGCGGCCGCGGAACAGAGACGGAGGAGGCCATCGCCACGCGGATGGAGACGGCGCGGGTGGAGCTTTCCCGTAAAATGGAGTATGATATACGGCTGGTAAACGACGATTTGGACGAAGCTGTCCGCGCATTAGCGGGCTACGTCAACGAACAAGCCGAGAAAATACGAGGTTAACACGCATATGAGCATTATCGAACCGAAGATCGACGTCCTGTTGAACGAGACTGACAACGATCGTTTCCTGCTGTGCGCGCTCGCTTCCAAGCGCGCGCACGACATCAACGACATGATGCGCGGCCAGCGCGACCGCGCCATCCAGCTGCAGACGGCGGTCGAGATCGCGCGCGCGGCCGACAAGAAGCCGCTGTCGCTGGCTTTCAACGAAATCGCCCGCGGCGAAGTGTCGTACGATCCCAACTCCATCGACGTCAACTACCACTAAGAGATTCCGTCGGCCTACGGCCGACGGAACTGCTCGACGCTGCGAAGCCCCGAGGCACCGCGCCTTGCCGCTCCAAGCCCTCGTCGCGTACGGAAGTACGCTTCCTCGGGCTTTCGCGGCATTGCAAGGCGCCTCGGGGCTTCTCGCTGACGTGCTGCGCCAACCTGCGTGTTCGTTTCGCGCTACGCGCGATCTCTCTGCATCGAAGGATATCCATGACTGAATTCCAACGCATCTGCTTGGTCCATTACCACGAGATCGGGCTCAAGGGGCACAATCGATCGACGTTCGAGATGAGGTTGCTCAAGAACCTCGAAGCGCTGCTGAAGCCTTTCCCCGTGGTCGTTATCCATCGCATCGCGGGCCGTTTGTGCGTGTTCTTGCGTGAGGGCACCGATTGGACCACCGCGAAGGAGGCGGCCGACGTCATCGGCAAGGTGCCGGGCGTAGCGCGCGTGTCGTGCGGTTTCAAGTGCGAGCGCGACCTCGACGAGATGACGGAGGCGGCGCTCGCGGCGATGGCCGAGGCGGGCGAGTTCGACACGTTCAAGGTGGCGGCGCGGCGCAACCACACCGATTTCGCCACGGGTTCGATGGACATGAACCAGATCATCGGCTCGGCGCTGTGCGCCGCGCACCCCGAGAAGTCCGTTAAGATGAAGAAGCCCGACGTTACGGTGGGCGTCGAGGTGGTGCAGAACGCGGCGTACGTGTACGCGCGCTCGCTGCCGGGCGTGGGAGGGCTGCCGGTGGGCAGTTCGGGCCTGGTCGTGAGCCTGCTGTCGTCGGGCATCGACTCGCCGGTGGCGACGTGGAAGCTCGCGCGGCGCGGCGCGGTGTGCATAGGCGTGCACTTCTCCGGACGACCTCAAACATCCGATGCCAGCGAGTACCTCGTGGACGACATCGCGCAGGTGCTGGAGCGCACGGGCTGCATCGCTCGCGTGTACGCGGTGCCGTTCGGCGACTACCAGCGCGAGATCGCGCTGACCGTGCCGCCCGAGCTGCGCGTCATCATGTACCGTCGTCTCATGTTCAAGGTGGCTGAGGAGATCGCACGCCGCGAGCGCGCGGGAGCGCTGGTGACGGGAGAGAGCCTGGGTCAGGTTGCCTCGCAGACGCTCGACAACATCCGCTGCACTGACGCGGCGGTTGACCTGCCCGTCTTTCGTCCGCTCATCGGCACCGACAAGCTGGAGATCATCGCCGAAGCCGAGCGTTTGGGCTCGTTCGAGATCTCGTCGCAGGATGCGCCCGACTGCTGCACGCTGTTCATGCCGCGCAGTCCGGAGACGCATGCGAAGCTGCCCGTGGTGTTGGAAGCCGAGGCCGCGCTGCCCATCGAGCGCTGGGTACCCGAGATCGCCGACGCCGCAGAGGTTCGCGACTACGCCTGCCCCGCCTACAAGCCGAAGAAGAAACGCGCTTCCTGAGCGCGGCCGGTTGCAGAAGCTCGCAAAAGCGGCGTCCCCGGGAAATACCTCGGGGGCGCCGCTTTCTCTTGCCCCGTTTCGTCGTCCCGAGCGAACGCAGCTCTCGCCCTGTCATCCTGAGCGAGCGCGAGCATTCGACAGTCCAGCGGACTGTCGAACTCCCGAGCACGCGAAGCGAGCCCAGGGAGGCCCCGCGCAGCGCGGAGTCGAAGGATCCCGTGCGGCATCAGCTGGAAGCGCCGCGGCTGGCACCGCACGGGATCCTTCGACTCCGCGCTGCGCGCTCTGCTCAGGATGACGACCTGCGGTGCCCCGATCAGGATGACGGGCCCAGCGCAGCTTGTATTCGAGCTGACGAGAAGCGGGGTACTCCTCGCGCGTGATATGCGCGTGGGATTCGTTGGCGCGGCAGGTGGAAACCGCGCTGGATCGGCATCGACGGCGCGTGGAATCGGCGTTGGAAACGCGTGGAAGGTGCGCTGGAAAACGCGGCGCGTTTCGCTGGATCTGCGCCATCGGCGCGTGAGTCGGAGTCGCTATCATGGAAGGAGAGGAATCGGCGACGGGCGAGGGGGCGGCATGGGGTTTGCAGAGCGGGCGGAGTCGTGGCGGGCGAAGGCGCACCTGACCGGCGTGCGCCTGCCGGTGCTCGTGGGCGTGACGGCGCTCGCGGCCATCGTGCTCATCGCGGCGGGAGGAGCGCTGGTCAAGGCCGGAACGTCGGACGGCTTCTCGCTCTCTCGCGACGACGGCGCGGCGACTTCCGACGGTACCGACGAGGACGGCGCCGCTTCCGTGGAGGCGCGAACCGTCTTCGTGCACGTGGGAGGCGCCGTGGTCGAACCGGGGGTGCGAGAGCTGGCGGAGGGCGCGCGGGTGCAGGACGCGGTGGACGCGGCCGGAGGGTTCGCCGACGGAGCCGCCCGCGACGCGCTCAACCTGGCACGCGTGCTCGCGGACGGCGAGCAGATCGTCGTGCCGTCGCAGGAGGAGGCTGTCTTGGAGCCGGGCGCGGCCGTGGACGGCGGCGATGCGGGCTCCAGGGCGGCTGCTTCGCCGACGGGCGGCAAGATCGACCTCAATCGGGCGACGGCGGCCGAGCTCGATGCGCTGCCTGGCGTGGGGCCGTCCACGGCGGAGAAGATCGTGGCCGACCGTGAGGCGAACGGCCCCTTCCGCACGGTGGAGGATCTCAAGCGCGTGTCCGGCATCGGGGACAAGAAGTTCGCCGATCTGGCCGATCTCGTATGCGTGGGATGAGGGGCGCTGCGCGGGGCAAACCGGTCGCGCTTCCTCCGCGCCCGGCGCTGCCGCCTGTGCTGGCCTGCGCGCTTTCGCTGTGGGCATCGTGCGCGGCGGTGCTGGCCGCATCCGGATCCTGGGATGCCGGCGCATGCCTCGCCGTCGGCGCGGCCGGCATCGTCGCGAGCGTCGCATGCGCTTTCGCGCTATGGCGGCTGCCGGTGCCGATCGCGTGGGCCGCGCTGCTGGGAGCCGCGCTCGGCATCGCGCTCGCAGGCGGGTGCGCGGCCGCGCAGCACGAGGCGCAGCTGCAAGGCGACGGCCTTTCGGGACGCTGGCGATTCGAAGTCGCAGCCGACGGTTCGCAGGGCCCTTATGGCGCAACGTGCTTCGCGCGCGCGAACCTTCCCGACATCGGAGCCGTTACGGTGCGGCTTAGGTTCGAGGAAGGCGAGGACCCTCCGCGTTACGGCGACGTGCTGGAGGCCGACGCGACGCTCTCCGCGCCGGGCGGGTCGTCGGCGGCATACTGCTGGCGGCAGGGCGCGGTGCTCGAAGGCACGGCGCGCCGAGTCGTGAGCTGCGAGCGTGCCGACGCCCTCGGTATCTTGACAGGGCTTCGCAATCGCGCGATCGACCTGATCGCCGACGAGGGGACCGACGACGGGGCCGCGGTGCTCGCCGCGCTCGTGTGCGGATGGCGCGGCGCCCTCGAGGTAGGTGACGCGTACGCCGCCTACCAGACCAGCGGGCTTGCGCATCTCGTGGCGGTGTCGGGGGCGCACCTGTCCATCGTCGCCGGCTGCGCAGCCGCGCTCTTGCGTGCGCTGCGCGTTCCCCGGCGCGCCGGAGCCGTCCTGCAGGCGTCGTTTCTGCTGGGCTTCCTCGTGCTGGCGGCCGCGCCCTCGTCGGCCGTGCGCGCGGCCGTCATGGCGTTCGCCGGCATGTTCGCGTTCACGGCGCGGCGGCGGCCGGCGGCGCTCAGCGCGCTGGCCGTATGCATGATCGGCTGCATCGCGCTCGATCCGCGCACGGCGCTGGCGGTCTCGTTCGCGCTGTCGGCGCTCTCGACGCTCGGCATCGTACTGTTCGCAGGGCTTTTCCAGGCGTGGATCGCGCAGTGCTTCCAGCGCGCTCCGCGCCTGGCGCGCGAGGCGCTCTCGCTTACCGCCGCTTCGAGCCTTGCGGCCGCGCCGCTCGCCGCATCGCTGTTCTCGCAGGTGCCGGTTGTGGCGCCGCTGGCCAACGTAGCGGCCGCGCCGCTGTTTCCCGTAGTCTGCGCCGGCGGGTTCGCGGCGGTGCTGGCATCCTTGGCCGTTCCTGCCGTCGCGCCGGCGTTGATCGGATTCGCGTCGATGGGCACAGGCGCCCTCACTGCCGTCGTGCGCGCGCTCGCGAGCGTCCCCTACGCGAGCCTGCCTGCGAGCGTGCCCCTCGCCGGGGCGCTTCTGGCGTCGGCGGCATGCGCGGCGGCGCTGTGGCTGGCGTGGCCGCGTCCGAGCCGTCGTCGCGCGTTCGGTCTGGTCGCGGCGGCGGCGTGCGTCATGATCGGGACGGTCGTCGTCGCCCCGCGCCTTTCGGGCGACGAGATCGTCATGCTGGACGTGGGGCAGGGCGACGCGTTCCTGGTGCGGAGCCGGGGGACGGCCGTCCTGATCGACACCGGCAACCAGGACAGGATGCTGCGCGAGGCGCTCGCACGGCATGGAGCGTACCGCCTCGACGCGGTGGTGATCACCCACGGCGACGACGACCATAAAGGATCGCTCGCCTCGCTTGCGGGCGTCGTGGACGTGCGACGCGTGCTCGTCGCCCAGGACGCGCTCTCGTGCGGCTGCGAAGCGTGCGTCTCGCTCGTCGCCGACGCGCGCAAGCTCGCGGGCGACGGGGGAGTCGTCGGGCTTCGGCAGGGAGATGCGCTTCAGGTGGGCTCCTTCGACTTGCAGACAGTGTGGCCCGAGCGGTTCTCCGACGAAGGGGGCAACGCCGACAGCCTGTGCCTTGTCGCCGATGCGGACATCGACGGCGACGGCGCATCCGAGTGGCGTGCGCTTTTCACGGGAGACGCCGAGCGCGACCAGCTGCGCGCGCTCATCGACGAAGGGCTTGTGGACTCCGTCGACCTCTACAAGGTGGGCCATCACGGATCCAAGAACGCCCTCGACGACGAGGAGGCCGCCGTCCTTTCTCCTCGCATCGCGTTGGTCAGCGCAGGGGCGCGCAACCGCTACGGCCATCCGGCGCAGGACACGCTCGATCGGCTCGAGGCCGCGGGCGCACGCGTCTTCCGCACCGACGAGCAGGGAGATGTTTCGTGCAAATTGACCGCCGACCGGATCGAGGTGGATACCCTGCGTTAGAATGAACGGCATGGCTACTCAAAAGAAACAAGAAGCTCCGCTGCTGCCCGTCTACCTTATCGTAGGCGAGGACGCGCTCAAGCGCGACACCGTGATGAAGCGCCTACGCGCGCGCCTGTCCTCGATGGGCGATCTGTCGTTCAACGCCGACGAGTTCGACGGCGAGACGGCGCAGGGCGGCGACATCGTCACGGCCTGCAACACCGTGCCGTTCGCGAGCCCCGTGCGTCTCGTGGAGGTGCGCGCGGCCGACAAGCTGAAGAAAGCCGATGCCGAACAGCTCGTGAGCTATCTCGGTTCGCCGAACGGCTCCACGGTGCTCGCGCTCGTCGCCGAGAAGCTGGCGAAGAACACGCGCCTGTACAAGGCCGTGGCCGCCTGCGGCAAGACGGCGGTTATCGATTGCGCACCGCTCAAGCGCTACGAGCTGCCCCGAACGGTGCGCTCGATGGCCGTGACCCACGGCGTCACGCTCACCGAGGGCGCAGCCGTCAAGCTCGTCGACCTCGTCGGCGAGGACACGGTGCATCTCGACAGCGAGCTCAAAAAGATCGCGCTCGCGCATCGCGGCACCGACGCGGTGAACGAGCACGAGATCGTCGACATGGTCAGCCGCACCGCCGAGGTGAAGCCTTGGGAGTTCGTCGACGCCTTTGCGGCGCGAGACGTGCGCAAGTGCCTGCTGTACCTGGGTCGTATGGATTCCGTGTCGCCCCACGCGCTGCTGGCCATGTGCACGACGCGTCTGCGCGAGCTTGTCTGCGCGCGCTCGATGGCCGATCGCGGCAATCCCCGCGGCGTGGCCGCGGCGCTCAAAGCGCCCGACTGGCGCGTGAAGAACCATGTCAACTGGGCCCGCGGCTTCACTGCCGCCGAACTGCGGCGCGCCATCATCTCTTCGCGTGACACCGAGCGCGCGATGAAGAGCGGCGCCGATCCCAGGAGCGCTTTCCTGGACTGGGTGCTGGCGGTGACGGCGAGGCGCTAGCGTTTCAGGTTGTCGTCAAAAATGCAAGCAGAACGCTCGCTCGGGATGACAGCGGGGACAATCCGCGGTTTCCGCTCAGGATAACAGCCCTCTAACGCGAAGGAGCCCCGGATTTCCGGGGCTCCTTCGCTCTTGATATGCGGACGGATCGCAGGGCGAGTGCCGTATGCGCATGGATCGTTATTCGGCGGCAGCTTCCTCGGCGCCTTCGGCAGCCTCGGCCTTGGCGGCCTCTTCGGCTTCCTTGGCCTTGCGCTTCTGAGCGGCGGCCTCTTCCTTGAGCTGCTTCTCGCGGCGCTTGGCCTTCTCTTCGGAAGCGGCCTTCATCTCGGCGAGACGGGCGGCCTTGCGCTCGGCCTTCTTGGAGCCGGTCTTCTGCTCCTTCTTGGCCGGCTTCACGTAGGCGGCGCGATCGGCGTCGGTGGCAACCGTGTTGGCCAGGGCCATGATGCCGCTCTTGCGGTTCGCAGCCTGGTTCTTGTGGATGACGCCCTTCGAGGCGGCCTTGTCCATCAGGCGGCACGCGGCGCACGCGGCGGCGTAGGCCTCGGCGCCGTTGCCGGCGGCGACGGCGTCCTTCATGCGACGGGTCGCGGTCTTGAGCTCGCTTTTGACCGCGCGGTTGCGCATGCGGGACTTCTCGTTGGTGATGATGCGCTTCTTCTGGCTTTTGATGTTCGCCATGGGTGATGTTCCTCCAATTTGCAAAACCTGTCTGATACCGTGCGTTTCCGGCGATGCGGAGCGTTTGGCGATCTCGAGAGTCGCAACTGCACGGTGACGACAGCCTCGCATGCGATCCCCTTCGGGGGAACCATGGCGCGCCCGCGCAGGCGGGCAGCCTCGATGCATGGTGAAACAGGCGGGATTTCTCTGTTTCGCGGACCAATCGGTCACCGGCACGTACGAATCTTGAAGCGCAGCCACGTCTGCAGATCGGCGATGAAACCATCGCGCGAACGTATTTGCCGGATACACAATGCGATAGAATAGCAAACGTTGAGCGCTTTTTCACGCACAAATGCAAAATCGCGCACGTTTCTCCATCAACCTGGGAAAAGGAGCCTTCCATGCACCGTTGCGACTTTCGCTTGCCCGTCCGCGTACTGGCCGCCGCCGCGCTGCCCCTCATGGGCGCTGTGACCCTCGCAGGATGCTCCGGCGCGTCCCAGCATCAGGTGATCGACCGGAACGTCGCCTGCTCCTCATGCCATTCCGACGAGAAGCCCGTCTACGAAGGAGCGACGGTGCCCTCGGAAACCGTTGAGAGCGGGTCGCGGGTGCAGGTCAAGACATCGGGAGCCGCGGTTGCCGTCGTCGCGCGACCCGTGTTCACTGCCGAGGACGGCTCGGGTTTCGTGCCTGTGATCGATTCGTCCGTCGCCTTGGACGGGGGAGAGGCGGTCGTGGAGCTGGAGGACGGCCTCTGGGCGCTGTGTCTGGACGAGGGCGACAAGGCTCGCGCCAAGCTCGTGCGCGTCGATTCCGCGAGCGATGCGACCGCTGTCGTGGAACTGTAGCGCGCGAACCCTGTCCGCAGCGCGCGAATAGGGTAGAATAGGCTCCGTTTTCCCGAAGCGCCCGCATGCGTGCGAGCGCGCGTCATTTGAAAGACAGGCTATGACCACCGATCCGAACTTCATCCGCAACTTCTCCATCATCGCGCACATCGACCATGGCAAGTCGACGCTGTCCGACCGCGTCCTCGAGCTCACGGGCACGGTGGCCAGCCGCGACATGCAGGCCCAGCTGCTCGACAGCATGGACATCGAGCGCGAGCGCGGCATCACCATCAAAAGCCAGGCCGTGCGCGTGGACTACACGGCCGACGACGGCCAGACCTACCAGTTCAACCTCATCGATACGCCCGGCCACGTCGACTTCACCTACGAGGTGAGCCGAAGCCTCGCCGCGTGCGAGGGCGCCGTGCTCGTGGTGGACGCCACCCAGGGCGTGGAGGCGCAGACCGTGGCCAACGCCATGATGGCCATGAACGCGAACCTCGACATCATCCCGCTCATCAACAAGATAGACCTTCCCGCGGCCGAGCCCGACCGCGTGCGCGAGGAGATCGAGGAGGGCCTGGCCATCCCCGCCGACGATGCGGTGCTCGCGTCCGGCAAAACGGGCGAGGGCGTGCACGATCTGCTGGAGGCCGTGGTGTACAACATTCCCGCGCCCGTCGGGGACGCCGACGCCCCCTTGCGCGCGCTCATCTTCGATTCGTACTTCGATCCGTACCGCGGCGTGGTGGCGCTCGTGCGCGTGGTGGACGGCGCCGTGAAGAAGGGCGACAGGGTGCTCATGATGGCCACCGGTACCGAGGTGCTGGTGGAAGAGGTGGGAGCACGCCGCCCGGCCGAGACGCCGCTGCCGGAGCTGTCGGTGGGCGAGGTGGGCTACCTGGTCACCGGCCTGAAGGACGTGCGCCAGGTGAAGGTGGGCGATACCATCACCGCCGTGCGCGGCGGCGTGGATGAGCCGCTGCCGGGATACCGCGACGCCAAGCCCATGGTGTACACGGGCCTGTTCCCCCTCGACGGCGACCAGTACGAGCCTCTGAAGGAGGCGCTCGAGAAGCTGTCGCTCAACGACCCGGCGCTGGCTTGGGAGCCGGAGAAGTCGCACGCGCTGGGCTTCGGCTTCCGCGTGGGCTTTTTAGGCCTGCTGCACATGGAGGTCATCAAGGAGCGCCTCGAGCGCGAGTTCGACCTCGACCTTCTGGCAACGGCGCCAAGCGTGGAATACCACGTGTACCGCCAGGGCGGCGAGATGATTTCGCTGCACTCGCCCCAGGAGATGCCCGATCCCGGCGAGATCGATCGCATCGAGGAACCCTATCTCAAGGCGAAGATCCTCATTCCGCCCGACTACGTGGGCGCGGTCATGGAGCTGACCACGGCACGGCGCGGCACCTTCGTCACCATGAACTATCTGTCTCCCACGACGGTGGAGATGCTGTGGGAGATCCCGTTGTCGGAGCTTATCATGGACTATTTCGATAAGCTTAAGTCGAACACGAAGGGCTACGCCTCGCTCGACTACGACTTCGACGACTACAAGCCCTCGAAGCTGGTGAAGCTGGACATACTGCTTTCGGGCAAGCCCATCGACGCGCTGTCGTTCATCGTGCACAAGGACAAGGCGTACGATCGCGGACGCGTGCTGACGGAGAAACTCAAGGAGATCATTCCGCGCCAGATGTTCGAGGTGCCCATCCAGGCAGCCATCGGCGGGCGCGTGCTGGCGCGCGAGACGGTGAAGGCGAAGCGCAAGGACGTGCTGGCGAAGTGCTACGGCGGCGACATCAGCCGCAAGCGCAAGCTGCTGGAAAAGCAGAAGGCCGGCAAGAAGCGCATGAAGAACATCGGCAACGTGGAAGTTCCGCAGGAGGCGTTCATGGCCATCCTGAAGGTGGACGACTGATGCAGATAGGTTGAGAGCATGGCACGCAAAGACGATTTCGATTGGCTGGACGACCCGTTCGACGAGAAGAAGGCCGCGAAGGACGAGATGCGCGCCGCCACGTCGGGCGGCACCAAGCTCGCGCTGGGCTGCGGTTGTTTGATCGCCGTCGTGGGCATCGTAGTGCTGCTGGGGTTCGTCTTGGTCAACATGGCCGAGATCATGGCTTCGTAGCGCCATGGAGGATATGCACGCGTTCTTCCGGAGCCGCCGTCTGCTGCTCGCCCCCATGGCGGGCGTGAGCGACGAGGCGTTCCGCACGCTCTGCCGCGAGCAGGGCGC